>CP003083.1:0-307276 GCA_000306725.1 Methanolobus psychrophilus R15 | reverse complement strand
AGATCTTCTCTGAATATGGTTTATCGGATATCACTGTAAAGCAGATAGGATACCTGAAAGCCATTGATGAACATGGAGAAGTAACCTTCAGCAGGCTTGCGAAGATTACCCGCAACTCTAAGCCCACTATCACGGAAATGATCAATAAATTCGTCAAAATGGAGTGTGTATACAGAGAAAGGTCCTCCAATGACGGCAGGATGTTCTATATTCGTCTGACTGAAAAAGGACAGATCATAGCCCGGTCCGAACAGAACTCTCTGCTGAAGCTTATCGAAAAGATGGCAGATTCATTGGATGAAAAGGATATGGATGATCTGATACAGATTCTGCGAAAGGTGAGATGATTTTTTGGCACCTATGGTTAGGTTAAGTCTAACTAATGAACACTATACAAATGAGACAATTGCCAATGTACCCACAACAACTCAACAATAACAAAGAAAGTATTGTAATACCACTCTTTGAAGTCGTAGTCTACCCCAATAGCCAGACAAAGTTCCTGGCCGATAAGACCATAGGAGAAACACTACTAAATGACATACGCAATGAAGGATATGCACGCGCAATAGGGTTGACTGTAAAGAGTGGAACTAAATCTTCAGACTTATCAGAAGACGATCTGTACAGAACAGGAAACCTGCTCGAGATTAAATTTGTACAGCCGGCTGATGAAGGATTTCTTGTCTATGCACAGGCCCTTGAGAGAGTAGGCTCTGTTTCCCTGAATCAGAAGAATGGGTTATTCTATGCCACATCTACTGCGGTCCCTGATATTGATGATCTTGATGAGGACCTCCACAAACAGATAATGGGAGATGTAAGGAAGACGATCCACGAGATAAGCAGCCGTTTTCAGAGTTCTGAACAATTCACCAGGCCAATTGACAAGATGGATTCCATTGACCAGATAATGGGATATGTTATGCCCTTCATGCCGATAGAACTGCAAGAGAAGCAGGATCTTCTCGAGACAGTTTCCACTCGTGAACGCTATCTGACATTCCTCTACATTCTGACAAACCAGAAAGAGAACATCAACATCCAGATCGAAGTGGCAAGGAAAGTTGCCGAGAAAGTGAACAAGTCACACAGAGAGGCGATGCTTCGGGAGCAATTGAAGGTCATCCAGGAGGAGCTCAATGAAAGCGAGGATCCTGTTTCAGGTGAAGGAGGATACAGAGAAAGGATTGAGAGCTCAAAGATGCCTGATGAAGTGAAAAAGAAGGCGCTTTCAGAGTTAAAGAAACTCGAGACCGGGGGAAATCACAATCCTGAAAGCCATGTTATCAGGAACTATCTGGACCTCCTGCTTGATCTTCCATGGGCAGTGGAAGAGAAAAAGAGCATTGACATTGATCAGGCCCGCAGTGTGCTTGAGGGCAACCACAACGGACTTGAAAAGGTCAAAGAGAGGATAATCCAGCATCTGGCAGTAATGAAACTAAAGCATGAGAAGCAGGGTTCGATCATTCTCTTCACAGGGCCGCCCGGCACTGGTAAGACAAGTCTTGGAAAGAGCATTGCAGATGCCCTTGGCAGGGAATATGTCCGTGCCAGTCTTGGAGGCGTCAGGGATGAAGCAGAGATCAGAGGTCACAGAAGGACATATGTCGGAGCCATGCCAGGAAGGATCATCCAGGGCATAAGGAAAGCAGGCACCAAGAACCCGGTATTCATCCTCGATGAGATAGACAAGCTTTCGTCTTCCTACTCAGGAGACCCGGCAAGTGCCCTTCTGGAAGTCCTTGATCCCGAGCAGAACAGCACGTTCTCAGACCACTATCTTGAAGTCTCATACGATCTCTCGGAGGTGTTGTTCATAGCCACTGCCAATTCTCTGGCAAGTATCCCGGGACCGCTTCTTGACAGAATGGAGATAATTGAAATCTCGGGCTACACGAAGAACGAGAAACTCGCAATTGCAAGAGATCACATACTGCCCGGCATACTGGAAGAGCACGGCCTTGATGAGGGTAAAGTAGAGGTCAAGGACGATGCCCTAAAGGTGATCATTGACAAATACACCCGCGAGGCAGGGGTAAGAGGGCTTAAGAAACAGCTTGCGACAACTGCAAGATTCATATCCGAGAGGATAGTGTCAGGAAAGGCCGGTTTTCCCTACATGGTGAAGGCGGATATGCTCACACAGATCCTTGGAAAGGAACTGATACGTCAGGAAGAAGCCAGGAAAGAGAATGTACCTGGCGTGGTTACCGGGCTTGCCTGGACACCTGTGGGAGGCGATATTCTCTTCATAGAAGGTACATTCATGCCCGGCACCGGGAAACTTACGCTTACGGGACAGCTTGGGGATGTGATGAAAGAGTCGGCGCATATATCTTTAAGCCTTGTCAGGTCCCGGCTTGCAAACACTGCGAGCAGCTTTGACTTCACTGCAAGTGATATCCACATCCATGTGCCTTCAGGTGCAACCCCCAAGGACGGCCCTTCGGCAGGTGTGACTCTCTTCACTGCACTGACGTCTTTGATAACCGGTAAAACAGTCGACCCCAAACTTGCCATGACAGGCGAGATCACGCTAAGCGGAGCCGTACTGCCGGTTGGCGGCATCAAAGAGAAGGTGCTGGCAGCACACCGGGCAGGTATAAAGAAGGTGATTCTGCCGAAAGAGAATGAGAGGGATCTGGATGATGTACCGGAAGATGCCCGGAACGAACTGAAGTTTGTAACTGTAGAGACTATCGAAGATGTCCTCAGGGAAGCTCTGGGCATTGACATGCCAAGGCCGATAGTATCTCATAATGGGAATGGTTTAGTATCGATACAAAGTATTTGATTGCACTGACTGTTCATCCGGGTGCGTGAATGTGAGGGTTTACGGCCGCGCGGGCCGTAAATTCATTTTTATTCTCCCTAAACCCGGGGTTAATAAGGTAAAGTATATAGAATGCCATGACCGTCGTTGACATATTTCTAAAGCATATGCAGGTCATCTTGGTATACACCGTGCTTGTCCACCGGAAGCAATTGATACTACCTTTTGTACTCCCTATCCCCGAATATTGCAGAACCGACGCGAACGATTGTAGCCCCTTCCTCGATGGCAACCCTGTAATCCCCGGACATTCCCATTGATAGCTTCCTGATGTCGATGTTGTTCTGAATATCCTGCTTGTCTTGCTCATTCAGTGTAACCTGAAACTCCTGCTGCATCTTGTCAAAAAGCATTTTCATGCTCCTGAAATAAGGGCGGGTCTGCTCAGGAGGCACAAAGGGGGCTATACACATGAGTCCCTGCACCCGGACATTCCGGAGTGAGCGAATCTCGGCTATCGCTTGTCCAATCTCCTCCTCAACGAAGCCGAACTTCTGTGGCTCCCTTCCGACGTTGACCTGGAGGAATACCTGCTGTATCTTGTTATTATCTGCGGCTTTCCTGTCAATGTCCTGGATCAATTTCAGGGAGTCGACCGACTGGATCACATCAAAGAGCTGGACGGCTTTCTTTACCTTGTTTGTCTGCAGGTGTCCTATCAGGTGCTTTTCACAGGGCAGGATCTCATCACATTTATCCTCGAATTCCTGGACCCGGTTCTCCCCGATGATCGTAGCTCCGGCCCTGATGGCTTCATTTATCCTAACCGGGTCCACTGTCTTGGTAACACAGACAAGTTTTGTTTCTCCTAGTTCTTTAAGGAGAGTCTTTATGGTTTCATCGATTGCCATTGATCTTCATTAATAAGCTAATTAGAGTTATTATAATGGAAGTTATTGTGATAAATGAGATTTATTTGATATAAAATGCTCTTGTGCTCTAATTATATCCACCCAAACGCGGGATTATCCTGTGTACGCGTTTCTTATATTCACGATAATCGTCACCAAACTGTGCCACCAGTCGGCTTTCCCAGTGCAGTGATCCCAGGTACAGGTATACGGTCGTCAAAATGTAGATAATGAGCAGGTTAACTGTCATGAAAGGTGTGAGCCACATTATGACCAGTCCGGAGAGCAGGAAGGGGTCCCTTACCCAGCGGTAAACGCCCCGGATATCAAGAGGGCCTGCTTCAGCGGTCCCGGGTCCGGATAGCTGTGAGCTTACCCTGAACCTGTGGGGCGCATCCCTGAAAGCCATGGGAGCTACGATTGCAGCGGCCAGCTGTCCGCCAACCATCAGCCAGCGCCAGGGAGAAGGTATTATGTAGAGGAAAGGTCCCGGGTTCTTATAAAGAACATACGCAAGCGGCAATAGCGTCAGCACTGCCATGATACTGAAAGCAGGCATATACAATGTATCCACTCTGGGTCCCAGGCGTCGCCTGAGGAAACGCTTGAAGCGCAGGCTCGCCACGACGCTATGAATTGCTGCAAATGCTAGCAGGCAAAGAATAAGGATAAGTATTGATGAAACCAATTTTGATTATCTCCTGTTTTTTATTTGGAGAAAGTCGTATTTAGTGTTTGTGACTGACAGTGCTTTGATGGATATTGAAATTTCATGTAATATAGAGTAAATCCGATTCTGCATTAAAAGTTTACAACCGGGACATGATCATAGGAGAGCATATATTCCTGCCAATGTGATGTTAAATTCCTTTGTTTTCTTACATTCTGTTGAATACTACAAATGCAAGGCCATTACTTGCTTTTGATATTCATATTTAGGATATTAACTTAAATAGAATAAAGCAGAAGTCTTTATTATTATAAACTTAGAATAATGAATGGGTGATACAATGAGCGCAGAAAAAGGAAAACTCAAATACGTATTATTAGTAGTATTTGTATTAATTTTAGCTAGTGTTTCTTGGGTATATGCAAGTTTTTCATTATTTGGACCGAAAGATCTTGGGGTTGAATACACTCACGCGGACTATGTAAGTGCTCTGGAAAAAACCGGCATCCAGATAGAATTCGAAGGTATGACCGGCGAAGAACTGGAAGAATACAAGAAGAATGTTGAAAAGCAATCTATCCATGATTATAATTTTGAGTTCTCAGACTATGAACGAAAGGAATTCACTCTTACCAAAGAAGAGGCTACAGCTCTATTGAATGAGATTGCACCTGGATTCTGGTGGTTTGACAACCTGCAGGTGAAAGTCTTACCGGATGGGACTATGGAAGGTTCGAGTACTGCTGACATAAAGCGACTGAAGACTGATCTGTATTCTGATGTTGCAGGTGATGTTCCGATTCCCCTGCCTGACAGTCTGAACATTTATAGCAAAGGGCGAGTCAGTGTAACAAATAACCAATTAAGCGGAGACCCGGAAACATTCTACCTTGGAGCCGTTCCACTTCCAGGCTCATACATGGAGGAAGAAAGTGTAAGCGTAATGGAAGAATACTTCCCCCGGATCTATACGGTTGTACCCGGACTTGAAATAACCAGCCTGACATCTAATTCGAATGGTGAATTCGTTTTTGATGGAGTCGTTCCGCAGAAAGTATCCGTAACGAAAAAATAAGATATGGAGTTTTATAATTGAAGTATTTAATGATCAACGGGAAAAGAGAAAAAATACCTCCTTTCCCACATCATAAGGCTTATGTCTACCAATGCAGGCAATTCTTTTTTGCGAAGGGAATGACCACCCATTTTGCCATGAGCAATTTCGTTACTCTCAAAGAACTATATAAAGGATTCAAAAACAAAAGTTCTATTCCAAGAGATCTTTTGATAGACCCGACCAGTGATTGTAATTTGAAGTGTAAGGGATGCTGGTCACAGGATTATAAAAGCGGGCATAACATTTCATATGAAAAGTTTGACGACCTGTTAGACCAAGCTGAAGAATTAGGGATCATGGAGTGTTTAATGACCGGGGGCGAGCCTTTACTCCGGAAAGACGATATCCTGAAATTGTGCAAAAAACATAACAAAATGACGTTTGGTGCATTTACTAATGCAACTCTGATCGATGAAGAGCTCGCCGATGCAATGGCTGAACTGGGGAACTTGAATGTCTTTATAAGCATCGAAGGGACAAAAGAAGAAACCGATTTCAGAAGAGGGCCGGGTGTTTATGATAAAGCCATCGGGGCCATGGATATTTTGAGATCCAGAGGCATTGCGTTTGCTTTTTCTGCCTGCTACCATTCCGGGAACTACAAGACCATAGCCAGTGATGAGTTCCTTGATCAGATGCGTGAAAAAGGTGCCTGGTTTGGCTGGTTATTCCAGTATATCCCGGTGGGAAGCGATGCTGATACTTCATTAGTGTGCACTGCCGAGCAAAGAGCATACGTACAGGAAAGGATCAGGGATTATTGCATAAAACATGACTATGTCATCATAGATTTCTGGAACAACGGCCATCTGTCTTTCGGTTGTATTGGTGCAGGTGTTGGTTTTGCTCATATCAATGCCAAGGGTGATGTGGAGCCATGTGCCTTCTGTCACTATTCGGATTCGAACATATACGAAGTATCGCTTGCCGAAGCCCTAAGGTCTAGATTCTTCACTGCTTTTAGGGATGCTCAGCCATTCTCACAAAACCCTTTAAGGCCCTGCCCTTTGATAGATAATCCACAGGCTATCATTGATGTGGTCAATGCCGGAGGAGCAAGATCGACCCATCTGGCAAACCCGGAATCTCCTGAAGCTCTCGCTATGAAAAGTTTTGAAAGGGCCAAAGAGTGGGAAGAGAAGGCAGAAGAACTATTTAAGAAGATGCCGGAGCATAATCAGAAGAATTTTCCTAAGTTCTTGAAGTATTTTGCTTTCAAGAAAGGAATAACCGATGGCAGAAGAAAAAAAGTTTAGTGCCGAAGTTTACTACAAGATTGGCTCTGTTGAATGGATAGTACTTATCCATGGTTTTGGAGGCAGTGCAAGGACCTGGAAAAAACAGGTCGATTTCTTTTCAAAACATTATAACCTGCTTGTGCTGGAAATGCATAAAGGGGAAGTAAATAAGGACCTGGACCTGGATCAAGTATGTGAGCTTATAAAAAATACTCTGGATCACTATCAAATCGGGAAAGCCAATTTACTGGGATTTTCCTTTAGTTCGCTGATATGCTTACGATTTGCCGTGCTGTACCCCGAAAAAGTGAATTCGTTGATCATGGGCGGAGGTATAGTCAGGTTCAATTTGAAGACAAGGTCTTTGCTTTTACTGGCGATAACATTCAAAAGAGCAATCAACTATATGGTACTCTACAGGTTTTTTGCTTATATCATAATGCCAAAAAGTAACCACAAAAGATCAAGAGTTATCTTTGTGAATGAAGCAAAGAAATTGGGCTATGATGAGTTTTGTAAATGGCTGGATATAATTCCACAGACAACGAACAGTCTGCCCTGGCTGGATGAATTGGATGATGCAATCAAGGTTTTATACGTTTCAGGGAGCCAGGACTATCTTTTTTTAGAGGACACCTTGAAGTATAGTAAGAGAATCCGCAATTCCCAGGTAGAGGTAATTGATGATTGCGGACATGTCTGCTCGATAGAACAATACGATGAATTCAACAATATTGTTTTTAAGTATTTGAACAAATGGTACGGGATTTGATCTTTCCGGATATGTGGAAAGTTTCATGAAGCAGACCTGGAAAATCTCTGTGAACCCTGTGGATGATGATTAAAGTACAGGTTTTTCAGATGCTTCCTGAATGATATCTTTCTTGATAGAATGATATGATCCGTCTGTTACCTTTGTAGAACCTGTGAAAGACCGTATCTTCAAATCAAAAAGGTTGGCGAATTCGTCCACGGTTTTATGGAACTCTTTTTCATAGCATAAACCTGTGTCCACCTTTCCGACATTCTTGTAACCTGAGTAATCAAAGACCATTTTCATCATTTCGGTGTCATCAGGGTTGGGAGCCAGTTTGGCAAGGACCAGCATCTCTCTCCAGTTAGCCGCCTGCATCGGTGTGAGGAAATATGTTCCTTCGCCCCTTTTTTCACCCATCATGGCCTCTGCATAAGCACCTCTGCTCTCAAAGGCGGCACAGATGCAGTCATCCACAATTTCCCCATGTGCATCCCTAAGTATTCTTATAGGAATTTCCAGGTAGGCAAAATCACTTTCAAGAGAGCCGAGCACATTGCCACAGAGCCCATAAAAGACAAGGATCCCATCAAATAATTCTCCTCTTGTTTCAATGGCTCTGTAAACCTTTTCTTTGAGTGTCTGAGGATTAGCATCCAGTGCAAATTCCAGCAGATCCAGAACAACAATAAAGTCATCTGCTGGATTGATTTTAGGAGGCAGGTCCTCAAATGATGTCCTCTTATATTCTACAAATGCTTCACTTAATTTCTTTTCGATCTCACTGATATTTTGATTCTCGATCAGTATCAGACGAGTATTCTCATCTTCATCTTCAAATATATGAACAAGCTCATCTTCGAACATCCTGCATGATATCAGATACAACGATGGCATTTCAGGTACTTCCTTTTAGTTTTTGGGATGCTTTTCAGTGAGGTTCACGGCCGATGGGCTGGTATTGGCCAGCACGGTCTGAATAGGCGTTTTACCTTTTCTCACAACCTCTATATTAAACTCCCCTCCTTCCAGTGATCCATAATAGGTTTTGGACCATGAGTAAGCTATTTAATGGAGTAGGCATCAGTTACTATAAGTATACTTAAAGATGGGAGTGTCAGAAATGTCTGTAGAGACATACATAAACTTTAACGGGAACTGTGGTGA
This sequence comes from Methanolobus psychrophilus R15, assembly GCA_000306725.1. Taxonomy (GTDB): domain Archaea; phylum Halobacteriota; class Methanosarcinia; order Methanosarcinales; family Methanosarcinaceae; genus Methanolobus; species Methanolobus psychrophilus. The sequence continues at coordinate 298,640 of CP003083.1, read as the reverse complement.
AGCTGTAGAATACTATGCCGAAGTCTTTGGAACAGAAAAGCCTCAACTCATGTTATACAAGGATGCGCCGGCAGATGAGGATTTTCCTCTTACGCAAGAGACAAAGGATCTGGTAATGCATACATCTCTTGATATCGAGGGAAGCACTGTGATGTTTTCCGATATCCCGCCAAGTATGCCATTCACTGTCGGGAATAATATCAGCCTTGTAATTATCAGTAAAGATACGGATAAAATAAGGTCAATGTTCAGCAAACTTGAAGCTGATGGCACTGTAGGTATGGAACTTCAGGAAACGTTCTGGAGTAAATTATATGGATTTGTGACTGATAAGTTTGGGGTCGGCTGGCAATTCATTTATGACGAAGAATGGGAATGATGTGTTTTATTTTTAAGACCCTCATGAAGAACATTTAAGGATTAGCCTTCCGCCTTATTTGTTCAACAAGATATCAGATTGAGAGTGAAATGATATAAATTATAGAGTTTCTTCGGGAAATATCTCGTCCAGATATCTTGCGAGGACCTGATCAACATTCGTATCCTTGGCTAATATTTTGCCACATTCCCGGGACTGCATGATATGCTTTGGGAAAAGGTAAACCCAGCCACCTGTCACATCAATAATAGCACGGAGCTTACTTCCTCCGGCCGTTAGGGCGAATTTAAGCTGTGACAGGTCAGACATGTCTTCGGGGACCATCAGGACTATGGAACCTGTGAAGAAATGGTAGATGAGGTCTTCTTTTATTGCAGGGTCATAAAAGATTGTGGTTTTTGGATCAATAGATGTATTCGTTTTGATATTATCGAGGACCTTATCGTAAAGGTTGCAGGTTCGGGTAAATGGAGGAATGAACTGTACGGCGTCAGGGTCTATGATGCATGAAAGGGAATTTGGGTTTTCGGCGACCGTGGCCTGGATATCGGAGTCTGTGATGCCAAATATCTCCGTATCTTCCAAGATTTTGACCGGGGGAATCGCAAAAGCAAGGGGTTCTTTACTGATTCGGGATGACGGGTAGGTTTCAATATACATTGAAATTGTTGCTTCGATCAGGGCATGTTTTATGGGCGTAGGTAGTTTCATTGAGAAGCCTCCTTCGAACGATAAGTGATCTTTGAATAATACTTTGAAGCTGGATGAGTGCACCGAATGATTAGAAGAGGCAAAAGGTGTCCTGAAGAATGGTCTTCATAACAACCTTTTATTCCAGTTCTGCCCGAATGGCCAATTATCGATAGAAAGATAACTATCATTCTACAATGGCTGCGTGGCTATCAGGAATCGCAGGTACTTTGTTTTGGGTTTTCACATCTCTTAACCTGAATCCATGTAATACGGGTGGCAGGGGAGAAATAGTAAATACTCGCTCTTCATTTTCAGACATAGCTGTTTCTCCTTTTCAATCACATCTATCTTATATCTATATGCCGCTTGCTAGAAGGCAACCGGCATCTTTATATTAATGTTCTCATATTTATAATTTTTGTAAAAATCGGAATATTCGTTTTGCAAACACACGAGACTCAATATGTATTCCTGTCTTTGTTAAGAAAAGCTTACACTACTCTAAATTGTTAAATAAAACAACCATGCCGCAAAAATTCTTTAAGGCACCATATTAACTATATAAATCGCTTCAAAATATTATTAGTAGTAGAAGACGCATAATTTAATATAGTCTTATCTGAGATTATAATTGCTTGATATAGAAGGCCCACAAATGAAGAAACCTTTACTTGATGTCATATTTGCATCTGAGAAGAGAAAAGGAGTTCTTCTGCTGCTACAGAGTGGGGCAAAGAAAATGAAATATCTTCTCAGCGCCCTCAAGACAAATCGCAATCATTGCTTCCCCTGATATGTTTGACGCATCTATGACTAATGCCAATAAAGTCTTTGAAAAGCTAATTAAAAGTGAGCTTTTTCATATTTCAATTTTATAGCAAGGAGATGAAATTCATGTCCTTTGCTTACAATGACCTGTATATGAGGATGAATCCGTTGACAATCACCGAGGAGTATGATCACAAGCACGTTGTATCCTTTGATCCAGAAGCAGTTGAATGGGCAAAGGAATTATTTGAATATTGCCGGAAAGCCTCTATCCCAATAACCGAGCTTTAACTATTTTTTATCGCTGTTAAGTTTTCGAGGTTAGCTATTAAGGGACAGGTAACCCGGTTCCAATAGTTCGATTTTTTTTCCCCATAATCTAAAAATCGCATTTTAAGTGGAATATCAAATATGCGAGAAACGGCTGGAGATGTGAAAAACAATGGAAGGATACCAATTTCATACTAAGACCGTAAATTGAAAGGAAAGAAATTATATGAGGAAAGATAAGGCACCGTGCCAGCCACGATGCCTGAATGAGCTTTGGGTCTTAAATTTCGAATTATTCTCCCAGTAAAAGCATCTTTTGTGAATTATCTTGTCCTGATAATCCTGATCAAAGTTACCCCTATAGAAACTGTGATATCATTTGGTCCGTACTCACCATTTTAGAAGAATGTATCTTCTTGAGTTCGAGTAATTTCAGTGGAATCAATTGCTATCCACATCTATATCAGGTACAGTTACATTCTCTGTACCTACATCAACCTCAGGTTCAGGTATACTCACATTCTCTGTACCAATATCCACTTCTGGAGGTGTTACATTAATATCGCCACCATCGACATCGACGTTAGGCACCGTTATGTTCTCTGGTGGTGTTACATTGACGTCACCACCTTCGATATCAGCTTCTGGCGGTGTTACGTTAACATCAACATCACCACCTTCAATGTCAGCCTCTGGCGGTGTTACATTAACATCGCCACCTTCGGTGCATCCGATAGCCGTAAATACAGCTGTCAGCACTACAAACAATATTATCAGTTGTTTTCTCACTAATTATAACCCCCTAATAGATTGAATAATCTCAGTAGATAAGTTATTTTCGATAACAAAATTACTTATTGAAAAATGATTCGATCATTACAAAACTAGGCAATTTTTTGTCTCTATCAGTGATTAGAGCAGGTTTTCCATAAGCCACACTGCACAATATTTATTGTATGTATAAGCTCAAACGGTCTGTAGAAATTCTCATGTGGGAGATACATCAACAAAGCCCACCCCAGAGAACATGGAATCCACAGGGTGCCGCTTACATTTTCTTCTTGAGTTTCCACTCTCACTGTTCCCTGTGAACTTTTGTGGTCCATATTAAGGTACAGGTTTTCTACAGAGCACAAAAAAGGAGATGAAATGTTTTATTTGCAATCGAACTCTAGAATAATCTTAATTAAATCCTCAGACAACCTATTCAGCAAGTCGATATTCACATTTGCTAAAACATCTTTTGATGTATGTGTGACACTTATTGCTTTTTCAAACAGGTTACTTGATGTTGCTGCAATACAAGGTAAGCCTTGAAAAGCGAACATTGCGTGATCTCCTGCATACCAATTTACTCCCTTCTCAATATCATATTTTTTATTGCTTAAGATATCATCAATTTTATCTTCTTCAATATTGTAAAACGATAAAGCATTTTTTGAGCCATTGTATCCGGGAGAATCAATGTTAATAACTAATTTAATTTTATTATCATTTTCCTTCAAATAATCCAGATACTTTAATTGACCGCTTACGCCGTAATACTCTTCTCCATTAAAAGGAACAATATGTATATCTGATTTTGTTTTAATTTTAGATAACTTGTCAGCAATCTGCAATAGAGCATATAATCCAGCCGCATTATCAAGTGCTCCACAGGTTTCATATTTTGAATCCATATGTGCACAGACAACTATTACCTCATCCGAATTGCCTTTCTTATGTAAGAGTAGTTGTTCTGTTTCCCTTTCTTCAGTGCTTGAATCAACAGTTATCTCAACACCTTCTGTAAGATTGATATCTTTCAAGTCAAGCTTATCTGATGCGTAGCAGGATGGAATGTTGAAATTCCCATCTTCAAAAAAGGGATATGGATCTAGTCCGGACATTTGATGTTTTCCGGTCAGGGTTACTATACAGGACGGATTAGACTTTTCAATCGTTTCATATAACTTTTTGTGTTCCTCCGGGAAGTAGAAAGGAAAGTCTTTAGGCATCACCGGAAGTTGAGTAATCTCATTCTTCAACAGAAGAATATTATTCTCAATTTCACTCTTTTCTAAATCTGAAACTTCTGAACAAACAATTAACTTTCCTCGTCCACTAAATTTGCTTGAGAACGGGCTTGCTAAAAGAACATACTTGATACTACCTTGTTTTAAAAAAGAGATCCCTCTCTTCCAGTATAGACATTTTATTGGTAAAGAAATAAGTTCATAGTTGTGATTTGCAAACTCTTTTTTAATCAATTCCAGAATCTGAGTGTTGAATTTGCTTCCAATTGGTCTTTCAATTGATAAGTGAGCAATATCGATCATACTTTTACATTAAGACAGTTATATTTAATCTTTGTGAAATTACACTCATAAGATATTTCGAGTCTTTCAGTAATTATGATAGGTGAAGTGAACAAGACTTACACTATGAACCTGTTTCAAAACCCCCCCGCCTAACCCCTTTTTCCCGGTCATGTGTTGTAGTGGTAGAAGTAGCTTAATATATTTGCACTGTTCATGTGAGACTTCTTCAAACCCCATTTAGATTTATATAATACTATTAGAGATAGAAGTCTTTATACTTGTGAAATCAATTCATGACTATATTTGGCTGTGGAGTATATCCTAACTGCCATAAATTTCGCAAAAAATTAATTCATGTTGCTCCTTTTTTATTTATAGCTTTAACTGAGTGTCTGTAACATGCTTCTCTTTGTAGGGAAATTGCTTTTCAAAATCTTCCAGCTCCTCATTTTCTATTTTAAAAACCTTGTCCTCATTAAATTTTCCTGAAATGCCCTCCAAGCTACTATCGTAGAGTTCCAATGCCATAAATGCATCAAGATCATCACCCCAGGATGTCTGGATATTATATTCTTTAGCACTGACAAAACCAAAACGATGATAATAGTCGGGATTTCCAAAAATAATAATACCCTTATATCCTAACTGCCTTGCTTTTTCGATAGAATGATTCATTAATAAAGAACCAATCCCCTGCTTTTGATATGATGGCAATACTGCAAATGGACCCATGCATAGAACTTCGAATTCTTTATTTTCCTCATTTCGGACCTTAGCTCTTGAATAGATGATATTGCCGACAATTGTATCCTTATCACATGCAACAAAATCCAATTCTTTTACAAATGCTGGCACCTTTCTTATTTTATGCACTACAAGATGTTCATCACACCCTGGTTTATATAAATCCCAGAATGCTTCTCTTGTCATATATTCTATACTTTTGAAGTCATTTTCTTCTTCTAATCTGATAGAAATGTTCATTGTCGTTCTTTCTTCCTATTGTTTGAATGATTTCTGAATCAAAATATTTAAGGCATGGCAACTTCCAAATAAAAATTTAGAGAAGAGTAGCTAGTTTCTGTATATATCCTTTTTGCTAGTGGGATTATCAAAACTCCATTTATAAACACTTAGTACCTTTCCTGTTGAAAATAACCGGCATGTATGAAAGTCATCCAAGTGTTTAATATATCCAATAAAGAAATAAAAGAAAAAAAGAAAGAGAGGAAAGGAGTTTTGAAATGGATTCAGTGTTAAGTTACAGTATTAAGTATACTGAGAATCTATTATCTACTATGGCGCTAAAACAAAAGAAAATAGATTTTGTCATTATGTGATCTCTCACACAATGAGACGTTATGGAGAGAACTGCTTCAAAGTCAATTGCAAAGCTGAATGAATAGGGCATCATGAGAAAGGTGGCAAATATGGGTCATATCAGGGATTATATCAGTGATTTTTTTGGATTTATGAAAAAAGCGACAACATCCGTCCAGACGGTGGATTCCATAAGAGAACGTCTGGAAGCTGAAGGTTTCATGGAATTGGAAATGAATGACCCATGGGCCTTGAATGCGTCGGGGAAATACTATCTGACCCCCTATCCTTCCATGCTGGTGGGCTTTACTATCGGAAGCGGTCAATTTCCTACAAAAGGGGTGAAGATGATTGCTGCTCATACGGATAATCCTGGATTCAGGATAAAACCCAATCCAGAGGTAAGCAGTGAAGGAATGCTGACGCTGAATGTAGAACGTTACGGCGGGCCTATCCTGAACACATGGTTCGATCGTCCGTTATCCATTGCCGGAAGAATAGCTGTGAAATCGGATGAGGTTCTAAAGCCCAAAGTGATCCATCTGGATTTTCAAAGACCTGTACTTATCATCCCTAATCTGGCCATCCATATGAACCGCGACGTCAATAAAGGTGTGGAGATCAAGGTTCAAAAAGAGATGCAACCTCTCCTGACCCAGTTGATTAAAGACGAGGTCAGGGATAATTACCTGCTGGATCTGGTTGCGGAGGAAGCCGGGGTCGGCCGTGAAGATATTCTGGACATGGACCTGAGTGTCTATTGTTGTGAAGAAGGTATGCTGGTGGGCTTAAAAGAGGAATTCATCTCCTGTCCGAGGATCGATGACCTGTCCATGGTGTATGCTGCTATGGAAGCTCTTATAAAGTCAAAGCATAAGGACGGGATCAATATGGTGGCATTCATGGACAATGAAGAGATTGGTTCCATGACCAGGCAGGGTGCTGACTCCATGATGCTGAGCAATATTCTGGAGAGGATCCGCATGGGAACGTCGGGAAGGGAACAGCAATCCGTCCATCAGATGATGAACTTCTTTGTGATCTCGGCTGACTGTGCCCATGGGCTGCATCCCAATTACGGTGAAAAGAGCGATATCACCAACAAACCTGTAATGAACAGAGGGATAGCTATTAAGAGTAGTTGTAATCGTTCCTATGCATCAGAAGTGGAGACCATTGCAGCTTTTCAGCAGCTGTGTGACAGAGCCGGTGTGAAATATCAAAAATTCGTGAACCATTCAGACCAACCCGGAGGAACGACCCTGGGTCCTTTGCTTAGCAAATATGTGCCTGTTCATGTGGTGGATGCAGGAGTGCCGATGCTGGCAATGCATTCAGCCAGGGAGCTGATGGGCAAACAGGACTTCCTGGATTCCATCGAGATATTCAGGACATTTTTCCAACTGGAGGAGTGATGCATATTTTCAAAAATACGAAAGCAGGCTCTAAAGCAGCGTAAGAATTTCTGTATTGGTAAGAAACACATAACCACTATTTTTGAGCGGAGTATTCTTAATTGCAATTAGTTTAGAGAATGCGCTGTAAATGAAGAGATCATTGCTTGATGTGCTGTTTGTATCAGAGAAGAAGAAAGGAGTTCTCTTGCTGCTTTAGGATAGAAGCAGCAATTTGAATAAGCGAGAAATTTTACTTTTGTTCTTTTTAATTCCTTATCTATCCCATGTAGAATTTTATCCTTCATCAGGTATCTGATATCTTTCCGTGAGATACATATTTATACTAAATAATAGTTATTTACTAACTAGTAGTTATAATATAACTTCGAGCAGATATAGTCAATAAAAAATCTGAGAGTGTACTGCAAGGAAAGCGAATCCGGACATCTTGAGATTGATATCGGATGAAAAACACTGTTTGTAAATTTATACATAATTGATGGAGTAAATGAAATGGAAATGGAATCTGTGAAATTAGTTTATTTTTCACCGACCGGGACAACAAAAGCGGTTGCTCAGGGCATTGCGCGTGGTATTGATCCAGGCACCGTGGGATTGATTGATATTACCAGGCCAGATGCAAGAAAAAAATCATTACTGACCTTGGAAAATGAATTGCTTGTTGTTGCAGTTCCCGTATATATGGGAAGAGTGCCGGCATTATTAAATGAATGGCTGAATGCAATTCAAGCTCATAATACACCGACGGTTTGTGTTGTGGTTTATGGTAATCGGGTATATGACGATGCATTACTCGAACTAAAAAACATTGTGATGAAATGTGGATGTATCCCCATTGCCTGTGCAGCATATATCGGGGAACACTCATTCTCAGATTCCGAGACACCGACAGCACAAGGACGTCCCGATGAAAAGGATTTGAACCATGCAGAAGTACTTGGACAGAAAATACGTATAAAACTCCAATCTATCTCATCAATCTCTCAGGTTTCTGATGTGCAGGTGCCTGGCACTTATCCTTATGGAGGAGTTACAAAATTATGGATTGTTGACTTTATCGCAGTCAGTGATGAGTGTTCACAGTGTGGGATCTGTGCAGAGAAGTGTCCTGTTGGTGCTATTGATGTAGAAAATTCCCTTTTGATCGATACGGAAAAATGCATTACCTGCTGTGCGTGTATCAAAAACTGTCCGCAAAGTGCCAGATCGATGAAACCGGGGCCGGTCAAAGACGCATCAGTGCGCCTCCATACGCTCTATAGTCAACGGAAGGAACCAGAATGTTTTATCTAACGAATAAGCTTTTGAATAAAATCGAGCTTAGGTGGAATAGATATGGGAATCGCCGATAGAAGACAGCGGGAAAAGGAACAGCGAAAGACCGAGATCATCGATGCAGCCGAACGTCTCTTTTTTTCCCGGGGTTATGAAGATGTTTCCATGGAAGACATTGCCCACGAAGTCGAACTGAACAAAGCTACCATTTATCTATATTTTAAGAATAAGGAGACTCTTTTTGCAAGTATTGTACTCCGTGGTATCCAGATCCTTAAAGAAAAATATATTGAATGCATGGAGAAACAAGTGCCTGGTGTTGCCAAGGTAGCCCTGATGGGCCAGGCCTATTACCAATATTCACAGGAATACCCCGATTATCTTCGAGTGATCCATTTTTACGGTTCTGAACGTTTTTCTAAAGAGAATCCGTGTACCGCAGAGATTGGAAGGGGATATGGTACATGCCGTATGATCCTGCGGGATGCGATCCAGGAGGGTATTGATGACGGTACGATCCGGGCCGATATCGATCCATTCATGATCTCGATGTACCTTATGATATCCTTCATGGGAATTTTGTCAATGGAAAATAAATGGAAACTGGTAATCGAGGCGGAGGGGTTTAGCTACGAGCATTTTGCCCGTGAGTTTTTCCGTTTCATAACTCCTGCTATCTCTTCAGGTGAGAAACCTCACAAAATGTATGTCAAAGATCTCGCATCATTTGGATTCTTTTTAAATGAGCCTGTGTCACCTGGGAAGAAAAAGAAAAATACATCGTAAATTCTTAAGATTCCTTAACTATCTAATTTTTTCATAAGGCAGTATCTGAAGGGTAGAATCACCTCACTCTCCCCCTGTTTTTGTCACCATCAGGCTATATTGGCTCTTGCCTCTGTGATCTTAGGTTGGTTTTATAAATGTATGAAACACAAGTAAAGGAAATCAAGGCACAGTTCAGTGTACTTTGGTAACAAATTATTAAACATAGGAGTGAGAAAAATGAGTGAATACGAATTGACCGAAATTGAAAAAAAAGCCCTGGACAATTGGATAATATTAAATATACTCCCGCAAAAAACACCAAATAAAAATTACACCAGTTATGCACTTAAAAATCTGTTTGAAGAATCACAAGATGGTTTCTTTATCACCAATAAGCAGTTCAAAGAAGCGATGATCAGATGTAATTTCGTACCTGTAAATAAAAATAAGTTAAATTGGGATTTTCGAGTTTCCCTGAAATCTCCAGGGTTGAAATAATTGAATTTCGAAGTTAAGTCTGTTAAAACATTAAAATAATCATGCAACTCTTATTTAATTTACTATATATAGTAATGTCACATCGTTTAATCTGAAGCTAATTGAAATTACAATTGGTTATCAGGATGTGCTCACTTGAGAATATCACTGCCTGATGTGATATTTGCATCCGAGAAGAGAAAACATGTACTCCTATTACTGCAAGATTCCTTTGTTAAACACCATTAGCGTTTTTGATAGTGATATTGATTACTGGGGAGAACATGATTTGAAATTCATCCCTCCTTCCCTTGTAAAAAGAATATATGAACTTGGGGAATGCAAGATAATAAAGCCTAATATTGCGGAAACATACAGTGTTCAGGAAGATTTCCATGAATACTCAAAAAAATCAGAATCCACTTTTGTAGTCACTAACTTTCTTTATCCTGATTACCAGATACTATTCTCGGAGTTGATCCTGAATGGTGTAAATACATATTGAACCCATATCAAAAGTATAAATACCACTTTCCATAATGGTATTATGGGGATGTTAATGGAATTCAGAGAACTCTCTGATGAACAATGGAAATTTATTAAACCGTTTTTACCACCACAGCCAATAACCGGGAGAAAGAGAGCTGATGACCGCAAGGTCATCAATGGCATTCTCTTTGTCCTGATAACAGGTTGTAGATGGGGAGATATGCCTGAACGTTATGGTTCCTATGCAACTGCATGGAGAAGGCTAAAAAGGTGGTCTGAAGAAGGAATATGGGGTAAGATCATGGAATCCCTTCGGGATTCCGCTTACAAAAATAATATGTTCTCTATGGACATTGTATGTGTTGATAGTACTTTTGTCGAAACAAAAAAAGGGGAGAAGATTCCGCATATAACGGTCACAAGAAAAGGAATGGAATAAAGATCCATGCTTGTGTAAGCTGTGAAGGATTTTCTTTGACCGTTCAACTATCTTATGGAACAGAGCACGATAGAAAACATTTCATTGAAGTAATCGAAGATATCAAGATCAAGATTAAAAGAAGACCGAGAACAAGACCCTTACAGGTACTGGCAGATGCAGCTTACGATGATGTAGACATAAGAAAACATTTAAGGTCTAGAGGAATACAAAGCAACATTCCGATAAATCCGAGGAATACTAAAACAAGAAAAAGAGGAAGACCTACAAGATTCAATCCAGAAACTTATGTTAAAAGAGGAGCAATAGAACGATTCTTTGCATGGCTGAAGATGGGATTTAGAAAATTAGCAATCAGATATGAAAGACTTAACATCGTTTTCAAAGGATTCTTAGATATTGCATGTTTCATGTTGTGCTGGAAAAGAGGATTCAGAGAAGTTATGAAATAGGCTCTATAGTATTTTTTATCTCCATTTTTCTTCGATTTGATTAAATATAACTCATTATAACTTAATAGTGAAATTATAATTGATAACGATGCTAATGTCCCGCTAAACAATATTCCCATCAAAGTGCTTAACAAAGTCAAAATTTGGATGCCGTTAGATGTGTCTACACCAGATGCTAGTATAAAAGAAATTATGATGAAACTAGCTAAATAGAGGTAATCTTTTCTTTTTTGAACGATTTTACTCTTTTTTATCTTTAGTTGTTTGGTGTGTGGCATAATGCCTCTTAAGATCTCTAATTACTGAATTCACAATGTCTTTAAAGTTCTTTTCCTCTTCTATTGTTTCTGTGTCTATATCCTTTGAGGTTCCAAATGCTTGTGCTTCTTTAGTGCTTGTGATTGTGTTTTTATCACTGTCATCTCCCTTTGAGCATCTTAGAAGCCATTTTCCACCACCTTTTCCAATCCAATCTAGCAATTTATTAATTCTTTTGTTGTCTTTAGATAATTTCAATTTTCCTTCTTTATTGCTTACCTGCTCTACTACTTCATCCGCATTGACTTCTTCTTTGGTATCTAGTAACATGTCTTTAACTGACTCGTTAGTGTGACCAAAATGATTTGGCATGAATAACTCAAATTTAGCTACATAGATTCGATTATATTCACTCACTTGTACCCAAAAATCGTTTGGTAATGAAATCGGAGCAATAGATACTGATAGTTCGTAATCATACAACAAACGGTTAAGGTGTTCTTCAATTGAGTTGAAAAGTGAGTTGTAATTGGGAAAAGCAGACGTGTTTTTTTGAATAATGAATACTTGTTCTGTAGGATCAATTAAAAATGCAACCCAAGGCGATAATGTTTCTTTTTCTCTATAGTGTTCCTTTTCGTTTTCATTATATTTGTCTTTCTTTACCTCTTTGTATTTTCCCAAAGTTGCAAAAAATATGTCCTTATCATCTGAATTTTCAATAATTTTAAAATTTCCTAAATGAAAATCTACATAGCCTCTGATTTTTTCTCTTTTATAGACATATTTTGCTTGCAGCAATTCTTCAATTAATTCCATTCTGGTTCCATGGAACTCTTTTTTATTGACATGTCTTTGTTGTAATTTATTGAAAGATAACCTCAGAATATAAAAATTCATTTTTGTCACTCATTTATATTTGATAATGTCACATTAGGAACTTTTTATATTACCTTTTTGTTTCAATTTTCATATGTGTTCGAGTAACTTCATTAAGCAACCATCCTGCCAAAAGCAGACTAACTCCGAAAAACGAATAAAATTAATCAGCTGCCGCTAACCCTTTTTCAATCATGGCACAAAGACTTGTAAATATAAATCATAAAGGTGAATCCCCCCTGAAGACCTTCCTCCGAAGGAAAAAACTGCTTTTAAGTTTATCTGTGCTTCCAACTAAGCTACCCCGATGATTGGCAGAGTAGAATCAAATCACTTGTAAGCTTTATCGTGATGAGTGAGTTTCAAAAGAGTAAGAGTGTTGCTGGTATCATCTATTTTGTATATCATAACAAAATGCCCGACATGGACCCTGCGATAGCCTTTTAACACGTTGCGTAGAGGTTTACCACATTCAGGATTTTCAAGGATACTAGTGACAGTCTTGTGAATTCGAGTGGAAAGAGCGGAGTCCTTCTTGAGGATGGCTTTGGCATCTTTCTCAAAAGTAGGTGATATAATTATGTCATAAGTCATTTTTTAAGATAATCAAATAAATCATCTGCTGTTTTGAACTTGATTCCTTTTCCATCTTTAACGTCTTGTATACTCTGCTCCACTTCTTTGATGAACTCAGGATTAAATCGTTCTTCAGCAGGATAAGATGCCTCCTTGGTTCCAGCCATCTTTTTACCACTGAGTTTGCGCATGGAAGTATGAGCGTTTCTCATAGTAGGGTATTCTTGGATTGCAGGTATATAAGAATATTCAGAGAAGATTGTAAAGTTAACAGAACCATTAGAAAAGAATATTTGATATGGAAGGAGGGAGGTTTCGCATTGTGGCGAAACCTCTGGATGGAGAGTTTATAGGGAAATCACACTTCTACAATGATGTTGCCAAAACAGCACCTCTCATTTTTTGAACCCGTCAGCAGCGGTGTGAGCGCAGAGATCCCTGACTCAACGATCCGGGATGCTGCAAACATTTGGGGCAACTAGCACCTGCCCTCTTCAAAAAGGTCACCAAAGGATTTCATGCCTTCGATGAAACCATGCTCTATAAGCTGCACCGGGTCCACACTTGCTTCGATGGCTTCGAGTGCTATTTCTTCAACTGCTCTCTCATTGAGATCTATGACAGCATTCTTTGCCCTGTCAATGATCTTTTCCTTTATAGAGTCCACATTATTCACCTTTGTTCAGTCTTTCTTTGTTCAACATTCTTCAATCGTTTATAGTAGGATTATCACAATTATGCTATTATACCAAAATCCAGCGTCAGGGAAAGGAATATGGCTATCAGCGAGAACGCAATGATCACGAGGTAGTTCACACGTTCCTTTGATAACGAGATACTCCTTACGATATACTCGAGCCCTTCGTAATCGGTTTCGTTCAAGGGCCTTCTTTCTTCCACCTTCCGGAGCAGTTCCAGATCATTCAGGACACCTACACGCCGAGTTGCAATATGATACCTGTGAGCGAAAAATGCAAAGTAGCCAATGACACCCAGATAGAAGAAAGCTTTTGACAGGAGCCCGTTGTAGTGGTCCGCGATAATTACCATCCTGACCAGGATAGCTGATATAATTCCCAGCCAGAAATAGAACTGGACAGTCCTGAGGCTGTTGGTTCTTGGGATATAGATCTCCATTGTATTCGATGCCAAATCTGTCATTATTACCCTTCTGCCTGTGTTCCTGTGATTTTTTGTTCTTTTCGTATTTGACTGCCCTTAACCGCTGATTCTGATTGAATATCTATATCATACATAGTCAGAATCCCATTACCTTTTTCATTATATATAAGTTTAACTTAGTTAAAGAAATCTGGCAAGGGGAATTTCGCATAATGATAAGTCCATGAATTGATACAAAATGCAAGAATCGATTGATTGTTAGGACAGAAACCACATTACTTTAGATTCACAAAATAGATAAAGGCAAATGATAAACCTGTTTCTGGGATGGGATTTTACATGCAAAAGGTCAAAATCGATGAATTAAGCATTGCTTATGAACTAAAGGGTGAGGGTGTGCCTCTCGTACTCCTCCATGGTGCTCTCAGCGACAGCCGTACATGGCGCAGGCAGCTTGAGGAGTTATCAGATGAGTTCACAGTGGTGGCCTGGGACGCACCCGGCTGTGGCCGCTCGGCAGATCCACCGGAGACTTTCCGCCTGCCTGATTTTGCAGACTGCCTTGCTGCATTTATTAATAAAATCGGCATAGAAAAACCTCATCTCCTGGGCCTGTCATTCGGTTCCGGACTTGCACTTGAACTCTACCGCCGCTATCCAGGCATTCCAAGGTCCCTCATACTGGCTTCGGCTTATGCCGGGTGGAAAGGCTCCCTTCCGCCCGAGGTCGTAGAAGAACGCCTGCGCCAAGGACTTCAGCAATCCGAGTTGCCGCCTGAACAGGTCGTTGAGATGTGGATGCCGACACTATTCACCAGATCAGTACCTTCCGAAGTGGTCAGCGAAAGCGCAGCAATCATGTCCGAATTCCATCCTGCAGGAATGAGATCAATGCTCTTTGCCTTCGCTGAAGCTGATCTTCGTGACGTGCTTCCAACTATCGAGGTACCTACACTGCTGCTCTACGGTGAAGCCGATCAGCGCTCTCCCCTCGAAATTGCCAGGAACATGTATTCCAGGATTCCAAGATCGAGGCTTGTAATCATTCCAGACGTCGGCCATGAGAGTAACCTTGAGGCTCCAGAGATCTTCAACACAGAGGTACGCAGCTTTCTTCGGGGAATCAGCAATAAGCTTTAATTGGATTTTTAGAAAGAATAAATTCTCTGCGTGCGTCAGGTTTTACTCTTATGTGCCAAGCCTGTGGGTTTGCATCCAGCTTTAAACAAATGACTTTAATAAGAACTAACTCATCTCATCCTTTTTCCTCAACATCTGAAAGCGCCTCCTATCTTGCGTACTCTCCCATGAGTTCACCTTTGTCAAGTATATAGGGCTGCATAGCATCCTCAATTTTATTCCTGCCTGTCCCTGTTATAAAGTCCAGCCTGGTCTCAAGGGCATATGCCATGAAGTAATATCGGTGCGTGCCTTTAGAAGGACAGGGGCCACAATAGGATATCCTATTAAAGTCGTTCACACCTTCCACTCCCGGAACTGTGTTCTCATCTATCCATTCAACAAAGTCTATATTCCATACTATCCAGTGATTCATTGTGCCTGAGGAAGAATCAACACCATCAACTATCACAACAATGCTAACTGTGGTTGAAGGCACGTCCTCAAAATTCAGTGGTGGACTGATATTTTCCCCGTCACAGGTGTATCTGGCAGGGATCATTTCCCCCTGTTTGAAGCGCTGCTGGTAACTATCATTTCTTTCATTCACCTTCCAATCGTTTAACTTTTAGTGCAACCGTGTTCCAGTATCGACGATACCTCATCGTCAGAGATATCATACCAGTTACTATAGACCTGGGCAACTGCCATAAAATGCACAGGGGTTTCCAGAACCACGAGTTCGTCGACCATCCGGGAGATATCCTCAGCGACTTCCCTGCATGCTACAGGCACAGCGACTACAATCTTCCGAGCACCCCTTTTCTTGCACAGCAGTATAGAAGCGCGCATGGTAGAACCCATGGCAAGACCATCATCAACCAGTATGACTGTCCTGCCAGCCATTTCAGGCAAAGGTCTGCTCCCTCTTAGAACCTCTATCCTCCTGCGTATCTCCTCTGACTGCTCATTTACAATCAGGTCAATTTCCTCCTGCGGAAGCCACATTGCCATATCCTCAAAAATAAAAACATTGCCATCCTCGGCTATAGCTCCGAATCCCGCCTCAGGATTGTCGGGAAAGGGCAGCTTTCTTGTGATCAACAATGAAAAAGGCACATGCAGGTGTTCTGCCACCACGCATCCAACTTCCACCCACCCCGGGGAATGGCCAGCACCAGTACATTCTCATCCCCGTACTTTTCCAGTACAGGGGCAAGTTTTTCACCTGCATCCCTTCTGTCTCTGAAGACCATCATATCGCCCTGAATACTGACAACATCACTTTGCTCCTCAACCACAGCCATAAATTGTAACACAGGAGCCTGAAGCAACCCTTGATCCCGGAAGACACAGCTCCACGATTTTGGCGGCCACATCTTCCGGTTTGAGGGATGGCTTATCATTATACAAAGAACGGTACATACCTGTATCGACGCTCCCAGAACAGACCGCATATACTCCAATCTTTCCTGAAACTTCCTGAGCCAGCGACTGGGTCAGGCCGATGACTGCAAACTTTGATGCAGAGTATACTGAAAGTTCTCTAATCCCGGTCTTGCCTGCGCCGGAAGAGATGTTTATCACTTTGCCCTGGCCTTCCCTGAGCATATTGGGCAAGGTATGCTTCGTGCACAGGAATAAGCCCCTTACATTGACACCCATTATATTATCGAATTCCCCGGCGCTGGTTTCGATCAGGGGTTTCCTTACAGCTACTCCGGCGTTATTCACAAGGATGTCTATTCTTCCGAAGTGTTTAGCTGATTCAGACACCAAACTAATGACATCCGACTCCTTGCTGATGTCTGCCTGGATGGCCAGTGAATTACTGCCCATGCTCTCAACTTCTTCACGCACCGCTTCTAGCTCATCCTGACTCCTTGAAGTTGCAATGATATCTGCACCTTCCTTTGCCAGCGCGAGGCATGTGGCTCTTCCTATGCCCCTGCCTCCCCCTGTCACAAGAGCTACCCGGCCCTTAAGTTTCAATTGATTCCCCCTGTCAATTTTAAATATTCACTTTACTGTCACAGTACCGATCATACCGGGATGTATCGTGCAAGAATAGCCAAAGATGCCTTCCTGTTCGTAGGTATAACTAAAAGTCTCACTTGGCTCTAACTCACCTGAATCAAAGCCACCATTGTCCGCAGTCACAGTGTGGGTTACTCTATCATCATTTGCCCAGGTGACCGTATCTCCAACAGAAACCCTGATATCCTGAGGCAGGAAGCGGTAATTTTGCATAATGACTTCTGTAGTTTCAACTTCTCCAGGCGGCTGGCTCTCCATTGGTGACAGGTAATCCGTGCATCCGGAGATTAAAGCAACCGCTGCGATCAGCGTAAAGATAAAAAGTACTCTTCTCATGATTCTCCCCATATAAGATAGAGTAAGCATAATTAATAGCATTACCGGAAGTAATGATGCCTGGAAACCTCAGAGAAAAAGTAATGGCAAAGAGACTCATCCTGTTACAATGATTTGCCCCGTTGTCTGGTAAGGATGCACAGTACACATGTAATAATAAGTGCCTGCTTCTGTGAATGTGTAACTGTAGGATTCTCCCTGTGCGAGCGCCCCAGACCTGAACATTCCACCATCTATTGTATGTACGGCTGAATCCATATTGGTCCATCTAACTGAATTTCCCACTGCAATGGTGACCGAGGCCGGGTCAAAGCTGAAATCCCTGATTTCCACATCTGTTACCGGATAAGGAGTGCCTGTTATATAAGCGGTATAAATGTAGTCGTTACGCGCCTCAACCGAATGGCAGCTCTGGCATGACTCCACCCTTCCCTCGACTATAACTTCTCCTTCGGGAGTGTAAGCAGCCCAGAACCAATCGTTATGGTCAGGGTCATAACCTTCCACCTTATACCGGACACCTATTTCTCTGAGCTGGCGATCAGCGTCATAACTTTCCCTCACTACCATGCTCTCGTAGGGCAAGGTGCCTGCCCGGTTCTGGATGGCAGGTACTGCACTCTCTGATACGTATGTAGTTAACAGCGGGCCATGAATACTGACGCTTGAATACACTTCATCTTTCAAAGGCCATATATCCCAGTCCCGGTAGTTGTTCTCTTCAGTTATGTAATTATATACCTCACTGCCTTCCGGCCCGGGGAGGTCAGCCTGCACAGGATCAGGAGCAGCAGGCGGCACTTCCGGACTGTCAATGCCTGGCTCGTCTTCATCCTGTGCAGCGGTACATCCAATAGCTAAGAATACGGACATCAGAACCAAAAAAACTATTGTTTCATTTCTCATTAACAAACCCCATTAATAACATTGAGCAAATGAATAGAAATACCTTTATGTCGCAAGTGAGCCTGCAATGCACTTATTAAAAACTGTAATAAGCATAGATGAAAACAGCAAGACTATAATAAAATCAGAAAGTCTCAAATGAAAAGACAGAAAAGAAATTATTAAAAAGGATCAGGTTTCAAGTATGTCAAGCGGTCTTTTCAGGAAGGCTTTGGTCATTCCCTGTTCATCTACATCACCTGAGAACTTAACCAGTTCCCAACCATCAACGCCAAGTTCGTTCAAATCCTCTTTCATCAGGTTCCATTCGCCAAAGCGAACTGACTTTATTTCATATTCCCATGATGTCATACTTATTTACCTCTTATGTTTTCCGAAAAGTTTGTTTTCGTATATAATATCCTATACCATCGGCATATAAATAACTTTTCAAAAAACTAATTTGCGAGAAAACCAAGTTAACTTGATTTAATGCGGTGCTGTACAAATTAGAGGATACTGGATTAATTCAGTGAATTAAATTTTAACGTCATCAAAATATACGTAAGGACATGATTTTAAGAGTCTTTTGAATAAATTAGATACTCTATAAAATAAACAAGGGTCAATTTAAATAAAACAGACTCCAATTACATATTGCGGGTTATGGGAGTGGCTTAACAGAGATATTGGGGAATATCTCGGATTCGCAAGGAGAGAGGCACCCTAAAGCGTGGTGGTTTCCGGGTGCCTCACTATCCTACTTAATTATATATTATAATTTATACTATGTATTTTATGTATAAGAACGTTTCCACCACAAATCCTGAAAATATAGGAATTGTCAGATTGTCATCTATATTCACAAAGAGGGTTTCCACAAGGGTTGCTGTAAATGCCATTAGCAGTGCAAGAGGCAGGCTTGACAGGAAAACATATCCAATTAAAAGATCAACTATAAACTCAGCAGTACACCCTTCTATTGACTTCCCGCTGCTAAGGAACCGATGTTTTCCAATCTTTCTGCCAACAAGTGCTGCACTCATGTCTCCGAACGTGGTCATCAATATAGCAGCATAGGCGACTTCTTTACTGAACACTGCAACAGCAACAAGAGCACCTAGCGTAAAAAACACATGAGAGCCGATATTTGAGACCTCTTTCCGGCGAAAGAGATAATTGACAAAAGGGAGTTCCAGGCCCCTGTCAAGACGCAGGTGCTCGATAATCAGAATAAGCACCAGATATGATATAAGCAAGATAAGGGTAGCCTGCCTGCCATAAAAGGCATAGATCAGCACTATCAGTAAGGATGTAAGATGAATACCCTTACGAAGGAGTTCTTTGACAAAGGAATACTCGGCCACGGGGATATAATCTGTGTTGCGAATATTTAAAAGAATCATATCGAGCAAAAGATCATGTGAAAGGCTTAAATGTTTGAATGAACATCTACTGCAGAATTAGCAGCCGTTTCTAAAATATGGAGATCTTAATTTATCAACAGTAATTGTAAAATCGGCATCGTCGAAAATACTATAATTATTACCGGTGTCGTGTTTTTCAGGGGATGTTTAGTATAACCACCGAAATTGACTATGCTCTACTTGAAGGAATGGATTTTACATGCTTGGAAGGTTGCGGTTTTTGCTGCACTTTCCCGGCAGAGGTAAGGGAATGCGAGCCGGGTTTCAATGCTATACTGAAAATAGACAGGAACGGGCTTAAAAAATGGGTGACTACAGACCCTTATTTTTGCAATGTCTATACGATGAGACAGCACCAGGAAAGAGGTGCCTGCATCTTCCTCAGGGAGGATCGCAGATGCGGCATATATTCTGTTCGTTCTCTCCTGTGCAGGATATTCCCCATAAAGATCTTTTTCGGGCAACGGGTCCAGCTGTATACAAGCCAGGTCTGCAGAGGATTTTCACAGGACAGCAATTCCAGTGCCTTTCGTCTAAAGGGAGAAGAGATGATGGAGCAGCTACCGGCCCAAATGAAAGAGGAGATGATACTAAAAGCCAGGGAGATGTATGACTCCTTGCCTGGAAAACTGTCAGATTACATATCCCCCAGCGTCCTGCAGACTAGATCACTGGAACATGTAAACTGTATGGATATCAGTAATGAGATAGTTACTCAAAAGAACAAGGATAACTTTGCATCCCAGCTCTCCTCTGAAGATTTCATTGATCTGCCGACATACCTTACAGCGGATATGCAATGGCTTGTTTTCAGGCTGAATGGCAGGCTATTGGAAAGATTGAAGCTGGAGCGTACAGGCGAAATAGAAACCACCGGTAACATTGATTACTCCTTTTTTTCACTTAAGCCCTTGTCTGCGGATGCTATTAATGCCTTAAGGAGGTATCTTGGAATAATCGTGAAAAGAGATCATTTTGCAGGCGTGATATACCTGCGTGCCCTGGAGCAGAAAAGGAAAGCGTCACTCAGTAATCTTGCAACCGCTTACATTGACGGTATTGCTGCATCACTTCTATTAAGAGCAAATCTGCTCGCGGCTTTTGAGGGACATGATAGAATAGATGCAGATGCGATTAAGGAAACAATTATCTTCTCGGACGGATACCTGGCTACCGAGCCAAGTTATGGACTCATATTGTAAACATAAATTGAACAACAGGCCAGTTGATTCTATGAGCAGGACTTATTCATGGAGAAAGAATGGCCCGCTTAACTTTAAGATATCCGTAAAGTTTTACTCATTGAATTGATCTTTTGGCATTGTTAATTAAGTATAGTTAGTTCATTATTTCTATACTTCATCAAAAGAAGAACAGAGTATTTTAGCATTTCAAGACTCTTAGTATAACATTTTGTTTTTCTTCGTAATCTTGCCAGAAAGTGCCTGAATATGCTGTTATATCCTTCCACTGTATAGGTTTCTGCTTTTGATCGTGTATGAACCTCATCTGGAAGAAACTCTGCATATGCTTTCCAGTTATCGGTCATCACTTTCCCTATCTCTTTCTTCTCTAGTTTCTCCCAGAGCTTTTGTCCTGTTTTGGTTCCCCTGCTACCAAAAGAGCAGTTGATGAATTTTTTCCCAGCTCTATCAACAGCAATCCAGATCCAACAATATTTTTTTTGTTTCCAATATAAGTATGCATTTCGTCTAATTCAACGATCTCTATCTCGTTTTCGCTTTTTAGATCCTCTAATTCCTGTCCGAATGTCTTTATCCAATTTTGAACCGAAACATGACTTACTCCTAAAAAACGTCCTATTGAACGAAATCCCAATCCTTCAAGGTATAGCTGTAAAGCTTGTCTTTTAACGGAGGGAGGAGAGGCAGTAGACTTAAGTTCTACTGTATAATTGTATCTACATTCATGGCATTGATAGCGTTGGAGTCCATTGATTTTACCGTTCTTTTTGTTATTAAAGCTATTGCACTTGGGACAATTCACGCTTTATGTGTAGGCTATCATAATATATAACTATATATACTTACCAATGCCGATCTTTTATATACCCTGTCTGCAGCACAGGATAGAGGACCCTTTCCTTATATATGAACAGAGTCCTCTGATCTGCATAAAAGATTCTTCTGAGCCGCTTAAGATAAACTCCTTAAGCAATTCAGAACCACATCATTTCAACTCTGCAGTGTGATGACTAAATCAGCCTCCGTTTCATTCTCTGGCACAGTATCATCTATAGGTAATGCACTCGTTTCTTCGCAGAATCCAATAGTGATCCATGCATTATCATCGCCCATCTCGCCGATGTTCTGAATGGCTGTTGCAATAACGTGATCCTCATCATTTGGAGGGAGTTCCCCCTCCCATTCATCCGTAAAGGTTATTGTTATCGGACCGGTCATATTTCCAGTTTCAGATACTGTTATCTCAGTGATGAAATCTCCAAAACCGTGGTCTTCCATATCCATCATTACAGTGATCATTGTAATGAAGTCCCCGAATGGATTATCGTTGATCTCTCCCTCGGCCTCTGCAAATTCAAACTCGTTTCCTTCAGCATCAGTCACACTTTCGATCTGATCCACAGGAACATTGAGCAGTATCCTGTTCATCTGAGCTTCCTGGAATTCCTCAAGAGTCTCATTTGCCAGCTCTATTTCGGCAGTGTTTGTCTCATTATCGATGATCAAGGTCGCATTGAGCTGCCCTTCATATTCGCTCTTGTCTTCCTGAACTACATTCAGATAACAGACAGTTTCCTCAGCTGGTACTTCAACTGGGGTTTCTTCAATTGGAGGCTCTTCAACTGGAGGTTCTTCAACTGGAGGCTCTTCAACTGGGACTTCTTCGATAGGTTCTTCCTCGTCCACTATAGGTGTCGGTGCTTCGCAGAACCCAAGGGTCACCCATGCACTATCATCGGCATTTTCTCCGATGCCGTTTATCTCAGTTGCTATGAGATATCCTGCATCATTCCGTGGAAATGACTGGTCCCAGGCGTCAACCAAATTTATAGTGATTGTTGTCGCAGGGTCAATTTCTATATCATCACCTGGATCAATGCTGACATTAAAGATACCAAAACCATTTGCTTCTTCACTTATCTCGTTTACTTCCCATTCATTTCCCTCTGCATCAGTTACGCTCTCTATCTGATCCACAGGAACATTGAGCAATATGGTCTCGATAGTTGCATCAGGGAAAAAGGCCTGTGTTTCATCTGTCAGCATCATCTCAGCCGTATATGGAGCTGATGTTGACACATCCAAACTAACATTCAGGTATCCTTCATACTCAATGCTATCTTCCTGAACATCATTGAGATAACAGGCTGCGCTGGCAAACCCGATTGACAGGAATAACACAACAGCGGTTATCAATGCTATTTTTAACTTATTATTCTTCATATCATACCACCTACTTTCAACTGTATCAATAGGTTTGTCCCTAGCATGTTATTCTCTTTGCGAAGTATTGGTTCAGATATTAAATTCCATAATGGTGTCATTGAAGTCAGGAATAATGACAAGTTGTCACTTCAAGCTTAATGAAATACTTGTAGAAAAGAGAAAAAGTTTGGTCCTAAAACCAAAATGTCACAACAAAAATTTATATAAATATGTATAAATATGATATCTTATTCTACAACAGGATCTTATTCCCCGGAAGTCTCATTGACGTCAGCGACTGTTTCATTGATTGCGTCTTTTGATGCATCTTCATCATCAGTTATCTCGTCAACGACAGTTTCATCGTCAACGATTGCCTCGTCTCAGTTCCTTCGTCAGCTGTGTCAGTGCAACCGGAAACTGCAACCAGTCCGATCATAACAAAAACCAAAAGTATGCTCAGTATTTTCTTCACAGTAATTCATTTATATCAAACATATTGATACAGTTACATTCCTCCTTTTGATTGTATTTAGTTTTGTTATTTGATTTTGATGCAAGTGACACCTATTGCCATATACACTGTAGTTATTGACATCCAGGATACATACTTAAGTCCTCTGCAAGCAGAGAAATTCAACGAAGAAATATGCTTAAATATATAGCCAGTCTATGATTACAAGAAAATGTCGTATACCTTTGAAATTGTCATTGTTGCTATTTTGATTTTATTGAATGGCATCTTTGCTATGTCAGAATTTGCTCTTGTTTCATCTAAAAAAACTCGCCTCAAAAAAATGAGCGATGAGGGAAATACAGGAGCATCCGCTGCATTAGGGCTTGCAAATAATGTAACTCCATTCCTTTCAACGATCCAGATAGGGATTACTTTGATAGGTATTCTTGCCGGTGCATTCGGTGGAGCTACTATTGCGGAGGGGCTTGCAAACTATTTAAGAGGAGTAACGATCCTAAGTCCATACAGCAATGTGCTCAGCATAATTCTTGTGGTGGTCGTAATAACTTACATGACCTTAATATTTGGGGAGCTTGTCCCAAAAAGACTTGCGCTGAATAAAGCGGAAGATATTGCCACGAAGGTTGCTAGGCCCATGATGTTCCTTTCTTTCATAGCAAGGCCTTTTGTTATCATTCTCAGTTTTTCGACAGAGGCTGTGCTTCGACTAATGCGGATCCAGAAAACTAATGAGCCTCCAGTGACAGAAGAGGAAATCAAGATCATGCTTGAGGAGGGAACTCAGGCCGGTGTATTTGAAACTGCAGAACTGAGCATGATTGAAGGTGTGCTTGAAATTGGAGATCTTCGTGTTGAATCTTTAATGACCCATCACACAGATATCATAGCTTTAGACTTGAATGATAATACCAATGAGAATCTGCAGAAAATGATCCGCAGTGGTCGGTCTTATTTTCCTGCATACGAAAAGGATTTGGACAATATTATCGGGATAGTGTCTGTAAAGCAGGTTTTGGCAAATCTGGTGGAATCAGGGACTGTAGATATAAGAGACAATACTATAGAGCCTCATTTTGTACCTAAATCTCTTCCTATCCTGAAACTTCTTGAGTTGTTCAAGGAACGTGGTGTACATATTGCTTTGATCACTGATGAGTATGGCAGTATTGAAGGGCTTATTACTTTGCATGACATCCTTGAAGCTATAGTGGGTGATGTTAGATCTCTTGGTGAGCCAATAGAAATGCCGGTAGTTTTGAGAGAAGATGGCTCATGGCTCATTGATGGAGATACACCTATAGAAAAACTAAAAGATATTCTCTCTGTAGATTCTTTTCCACAAGAGGAACAGGGATATTATCGGACTATTGCAGGATTGATGATGTTAACCTTACAACGTATACCAAAAACAGGAGACCACGTTGAGATCAGTGGACTTCGTTATGAAGTAGTGGATATGGATGGAAATAAAGTTGACAAGGTGTTGGTCATGAGAACTTTACAGATTCCATAGATTTTTGTGATGCTTTGCGAAGAATAAAGAGTATTTATGAAAACTGAAGAAGCTTTTTTAAAGTATAATAGTTCCCTCGAGGGGCTATCAAAAGAAGAAGTTACGAATAGGCTTGAAACTTACGGTCTTAACCAACTTGAAGAAAAGAATAGGGTCACACCTGTTAAAGTGCTGGTAAGACAACTTGCTAACGTAATAATCTGGGTATTGGCTGCAGCAGCTATCATAGCATTGCTGGCTGATGAAGTGATAAATTTCTGGGCTATAACCGGCATCATCCTTTTCGTTATAGTAATGGGATTCTTGCAGGAGTACAGGGCAGAAAAGTCCATGGAAGCTCTTAAGAAATTTGTGCAATCTCTCACAAGAGTGCGCAGAGGAGGGACATTGCAAGAAATACCCTCACATGATGTTGTTCCTGGAGATATCCTTGTGCTGGAGAGTGGAGATATTATACCAGCCGATGCTCTCGTTTTTGAAATGATTGGTTTGCAGATAGAAGAGGCAGCACTGACCGGTGAGAGTGCACCCGTGAACAAGGAAAAAGATGAAACTATCTTTGCCGGCACTCAAATCGTACGTGGTAAATGCAGCGCACTTGTGATTGCTACCGGCATGAACACAGAACTTGGAAAGATAGCCGGATTGGTACAGCAGGCTGAAGAGGCCACTCCTCTGCAGAAAAAGATTGCAAGGCTTACACGCACACTTGCTATTATAGCATTGATTGCCTCTCTGGTGACCTTAATTTCAGGAATATATAACGGTGCACCAGTATCAGAGATGCTTTTGATATCAATTGCTTTGGCTGTGGCAGCAGTGCCTGAAGGGCTACCCCTTACCATGACCATAACTCTTGCAAACGGGATGCGTCATATGGCACAACATAATGCTATTGTACGCCGGATGCTGGGTGTAGAGACATTGGGTTCTACTACTGTCATCTGTACTGACAAAACCGGCACCCTTACCCGTAACGAGATGACTGTAAGAAAAATAATTCTATCTGGTCGGGAGATTAATGTAACTGGAAAAGGCTATGAACCCATTGGAGAGCTGCTTTCCAATAATTCGTCTATTGATCTTGTAAATGAGAAGGGACTGGAACTCTTGCTGAGGGCCGCTACTCTATGCAACAATGCTGCACTGGAAGAATTGGACAAAGAATGGAAAGGCATTGGAGATCCTACGGAGATAGCTTTACTGGTGGCTGCAGCTAAAGCCGGTATATGGAAAGGTAAACTTGAAGAAGAACTGCCCCGGTTGCAGGAAATAATCTTCACTTCTGAAAGGAAGATGATGAGTACAGTGCACAGTACACAGGAGAAGGACATGGTCTTTATAAAAGGCGCTCCTGAGATGGTGCTTGACAGGTGTACGTACATTCATAGTTCTTCAGGAGTGAGGGAGTTTACAGGACAAGACCGCAAGGAGATATTTGAGATCAACTATACACTTGCGCAGGAAACCTATCGTGTGCTAGCTTTGGCATACAGGCCTATTCACGGTGTTAGTGAAGAATTGGAAAACAATATGATTTTCCTGGGACTTGCAGCTCTGATAGACCCGCCCAGGGAAGAGGCAAAAAGAGCCATTGAAACCTGCCATAAGGCAGGTATTAAAGTAGTTATGATCACAGGAGATAATCAGGAGACTGCAAAAGCCGTTGCCAGAGAGATTGGCCTATCTGATGGTACTGTATCTCTTGAAGGGATTACAGATGAAAAAATAAGGGGCATTTTGGCTGATGGTGCCATTACAGGCAGAGAACTTGACGATCTTAGCGATAAAGAGTTCGGTGACGTAGTGGAAAAAGTGAGTATATATGCACGAGCACGCCCCGAGCAGAAGCTTAGGATTATCAGATCACTACAGGAGAGAGGGCATGTTGTAGCGATGACCGGAGATGGAGTCAACGATGCACCGGCACTGCGGAAAGCTGATATCGGCATCGCGATGGGTATCAAAGGCACCGATGTAGCAAGAGAAGCCAGCGTAGTGGTACTTCAGGATGACAATTTCGCCACTATCGTTGAAGCTGTGAAGATGGGCAGGGGTATTTACTCTAATATAGAGAAGTTCACCACATATCTGGTGTCCCGCAACTTCACCGAGGTTATGCTGATCCTGATATCAGTAGCACTTTTGGGATTCGATTACATACCTCTACTGGCACTGCAGATCCTTTTCATTAACATGTTCAACGAAGTAGTTCCCGCTATCTCCCTGGGTATGGAACCTGTGAGAGAAAATATAATGTCCAGGAAACCTCGTGACCCTAAAGAAGAAATCCTTGGACGGAGGAATCTTACCCTTGTGATCAGCACAGCGCTTACTATGAGCATTGTTTCCTTCCTGGTATTCCTGCTGGCTGACCCCTTTGCGGACCTGCAGAAGGCAAGAACCCTTACTTTCGTGACAATAGTTAGCATGGCGCTATTCGTACCCACCGCCTTTAGATCTCTTGATGGGTCTGCTATTAATAGGGAGTTATTCTCCAACCGATCGATGCTGATAGGAATGCTTATAACTTTCCTGCTGATCCTGTCTGTGGTATATGTTCCTATATTGCAGACGGTATTCGAACTGACACCTCTGAGTCTGATGGACTGGATACTGCCTGTAGGAGCAGCATTCCTTACTCTGCTCATAATAGAGGGAATCAAGTTTGCAATCAGGAGTAACACAAAGGAAGTAGACAGGAAATCAGCGCACTGATGAGAGTATTGTCTTCAATAGAATTGATATATAGGGGTGAATGTAAACAGTTCTTGAAAAGCCGCTGTTAAGAATAGCGGCTTTTATCTACAATTCCAGTTTCCTTTAAAGTTGTCATTGATAGTGATTTCATAATTGTCATGACTATTTGACTTTATTTTCCGACAGTCTCTCCTGACAAAAAACGAAAAAATTTGGCTAATAAAGAAGACGTTCTCATTCATCAAGGAGTGAAAACTGTCAAACTTGGGATGGAATTCTTACAAGACGGCCTGTGCCAAGTACGAAAAGTACAAGCGCGGGTCGAGGAAGTGAACATTTTTGTAAAGCTAAAAACCATCAGCAGACATATATTATCAGATTAGTATTCAGATTATTTTCTTTTCACTCAATAACTTTTCTTTGTTGGGTCTGGTGTCATCCAATAAAAAATCTGCCCAATTAAGTCCAGGTTTATCGGTGTTCTCTTTCCAATATATCAATCGGTCATAATAATAATCTATCTTTTCCGTGACTGGTTTGTGGAAGTTATCTTTTCCGTATTTTAAGACTATTGCTGTCAATTCATAAAAGCACAAACCCAAAGCATGTGTTTCTACATGCACTGTGGCTCCGGCATGACCAATTGCGTGACACAAAGCACCATATTCTCTGTCATTGATTTCTTTTGCCACAGCATGTGAATTTAAAATTGCTTTTTTTGCAATAGGCATTTTAACTTTGCCCCTTGCCCAATCCTCACAAAGTTCTAAACAGGTTCTTGGTCTGTATTCATCAGGATACTTTGCTTCAAACTGTTCCAAAGGCACTTTTGCACAATCCAATGCCCACATTACAATGGTTCGGTGATTCTGCAGTTGAATTAGTTTTATCAAATCCTGTAAGCAGTGACTATCACGAGAAAACAATATTGTATTTCTTTTCTTTAATTTAATCTCTACATCTGAAAACATAATCTTGATCCGAGTGAAAAGCTAATATATATTGTTTCACTTTTCATTTAAATATTATGTTACAAGTTATTATGCACTGAGAAGGCTGTTAACCGTAGCCTCCATCAATTTCTGGCAGTCGTGCTCTGATTGCTTTATCTTCATCTCAAGTTCATCACATAGAGCCATGAGCTAGTCAACTTTGGCTACAATGCGCTTGGTGCCTGCGGGATTGAGTTTGGGCGGTCCTTCTGGAAGAAGAGCGTGGTTTCAGTTGCGATTAATGCGATATGGGATACCGACAGAATCGATGCCGCAGAGGATGGCATTGTCCAATGTGAAAGACAGCCTATTTGAAAACACTTAGCGATGCAGGTGGGGGGGTTTATACAGGGCCGCGAAATTCTTTGTTTATATCGAGAAAGAAAGTTGCTTTAATAAAGTTTGAAGAACTTTCATGATAGAGTTCTTTTTAGACTCCTTTTTTTAAAGTTATTCATATTTTAGTAATTAGAATTTGCTAATACACCACATGTTTCACATTATTGTGCATTAATGGGGAACAATTAGAAAAAGATATATATGTTAAAAACCTGTGATTTACAATATGACTAAAAATATAGAATATTCAAATCAAGTTCCTATCTGGAAATTTATTTTTCTATCAGTAATAACGTTTGGAATTTATGAAGTATACTGGATGTATAAACAGTGGAAGTTTTTCAAAAATCGAAATGAATTAAAAGTAAGACCTTTTTGGAGATCAATTTTTGGTCTATTTTTTATCCACAGTTTGTTTGTTAAAGTCTCTAAATTTGCAGAAGATATCGAATATGATAAAAAATTCGGTGAAAACAGCGCAAGCCTGCTTGCACTTTTGTTTGTAGTACTTGTATTTTTACAGAGATTGCCTGACCCTTTATGGTTAATTTCCATGTTTACTTTTCTAGCGTTTATAGAACCTATTAGGGTAATGAATTTTTACTGGAACAAATCACAGCCAGATTTACCTTTAAAACCTTTTAGATGGTGGGAAATATTGTTAATCATACCTTTGGCCTTATTTATAATAATAGCAATTATTATAGTGATTATTGGATCATTCCTCCCAGATATCTGACATAGATTCCCTTACATCATTTGACATCCGGCAGTTCATGAAAGTATGTCAGGTACACGAAATCGAGCCCCGGAAGATCTACAGGTATATCGAAATGGGTAACGCCTGTTCGTGGGGATCGTACAAGACGGCTTGTGGCAGGTACGAGAAGTATAAGAGTGGGGCGAGGAAACCATAAACTGAAAAGTAGGGATTCTACGATTTCCTTTCTTACAGGCGTTCTGAAATTTATTGATATAAAGTTTTCTATTTTTGTGAGAAGTATAATTGATCACTTAAAAATCTGATTTAAGAAATCATGCTTAAAGTGCGTGTAATTAATCAAATCTCTCACTCAACACAAAATTAGTAAATATAGTTATATAGTGTTAATACCCTATACTTTTACTGTTGAATATATCGTGGTGATTTGCTATGCCCAACTTTTGCCCAACATGTGGAACTGAACTGAAATATAAAGAAGCAGAGATTTGTCCAGAGTGTGGAGTTCGAATTAGGTTAACGAGTAAAAAAAATCCTTTACTGGCAGCAATATTGAATTTTATTATTCCGGGCGTAGGATATTTATATGTAGGAACAAGAAAAGTTTTTGCTTCACTGCTATTAATTAGTCTTATTCCTGGTCTTATATGGACTTTTAGCGTTCCTGATCAATATTTTGATATATGGTACTGGATTGCTGCCTTTTTCATGCTAGTAGCATTTGCGATTGATGCCTCCAATGAGGCTAAGGAAGCTTAAAGACAATTGCCAATTTACGTACTTACTAAAACGGTGTTCTTGATGGCGAACTATTGTCCTATATGTGGAACCGAATTAAAGTTCAAAGAGGCTGAAATCTGTCCACATTGCGGTGTTAGGATTAAAGCATCATCATCAAGTACAAATTATTTCACATATACTATTGTTTTTGGCCTTGTTTTACTATCACTGTTCACTGGTATTATTATAGGCTCAGTCGATTCACCAAATGATTTGTATTATGACGGTGAAACAGAATATGAGAGAATATTAATGCCAGTTACAGGAGCTGGACAGAAAATATACTTGCATAATTACCACACCGCAAAAGACCCTACATACGATGAATTAATCCGATTTATTATGAATGATAGAACAGATACTATAATCTACAAGCCTGATGCGTTCGTATGTGCAGAATATGCAGCAAAAGTACACAACAATGCCGAAAAAGCAGGAATCAGAGCAGGTTATGTAAGTGTAACCTTCTATGATGAGGAGATAGGGCATGCATTGAATGTATTTAACACAACAGATAGAGGGTTAATATTCATTGATAGTACCGGCTCCCCTGATAATCATGCAGGTAATAATTATGATTCTACGGTCAATTTAGAAAAAAGTGCTCCATATATTCGAAAGCCAATTTTTACTGCACGTTTAGCTTATGAGGAACCAGGAATTGTGAAGGATTACACCATTTATTGGTGACATTTTTTTCTTTGCATCGTCTTTCCATTTCTGCCCCTCTACAAATTTTCAGCACCAATCGGTATGAATATTCTCAATTTCTGATATTGGGAGTCCATGAATCTCATTTTGCAGAAACCTTACCTTCCTTTCTAATCCTCTCCAGCAACTCCCCCGCACTCTCATATTCCCTGTCCTCCTGTCTAGCAATCTCCGCCTCGGTCGGCACCAGCTCCCCAGAGAATGCCTTTGCAAGAATGGACTGCCTGAGCCTCTCAGTCTTCTCCCTGGCTGCTGCAACTTTGGCTTCAATGGAGTCGGCAAAAGCAAAGAGCGCATCGACCCGACGGACGATTTCCTGCTGTTCGGGGAGGGGAGGGAGAGGAATAATCAGTTCTCTAACTTTTTGGCCATTGAGTGCAGGTTGTGATCCTCCACGTCCAACTGCTCTATTATTTTCGTACTCACCAAGAGCCCATCTCCAAACATATTCAGGAGACACGTACTCAGTATCAAATACTATAGCTGCAACATTCTGGTTGGTGCATGAATGAGTATCAAGAATGGCAGATTGGCCCCGCGTCTTTCCTTCACCAATCATTGCTATTAGCACTGTTTTAGGAGGATTAACTTTCGCATTGCTGTTTTGCAATCCTTCTTCGGTTATCGTTTCTTTTGAAGAAGTTATGCGACAATTTGCAATTTCACCAGAACTTAGCCAATAAATGTTTCCTCCCCAATATCCCTTCACTTTACGTGAAGGAGTGCCACCCAATTTTACAATGGCTATGTCTTCGACATGACACAAACATCTATAGCTTTCAGGCAGGAAATCTTCTTAACGATGACCAAGTAAAAACAATTAAATAGCATCCATAATCTCATTTATATTGGTATGCAACTTGTGCGTACAGATAGTTTTTCAGAGCGTTTGGGTAAAGACAAAAAGAAGGTGATCTGAGTGGAAAGAGTGGAAAAGAACAAAGAGAATCTCATGAAATGCATCTGTTTGAAGAAATGTCCAAGCTATACTTTTGCCTGCAAGGTGAAATCGATGCCATCCAATACAGCGGAGCTCCTTAAAGGGGCATTCAAAGGGGACCTTTCAAAAACAGATCACATAGAGGGAATGTTCTGTGCCTTTGGAAAAAGCAACTGCATCACAGATGATAAAGGATGTGTATGTCCTGAATGCGCAGTGTACAAAGAGAACAACCTCACAAAGGTGTATTACTGTTTGGATGAGGGTGGCAGGTAAACAGATGTTCTAAACAACGAACATCTTTTCTTTTTCAAAAATTCTGACCCAGAGGATCTAAACCTCAATGATAAGCAAGAAATTAACGATTTACATGATGTGCTCATAGTGTTCAGGTGGGTAATATGGGAACAGCTGACCGTAACGAACCACACAAAAGGAATACTGCTCCTGAAAGCATAGCAGACAAAATGCAGGAGATACTGAACAGTATGGCCGGGGTAAGATATGCCAATCATGCTGTCCTGGCAGTTGAGAGTATGGACGGGTCCTTTCACTGGTCCGGCGCAACAGGAATAGCACATCCCGATGGGACACTCATGAGAACAAGCACTCCCTTCTGGATAGCCAGTGTCACTAAACTGTACATAGCATCAGCAGTACTCAAATTGCATGAACAGGGACGCCTTAGTATCTATGAGAGAATGACATCATATTTGCCCCGAAGTTTAACAGCAGGACTTAACAGGACAAAAGATGGTGTGGATCATAGTGATAAGATAACCCTTTTGCATTTGTTAAACCACTCCTCGGGCATTCCTGACTATCTTGAGATCCACCGAAAAGGCGAGAAACGCCTGTGGGACGGCATTCTTGAAGATGGCGATCGCTCATGGTCCATCGAAGACACCATGCAGCTTGTCAGGAATGTGAACCGGCCTCTCTTCCAGCCCCAGCCAATGGATGCGACAAAATGGAAGTCACGTTATTCTGACACTAACTTCCAGTTGCTTATTGCAATAATTCAAAATGTTACCGGCAAGCCTCTTCAGGAAGTTTTTGATGAGATGTTTTACAGCCCCCTCAATCTAGAAAAGACCTATCTTCCCTCGAAATCAGCTTACAAAAACTTTCCGGCAGCCGCTACTATCTGGTATAAAGACCAGAGCCTGGACATCCCATACGCCCTGGAATCTGCCCGGGATCTGATCAGCACAGCAGATGAACTTATAATTTTTATGAGGGCACTTATCGGGGGAGAGATCATTGATGATCCGGCCACGGTTAAGCTGATGCAAAGTAACTGGAACATGTTTGGTTTCCAGTTGAGTCCCGTTGCTCCCGGATGGCCTATTGAATATGGTCTCGGGATGATGCGCTTTAAACCCCCTCCGCTGTTCTCCCTCATCCAGTCTTTCCCGGAGCTTCGTGGACACACAGGGGTTTCCAGCGCATGGTTATTCTACTGTCCGGAGATAGACATGATAATTACAGGCACTGTAAGCCAGCTCAGTGCGGTAGCTGTACCATTCAAATTTGTTCCCAAGGTAGCAGGCTTTCTCTCCAAGGAGCTTAAGGCCTGACATTTCACATTGCACAGGTAGACAATAAAAGTTCATGTTTTTGTTAGATGCTGGCTTTCATTATAAGGCCATCAAATTAGAATTCAGATTTAAAAGTCTATTCATTCTTTCATTAAGGCCTTCTATTTTTCAAATTATTGTCTAGACACAAATTTACAGGATTTACACTGATTTACAATAACATTGGGTCTTAGAACCCCGCAAAAAATGAGATCCGTGTTAATCCCGTGTTAATCCGTGTCTTTATATTTCACTGCATGAATGCGGATTGTGAAATACTAAGGAACGCCGTCAAATTAGAACAATGGTTTCAGGAGCTAATTATATATTCTCATTATATGACTGAAGATTTCCTTTGAATGCTATCAAAGCGTGATATTCACTAATGTGTAAATTGAATCCCCACACCTCATCCCAATCCCCTCCCCAAGCTCACATTTTCAATAAAATTTAATTATAACCTGTGAGTTTCATCCATAATTATTAAATCAAATATTGCAGTAGGAATATCCAGATCGAATTAGAGTATGGAGACCTTTGATGTTAGAGGAGATTACCAATCAATATAGCCCGGAAAAACTGGAAAGGAAGATCCAGGACTTCTGGGAAAAATCAGATGCGTACTCAAAGGTACGTGAGCACAGAAGAGGCGGAAAGAAGTTCTTTTTCGTTGACGGTCCACCGTATACCACAGGACATATCCACCTGGGCACTGCGTGGAACAAGATAATCAAGGACTCCATTCTGCGTTACCGCTCAATGAAAGGTTATGACATACTTGACCGTGCAGGCTGGGACATGCATGGCCTGCCCATCGAGGTCAAGGTGGAGGGGGTGCTCGGTTTCACATCCAAAAAGGATATTGAGAAATACGGCGTCGGGAATTTCATCGAGAAGTGCAAGGAATTCGCGCTGAACCAGAAGGACGACATGACCGGGCAGTTCCGCATGCTGGGCGCATGGCTTGACTGGAAGGACCCTTACATGACCCTGCGTGACGAGTACATCGAGGCTGCATGGTGGACCCTCAAGCGTGCCCAGGAGAAGAACCTGCTGGAGCAGGGCAAGCGCGTTGTCAACTGGTGTCCCAGGTGCGAAACAGCCATTGCTGACTCTGAGGTAGAGTACAGCGACAGGGCGGACCCTTCCATATTCGTCAAGTTCAGGCTCAAGGGCGAGGAAAACACCTATGTTGTAATATGGACCACCACTCCATGGACCATCCCGTCCAACATTGCAGTGGCAGTCCACCCTTCATTTGAGTACTCCAGGGTAAAGGCAACAACTTCAGAAGGCAGGGAAGAGGTGCTCATTCTTGCTTCACAGCTTGTGGAAGCCGTCCTGAAGAAAGGACGCTACGCCGGTTATGAGATACTGGGCAGCATGCTCGGTGAGGACCTCACTTCGCTATCCTACGAGCACCCCCTTGCAGATAAGGTGCCAAGACAGGCAGCTATGGAGCATAACATCTATCTTGCCGATTTCGTGACCGCCGAGAACACCGGCTGTGTGCATATCGCACCTGGGCACGGTATGGATGACTTTGATATCGGCATCAAGAACAACCTGCCCATATTCTGCCCTGTAGGTTCTGACGGCAGGTACACAGAAGCAGCCGGTGATTACACAGGGATGCATATCAGGGATGCGAACACGAGTGTCATCGAAGACCTCAAAGAGCGCGGCCTGCTTCTTGCCCAGAGCAAGATAACTCACAGGTACGGGCACTGCTGGCGCTGCAAGACACCTATCATATATCTTGCCACAGAACAGTGGTTCATTAAGATATCAGATCTCAAGGAACAGATGCTCTCCGAGATAGAGAAAGTGAACTGGTATCCTTCATGGGCAGGCTCTTCACGGTTCAAGGACTGGGTCGAGGGAGCCCGCGACTGGTGTGTTTCCAGGCAGAGGTACTGGGGAATCCCAATACCCGTGTGGAAATGCCGGACATGCGACAGCATGCATGTTGTCGGAACCAAACAGGAACTCCTCGAGATGTCAGGCATCTCCGGTGACATCGAGCTGCACAGACCCTATGTCGATGCTGTCACTTTTGACTGCCCCTGCGGCGGGAAGATGAAACGTGTGGAAGACGTGTTCGATGTCTGGTTCGATTCAGCTGTAGCTTCCTGGGCAACCCTCAGGTTCCCACAGAATGCAGAGGACTTTGATAAGTGGTGGCCGGCAGACTTCATCACTGAAGGGCACGACCAGACCCGTGGATGGTTCTACTCACAGCTTGGAGCAAGCATGGTAGCATTTGGCAAAGCTCCCTACAAGAGTGTGCTCATGCACGGCTTTACCCTTGACGGTGAAGGCAAGAAGATGTCAAAGAGCCTTGGAAATGTGATAGAGCCAAAAGAGGTCATCTCAAAATATGGTGCCGATACTCTTCGCTGCTTTGTGATGTCAGCCAGTGCTCCATGGGACGATCTCAAGTTCAATAGCGAGGAACTGGGGACCATAAACCGGACATTGAATATCCTCTGGAACGTGTATCGCTTCCCATTGCCCTATATGGTGCTGGACAAGTTCGACCCATCACAAGTGTCCCTGGAATCTGTAAGGGAGCACATGAGGAAGGAAGATAAGTGGATACTCTCCAGGGCTCAGTCGCTCATCAATGATGTCAACAAGGCTATGGACCAGTACACCCTGCAAAGAGCTCTGCGTTCCATCAACGAGTTCGCCCTTGAGGACCTCTCCAGGTGGTATATCCAGCTCATCCGTCCAAGGACATGGGTTGAGGCTGATGACCCCGACAAACTGGCTGTATACAGGGTGCTGTATGAGGTGTTTGCCATAACTGCCAAGGTCATAGCTCCTTTCATGCCACATCTTGCAGAGGAGATGTACCAGAACCTCGTCAGGAACGTTTATCCTGACGCACCGGAATCAGTCCATATGAACGACTGGCCTGTTGCTGATGAGTCTCTTGTGGACAAGGAACTTGAGACTCACATGGATATGATAAGGTCCATGGTGGAAGCATCTTCCAATGCCCGCCAGAAAGCAGGCAGGAAACTCAGGTGGCCGGTATCCAGGATAGTGGTCGCTCCGTCCAATGAGCAGGTCGCAGAGGCTGTGGCAAGCCTTAAGTCCGTGCTCATGGACCAGACCAATGCGAAGGATATCGTACTCACGACTGCGGGACAGCCATGGGATGAACTCAACTATGAAGCTATCCCCAATCCAAGCACCATCGGCCCTGTTTTCAAGGGCGATGCAGGAAAGGTCCTGGCTGCGATAAAGAAAACTGATGTGCTATCCCTCAGGAAATCCCTCGCTACAAACGGGCAGGCAGAAGTTGAAGTTCCCGGAGGTATGGCAACTATCACACCGGAAATGGTCAAATTCGAGGAAAAACTGCCGGAAATGGTCGCAAGTGCAGAATTCAACGCAGGCAGCGTATATGTTGACGCAAAACTGACCCGGGAACTCGAGTCTGAGGGCTTTTCAAGGGAAGTCATCCGCAGGGTGCAGGACATGCGCAAGGAGCTTGACCTTGCTGTTGATGAGAGCATCAGGGTGCATATCAGGATCAGTGACCAAAGGGTACTTGGTCTTGTACTCGATCTTGAGCAGCATATTGCAAAGGAGATCAGGGCGGATGTGCAGGTAATAGGCCTTGACGTGGATGCAAGCGGAAGCCTCAGCAAGGACTGGGATGTCGAAGGTGTGTCTATGAGCATCGGCATTTCACCGGCCTGAAACGCAGCCGCACCAAAACCCAAAGGAGAAGCATGGAATTTGAAAAATGGGAACCTGTATACTCAGGGATACTTGAGGACATGGGCTTCAGCAGGAAAGAGGATGAGCGTGCAGCTCTCATTCTCTCCCGCCTGCTGGACCATTCAGGGAATGCAGATGTATCCGTCCTCTATGAACTGATAGGCGGGAAGAACGTTCTGGTATGCGGCAATGCGCCATGTCTTAAAGAAGAGCTGGGATCTGTTAATGCAGGGAACTATGTGGTCATAGCTGCTGACGGGGCCGCGGTTGTTATCCTTGATTCCGGGATAGTGCCCGATATAATAGTGACAGACCTTGACGGGGACGTTGAAAAGGAAATTATCGCCAATAACAGGGGTTCACTCATGGTTGTGCACGCCCACGGGGATAATATTGACAAACTTGAGAGATATGTGCCTCTTCTTCACAGCATTGTCGGAAGCACCCAGTCAGTTCCCCTTAAAAATGTCTATAACTTCGGTGGTTTCAGCGATGGTGACAGATGTGTTTTCCTTGCAAAAGAATTCGGTGCGGCCAAAATTATTCTCATAGGCTTTGATTTTAATGATGAGGACGTTACCCCTACAAAGAAGAAGAAGCTGCAGTGGGCCAAAAGGCTGATAAGGGAGTTACTTTCGCAATGAGGAACGGCTCCATGGGTGTGGAGGCCTGACATTTAACAGTCTGTCATTGTAACGATTTTATGAGAATCTATTTATATTTCCGTGTCACATAGCAAGTGGAGTTATATGCAAATACTGATCCTCTGTATAGACAGAGACGATGACCTTGGCGTAAAAGCTAATGTAAGAGGCCCTGTTATTGGAAGGGAGGCAAACGTAGAGGCCGCCGTAAAACTTGCCACAGCGGATCCCGAGGACTCGGATGCCAACACCATATTTGGCGGTATCAAGGTACTTGATGATCTGGCTGCAAGAGATATTGATGCGGAGCTTATCACCCTTGCCGGGGATAAGAACATAGGCATCATATCCGACCAGAAGATAGCAAACCAGCTCGATGTCCTCCTTAAGCGTTTCAACTTTGGCTCTGCTATATTCATTTCTGACGGGGCGGAGGATGAGTCCCTGCTCCCCATCGTGCAGTCTAGGATGAAGGTGGATTCTGTCAAGCGTATTGTAGTTATGCAGAGTGTGAACCTGGAAAGTACCTATTACATCATCAAGCATGCTTTTAATGATCCCAAGATATCCCAGACATTTTTCGTACCCCTGGGACTGGCATCGCTTATCTATGCCTTTTTCCTTATGATCAATTATCCTCAGGGCGCTATCATCGGGATACTCGCTGCAGTAGGCCTCTATATGCTCTACAGGGGTTTCGGAGACCCGATATCTGTTTATGGGGAGCGCCTTAAGGACTCTTTCCATTCAGGACGGATGACATTCCTGACATACCTCGCCGCACTTCTTGTAATGGTCGCTGCAAGCGTACTTGGTCTTAGCAGGGTATGGGAGCTTTACACGCGTGAAGGCATCTGGTACTATGGACTGATACCTCTGGCAACAGTTTTCATAAACACCACTGTATGGCTATATGTAAGTGCTATCCTGATAGCAGACGTCGGGAAGATAATTGACTGCTATAAGAACAGGACATCCACTTTCAGGTACATCATACCTGCTTTCTTTGTGATATCCATGGGCCTGCTATTCTGGGGTGCAAGCACATACCTGATATCCATAAGCGCAGTCATAGGTGGCAGTACTATCGACCCTGCAGTGGGAGTGCAGTATTTCGTTTATTCTATAATTGCAGCTATAATCATTGCCCTGGGGGGAATAAAGGTCTCTGCAAGTATCAGGATGGAAGAGAAACAGGTTTTAAATGGTAGCAATAATGCGGACACATAGGTCAGAATCTACCACAGGTCCCAGCTTTGATGTTGCAGTGATCGGAGGTGTGAACTTCTCTTTCCCGGAAGCTTCTGAAAACATAACTGTGGAAACGCCTTTTGGCGTGGTCCGGGCTTACACTTTTGATGCCAAAGACAGGAACTGCGTTTTGATACCAAGGCATGCTGACGGTCAGAAACATGTCCCTCCGCACATGGTAAATTACAGGGCCATTATATGGGCAGTCATGGAGCTTGGCATTGAAAGGGCCATATCGGTAAATTCTGTGGGTACAATGCAGGGTCATCCCATCGGCAGTTTCGTTCTGCCGGATGATCTTGTGGATCTGACGCGTAACAGGATATCCACTTTCCACGATAACAGGACCGTACATGTTGATATGACGGAGCCTTATTGCCCGCAGCTACGGCAAAGCCTTAGGGCGGCGCTCATAAAAGAGGACGTTGGTTTTGCAGATGGCATATATGTCTGTACCGAAGGCCCAAGGTTTGAGACAAGGGCAGAAATAAGGATGATGAGCAGGTTTGGGGATGTCGTGGGAATGACAGGCATGCCTGAGGTGGTCCTCGCAAAAGAGTTGAACCTGTGTTATGCTTCTATCTGCACTGTTACAAATAATGCCTGTGGTATGGGTGCTCAGAAAGTCACAGCTTCAGAGGTCGTCAGAACACTTCAGGAAAGGCAGGAGATACTTCTGGGGGTTCTGCTTGATACCATTGGCAATATCCCTGATCAGCGCAGCTGCAATTGCAGGTATGCGGCAGACACAGATGCCTGTCTGTGAGTACAAGCACAGTTCATCCGGAGGGGCAGGGTTCAGGCAATATCCCTTGAAGTATCTATCTGTACTCCCTCTCCTATCTTGAACTTGATCAGCTCTGGGCTTGGCACCATTCCTCTTATCTTTGGTATGGCTAGCTTGCTGACCAGTTTATCAGAGCTTGTCTCCAGGGAGGACTCAAATATCACATCAACTGTGGCGAAGACTTCATTTCCCATTTTTTCCGGGGTGCTGCCCTTATGACCGTAGAGATGTGTCAGGCACTGTATCTCCTTGGTGACCTCATAAATGACATTGGTCAGCTGGCGGATAAGCCCGGGGTTAACGCGGAGATTCATATAAAATGAGAAGGAATCGATTATGAGGTTGATCTCCTCACCGGTTGAATCGTTGGCAATGTTACGCAGGTTGTATTCAGTGAACTCTATTATCTTGGAATCGATATATTCATTGCCTACATTTTCTGACATTTCACCGCATGCGCTGAAATAATATTCACTATATACATCAACGAAGATTATGTTGGACGGGTCAAATCCCAGGTTGATGATATCATTGAGAACGAACTTGGGCCTGCGTCCGGTTGTGAAGTAGAATGTCCTGCGGGATTGTGTGAACTGATAAAGGAATACTTCTGACATCGAACGGGGATCGGCTGAAAAATAAGATACTGAACCAGCAGGCAGGCCTCCGCCAAGATTCCTGTCAAGGACTGATATGCCTGTTGAAAGTAAAGTTGGCTCTTCCTGGTATGTCACAGTAGAGGATGTTCTTTTGAGGCTGTCGTATAGTGACACTTCTTCCTGGTCCTTTGATATCTCATCCTGCATAAAGGAGTTTGCCGCAAAAGATTTGGTTGTTAACATTGTCCTGTTCCTGTAAGCAAGAAGTAATATATTGCTATTTATATTTTTACTTATGCTTTCCATAAAGCCAATATTATTTATACTCACTGTGCTATCTGAGTGCGCAGATGACTCTCTGGATACTAATAATTGCCGACAGGGCGAAAATAACCGTTCTACCGATACGGGATAAAATGAAAAGGCCTCTTTTTGTAGGGGAACTGGTCATGCAGACGACTGCTACAGGACCACGGCCCCACAAATTCAAGGTTGTCCTGAATAATAAAGAGGAGCTGCATCCTCCCTCCGAGCTGACCGAACTCTTGAGGACTGCTGATCGAATCATGATAGCAAAGGACGGGGATGCCCAGCAGACAGCTGCTGTTGTTGATATGTTACAGGGATTCCAGCTTCGCGCTGATATTGTGGATGCCTGCAGGTTCTGCCTGCTGAAGAACATGTTCAATTTTCTCAACAGAAGATCAGTGAGATATCATCGGGAGAAAATATGCGCGGATTGTGCAAAGGACGAACTGTCCAGAGTACTCTCAAGTTCGCAGGTGACTTATGGCGAGGAAGTATGTGAGAGACTGGAGGAAATACTGCTAAGTACAAGGGACCTTGACAGAACCTTGTCCATGCTCAGCCCCGAAGAACTTGATCATGAGCTCACAAGATTTGATTCAATAGCAGCAAATACAGAGGTCTCTACATCTATGATACGGGACCTGCCGATAAACAGGAAATTCAAGGAGCTTCTACTTCAAAAGTCGGATGTGCTCCTGCCGGTGCAGTCAATTTCAGTGGAGAATGGCCTTCTGAAAGGCCAGAACCAGCTTGTGACCTCGGTGACAGCTACAGGTAAGACACTTATCGGTGAGCTTGCGGGTATCGAGAACATCCTGCGCAGGAAGGGAAAACTGCTGTATCTTGTGCCTCTGGTAGCGCTTGCGAACCAAAAATATGACCAGTTCACTGATAGGTACTCAGGATTGGGGATACAGACATCCATCAGGGTCGGAAGCGCACGTATAAAGGCATCTAAAACGGATTCAATGCGCAGATCCCTTGATTCTGATATCATTGTAGGCACCTATGAAGGCATAGACTATATCTTAAGGACCGGTGCTGCGGACATGCTGGGTCAGGTAGGTACTGTTGTCGTGGATGAAGTACACACTATCGAGGACTCGGAGCGCGGTCACAGGCTCGACGGAGTGATAGCAAGGCTCAAGTACAGCGCACCTGATGCACAGTTCATCTACCTGTCCGCGACTGTCGCAAAGCCGGAAATAATGGCAAAGCATCTGAATGCAAAGCTTATAGAGTATGAGTACAGGCCGGTGCCTATTGAAAGGCATCTCGTGCTCTGCCCGGAGCATTCAAAGATAAATATCATGACCAAATTTGCCAGGGATGAGTATAGCAAGGTTTCATCAAAGGGGCACAGAGGTCAGACCATTATCTTCACGAACTCAAGACGTAACTGCCATCGTATATCCGAAGCCCTTTCTATTCCTTCGGCTCCTTATCATGCAGGGCTGACAAGCCAGGAACGCAAGAAAGTGGAAGTGGGCTTTGCAAAAGGCAGGCTTCCTGTTGTAGTTACCACTGCCGCCCTTGCAGCAGGCGTCGATTTTCCGGCATCGCAGGTGATATTCGATTCCCTTGCTATGGGTATCGAGTGGCTTAACATGCAGGAATTCCTCCAGATGCTGGGCCGTGCCGGCAGGCCGGATTACCATGACCTTGGAGAAGTAGTGCTGCTTGCGGTACCTGGGAAGAGGTACACGGGTGATCAGGGTGATACGGAGGATACTGTAGCCTTGAAACTGTTAAAGGGAGAGATGCTGCATACAAAGGTGGAGTACGGGGAAGAGGAGAAGCTTGAGGAGATCCTCGCAACCGCGGCCATAACCTCTTCAGAGAAGGACCTGATGAAGATACATGGGGATATGCTTGCCGGCTATGCGGTGGATGTGCTTGTGCGCAGGCTTGAACGACAGAAATTCCTTTACAGGAAAAAAGGCACAATTGAGCTGACAAGTTTTGGCAAGATCGCTGCAGGCCACTTCCTTTCTGTTTCCAGGGCTTTCCTTATACGGGATGCTGTGCTGATGGACCACGATCCGCTTGCTATCATTACTAACCTTGAGTTCTTCGACGGGGTGTATTTCAAGTATGTTTCCCGGATATCTGCAGCTCTTAACGTTAATCTTCCTTCACGGGTCTTTCAGGGGGCTTCACTGGATATCCTCTTTGAGGGGGAGAATATGGGAAAGCTCGATATCTCTTTGAGAGAGCAGCTATTTGATTTTGCGTCCGAGTTCCTGGCCTGCAGTTGCAGGGATTCTCCATATTGCGGCTGTGCTGAGCGCAAGTTCTCCGAAAAGATCATCATGATCAGGACAGAAGGGTACGATCCGGCAGGCAT
This sequence comes from Methanolobus psychrophilus R15, assembly GCA_000306725.1. Classification (GTDB taxonomy): domain Archaea; phylum Halobacteriota; class Methanosarcinia; order Methanosarcinales; family Methanosarcinaceae; genus Methanolobus; species Methanolobus psychrophilus. The sequence continues at coordinate 255,117 of CP003083.1, read as the reverse complement.
TGTGAGGAAAATAGAGAATCTCTACGGGATTACCGCCTATCCGGGAGATGTGCTCGGATATCTGGACAGTGCAGTACGTAATCTTGATGCTGTTGAGATGATAGCAAAGACTTACTCTAAAAGAGAGATCGCATCTGAAGCTCGCCGGCTTAAAAAAGAGATAGAAGGGTAACCGGATATGTTCATCATATCGCAACGTGTTATCATAATGCTTTAGAATGATGCCGACAGATAAGGTAGGACAGATGATGCATGAGCCAGTCTGCAAGGAAACATTAATATGAGTGAAAAATCAGAAGGGATAAAAGGAAAAAGAAAAGTAAGGATAGAACTGTTCAAGCCTGATGATTTCAAACAGGTCTACTCTATCGGAGCTGTGGGGGGACACAGTCCGTACGATTTCAGGATTGGCTTCTATAATGACACACCTCTGCCGTCTGATAAGGCATCGGAGGAACAGGTGATCCAGAGGAAGCTTGAAACAGAGGTAATCCTTTCCCCGTTGGCTGCCCTGGAGCTTGCAAGATGGCTTAATCAGCATATCCAGGATTATGAGAAGATGTTTGGCCCTATAAGGAGGCCGCATGAGAACATGAATAAGAAAGATGATGCGGAAGCGCAGCAAGCTACTACTGAGATTCAGGGATACATGTGAATATCTCGGGTATGAGCAGTTCCCTCCAGGGATACAGTAAAGGTTAAATCGCCAGTAATAAATATTAGATTGTATTATTGTATTAGCCTATAACCGGAAAGGCTCTAATGTTGTTTTAAAATGATGTGAGGATTAATTTTGTTCCCGAATAAGAAAGTCCAGAAAATGATTGGATCTAAAATCCAGGTTGAGATGAAAGGTGACCTTCACCTGCTTGAAGGAACTCTTAGCAGCGCAGATGATTACATGAACCTCCATCTTGTCGATACCGTTGAAATAGCAAATGGTGAGCGTTTAAGGTCCCTAGGTTCCGTTGTCCTTCGTGGAAACAATATCATTCTTGTCATTCCAGTTGAAGGCTAACTGCTAAAGTAGTTACTGATGTAGTGGTAAATTGATATGAGTATTGAAGAAACTGCTCTTAATGTCATTCGCTCTCAGGAGGGTGGCGTTTTTCAGAACCAGCTGTGGAAGATGCTGGATATAGACAGCCGCAAGTGCTCCAGGGTCATTTCCAAGCTTCTGGAGGATGAGCTCATTATTCGTGAGCAGGCCGTTTCCAATGGCGCCAGGACGTACCTTCTGAAAGTGAAAGAGGAAAAAAAGCCGGTTTTTGAGTTACTCATGGCAGGGGAGGTATTCTCCCCCTGTGCAGGCTGCAGGGATGCATGCCAGCCGGAAAGCTGTGCAAAGCTCACATTCTGGGTAATGAATCTTGAAACAGGCGAAGAACAGGGTGAAATATACTGATCTGGGCGAAAGCTTTAATACTGATATGTACTATGTTGGAGTCGCTCATTTAGAGCGAAATCGACGTGCTCCGATAGTGTAGTCCGGCCAATCATTCCGGCCTTTCGAGCCGAAGACTCGGGTTCGAATCCCGATCGGAGCACCTGACCCTCACCCCTTTTCTAAAATCAACATTTACCGACACAGAATAGTTTATAACTATATGTACTAATTATGTATGTACATAGCGCGCTTAAATATGTTCGTACAGTTAGTGTTCTGGTGAAGGGATGAATTTTGATCAGAATTTGAGAGATTTATTGGGTTGCGGCAACTTCGTAAACATGCAATAGAAAATTACGTGTCAGATGTCAGGCATTTCTTGAAGTATTATCCGGATCCTCGGCGAGTGACAAACGATCATCTGGAGGATTACCTGCATATTCTCCTGGCCAACGAGCTGGCACAACCCCATACCGACCTTCAAGAAGATCTTCCTTCCTCGCTGGACAGTCCATCCTGATAAACGCCAGTTCGTACCGATAGATACTGCCAGAATAATCATGCGTAGAGCAGGACAAGACCATACACATACTACTTGCGAAAAGCGGTCTACGGCGGGAAGAGCTGCTGATCCTTCAGGAAAAGGACCTGGTACTCAAGGACTGGATGATCCGGGCATCCATGTCCCTCATGGCCAGACGGATGAGCGACTGACTCCACACTGCTGGCACTGGTCATTCACGACCTGGATTATATATTCTTGAAACTAACAGATCGATTTAAAAAAAGAGATATGTAATTACCTCTTCAGAATAATCTCTACAAGCTTATCCTCAACCTCTTTTAACTTAGCTTCCGTGATCTTGCCGAGTTCGTATTCTATTATGTCGCCAGTTGCCGTAAATATTTTATTGGTACGTATAAGACTATCAATTTTAAGAGTGCCTCTATTGAGATCGTTTTGATTCAAAGAGATTGCATAAGAGTCTTGTCGATTAGAGGAAGTAATCTGGCATAAAATAAGATCGTCTCCCTCTATATCAACAATCACTAATGCTGGGCGTTTCTTCGTTGCAGTCAAATCCGAGAACGGAAATGGCAATATTACAATAGATCCTTTTTGGAACCTACTCAATGTTTTACCTCAAGTTTTCGTTTATAAATAGTTCCATGCTTCGTCTTCTTCGGGAGTGTCCCAAAGTTTTGCAAGGGCCTTCTCCGATGCTATAGCTGTACTCATTCTCCTTTCGACGTCGTCGAGGGGTCGAATCTCTATAGAGTCTATTTTTGCTATGACTGCAACCTTATTCCCGACTTCAAAAAGTCCCTTACGCATGGAAGAAGGGATAACAATTTGGCCCTTGCTTGTTATTGTCGCAGTTTTTATGTCTACAATAGACATTATCTATTCTCCTTTTCTTTCTTTATTTCTTTCTTAAATAGAGTTTCATCGCGTCTTGCATAGAGATCTATGTAAGACAAGTAAGACATTGGTTTTGGACTATATAAGTGTGTCTGAGGCAGGGACATGACAGCCTGACATCGATGAACCATTATCAGGGCTTGCCCTTCAAGGATGGCGAGAACTGAAGGATTTTCTGTTCGGCTTTGGACCTGTCCCGCTCCCAAGGACGCAGGAGGGGATCCATTTCTTCTTCCAGTTCTGCCTACAATTCTTTGATATCCGTAAGTTTAGCTTCAGCCGTGTTCAGCTCTTCCAGTTCGGCCTTGATCTGCTGGTGACTCATGTTTTCCTTGGGAGTTTTCATCCTGCGAAGCATCCATCTATCAGAGCTCACAGCATCAACCCTCTCAACACGCCCAGAGCACCAAAATATTTTTAGATATTACCTGTTCCATGTTATGTTAAAAAAAGGTATAGGAAGATTTTAAAAGTATGTTCACTCTCAAATATTTTTCTGAAAATGAAGAGTAACCGAGTTTATGAAGAAACTGTTCTCTATAGAAGGAACTTTTTTAGCTCCTCTTCTTTTGCATCCTTTTTGCCGGTGTTTTGCCTCTTAGTCGGGATAATACAAAATAATCTTTGGCGTTTATCTCTTTGCCCCTTCTTACGCTGTGTTTTGATTCCAGCATCTTAAGAATGAATGTTGTACCGTCATATTTTTCTGCTAGTTTCCTTAGTTTCAGCACATTTTTCCTGTATTTATTATCACAAAGTAACTCCTGTATCTCTGCAAGGATATCTTTGGCTGAAGCTGAATATTCTATCATCTTACCCAGTGAATCCTCATCGATAGCAAAAGCGTTGTTGTGCTGTTCACTATGGTTAATATCGGGTACTGAAAGCATGGGAATACCAAAGCTCATGGCTTCCATCATAGTGCTGTGCCCTCCGGGTGCGATTATAATATCGCAGGATGCAAGGAAGGGGAATTGGTCTTCAATGAGCTCAAGCATCCTTACGTTCTCTGGTAAGGGCTTAAAAGAATCAAGGTTTATAAAGGGTCCAGAGAGTAGGGTATATTGTATCTTGCTGTCCAATTGTGCAGCTTGGATAACTTTTCTAAAAATTGGTTCCCTGTATCCAAAGCCACCAAGTGTGGAAATAACATGAGGCCTTTTAAGATCCAGTCTTTCGACCTCTCCATATTTCTTTCCAATAAGCGGACCTGTATAGAGGACTTTTTTCCATATATCCTCGGTGAAATCCAGATTTTTGCGGCATATAGTGTGCGGCATTGGGAAATCAGGTATCAGGATACCATCGGCCATCCTGAATACCTCTGTATAGAATCGTCTTATAATATCTCCTACTATCCTTCCAGAGATACCCTTCTGAACGAAGAACTGTTCCATGTTCGACTGATTAAGAACTAGATAGCAAGGGATTTTTCGGGCTTTTGCGCTCAGAACGCCCATATAGTAACTATCAGAGATAACAACGTCAGGCATGATACGCCTCAATATTCTTGCGAGTTTAAGCAAACCCAGGAACTGTCCTCTTTTGAAGGTAGCAAAGACCGATTTTCTCAGGTTCAATGTGCCGGCCTTTCCTACAAGCGTGACTTCTGAGGGTATTTTATGTGCAGTATATCCTTTCTTCTCGATGAGTTCCTTTGAATATCCATATGCACCAAAATGTACATCATGTCCTGCAGCTTTTAGTTCTCTTCCCAGCGAGATACACCTGCTGGTGTGTCCGAGTCCTTCTCCACACACAAATATCATTATTTTCATTTTGCACCAGAGTTTGTGTTCTCCCGGACATTATGTGAATTTTATTTAATCCTTTTTATGTAAAATGATCTTTGTATGCTAATGACCTTGCAGGCAAAACTTAACCGTTAATCATCCTGCCGATTTTTGAAACCTGTGGCTGCTTTGAGATCATATACAAAAGGACAGGCAGCCCTGATCCAGAAATATGTTTAATAAATTCTTTTGCAGCGTTATTTACCAGAGGGCTTTTCCCCAGTATATCGCTCTCCATGATACTAACCAGCCTGTCAAAGGCACCCATGCCTGTAGTGAAACCCATTTCCTCCCTGATATCTCTCCTCATGCTGAAAACAAGCTCTATCCATGCATTCAGTTCTCCTGTGATGTGTTTCCATATAGGCTGGTCTACTACCATATATGAACGCCCTTTGCATATATTGGAGAAATACTCGTGGAATGTGTCACCTTCGGCAACAGTATATACATTACCGATGCTTCCGGTGTGGCTATCGGTTGTTATCGCCATTCCTTTTCCATATCGTTGAGCAAGGATCATCGCAAACAGATTTTTCTGCTTCAGGTCCTGCATGTTATATTCTATCACCGGGAAGTGCCTGGCAATTTCGGGAATTGCGAAGATATTGGGCCTATCACCAACTTGGAACCAGAATGGATGATTGTATATGTATGGAAGATCATTGCTCCTGAAATAATCTATGGTGCTGTAGATATTGCACTCCTTCTTGGCAAGGTTGCTGAACTCCATATATTGTTGCCTGTCAAATCCAAAAACGTTAATATGCACGGTGTGCCCCACATTCACCGGATCGCTGACCGATAGCTCCACGCCAGGTGTCAGGTCGTCTCGCTTCCAGCCAAGGATGTCATAGGCCTTTACAGTATCATGGTCTGTAAATGTTACAAAATCAAGACTATTGTCCTTCCCTTTCTGGAGTAGGTTCTCTGGACGCATTGATTCTGTTGGTGGCACATCATATGAGCAGCAGGTATGTACATGCAAATCCGCTTTATGCCAACCGTTTCCCAGAATTTCGACAGCCTTTTCGGAAGAAATGATTTTTTGTTTATTGAGATCTATCCTATGGGGCAAGATCATCACTCCTCTTTATTGGTCTCAAATTCTTCAATTAACATTTGTCTATATAACAGCCCATAAGTAAATACTTTATGTATATATAATATATTTGAGTCATGTTAATATATATTCTATACACAAATATACTATCTACTACAATTCTCATATGCAATGTAAATTAATATTGTACAAAAATAGACAGCACGATATTATGAAGTTCTTCATTTTCACATGTGGCGAGGGTCTGGGCCACACGGGGAGGAGTATTTCCCTTGGCAGGGAACTATTATCAGCAGGGCATATTGTCCATTTTGGAGCATATGGCTTCTCAAAAGAGCTTATTGAGAGTTCAGGGTATGAAGTTTCTTTTATACCTCAGGAACTCCGGCTGGAAGGCAAAGCTGGAAGTTTTGACCTGGAGGCTTCCATAAAGAAGACAATGGAAAACATCTCAGCAAAGGATATTCGCTCCGTATTTTCCCTGATAAGGAAAATAAATCCTGATGTAGTTGTCTCTGACGGGTATTATCTTGCAATACTGGCAGCAAAGTCCAAAAAAATCAGAACCTGCATGATAGTGAACCAGTCCAACATGGAAGAGTTCTTCGCTAATAAAGGACAGGTTGTGAGATTACTTGGAAGATTTGTCCGGAATTTCTATCACTACATCTACAGGAAAGTAGACATCATCGTAGTTCCTGACTTCCCAAAACCGCATACTGTATGTGTACGCAATCTTGCATTCCCGGCAGATGTTGTAGGTAAAGTGAAATTCAGCGGTCCACTTGTTCGAAAAAGGTATGGTGAAGTGCTTGCAAAGGACCTATCCAGGCCGCAGGTATTGTGCACTGTAGGTGGTTTTGGTTACAGGAAGAAAATATTGGAAAATATTATGGGCGCTGCCAGAATGGATGAATCTATCAAATATACTTTCATAACCGGTCCTGCTATTGGTAAAGATGACTTGCACGAAGTTCCCGTGAATGTTAACATTTGCACATTTATAGCAGACCCGTTCCCGTATTACAAAGCAAGTGATCTTGTAATTTCTGCAGGTGGGCATGGGACCCTTATGGAAACTCTAAGCTTTGGACTGCCTTTGTTCTCATTCCCTGACAAAGGTCATAATGAGCAGGAGAACAATGCCCAAGTCGTGGAGGACATGGAGTATGGCAGAAAGCTTGATTATTCTGTATCTTCTGAAGAGATTCTTTCTATGATAAGGGAAGTTGTCTATAAAGGCAGATTCATGGAGAACACAGAAAAATTAAGGCAGCAAGCAGAGGTGTTCTACGGCCCTGCCTTTGTAAGGGAGCTATTGGAAAACTCAAATGAAGAATAAATTTCTATCGTCTTATTTATTCAGGCGTAGAGTTCCCGGAGATATCCTTGAAGTTCTGCATGGTCTTTTAAGACCCTATCTGCATACTCCAGATGTGCAGCATCCACATAGGTTGGCAATCCTACACAAAAAAGCCCTGCATTCTTTGCAGCTTCAACTCCTAAAGGTGCATTCTCAATTACAATGCATTCTTCCTTCTTGACACAAAGCATTTCCACAGCTTTCAGGTATGGGTCAGGAAAGGGTTTCCCCCGAATCACATCATTACCACTGATAATGACATCAAAAACACCAGAGTAAAACCTGTCTGTCATTTTTTCCACGGCACCCCTGTCAGAACCGGAAACAAGGGCAAGGTGAAATTGTTCATGCATTTCGCACAGGAACTTTTCCATTCCATTGAATGGTTTCACATTGTCCACATTGAATAATTCATGTTTTCTTGCAGGAACCGAAATGAAGACATCGTCACTGAAAACATGCTTTTCTTTCCGGAGCACCCTTTCTACAATCCCTCGGTCATTGGCACCCTCTATCTCAAATATATCCCTTATATCTACTTCAATTCCGGCTTCTCTAAAAGCTGTCCTCCAAGCTGTGGCATGAAAGTCCATGGAGTCTACCAATACGCCGTCTAGGTCAAAGATCAAAGCTTTTTTCATGGATATATAAAAACCGTATATCTATATATAATTTATTAAAAAAGACTATTTTAATATGAAAGTATGTACTGAAGAGAATTCTGGAGTTGACTATTTTGTTTAACGTTCTTACCTGTGATCTTCAGAAGAAAGAAGATTGACTTACCAGGACTAAAACCCATACTAGGTGTCAATATCAACAAAATAAGGAACACTCAAATAAAAGATACTGCCTTCACCAAGTTTTGATTCTACCCACAGTTTACCTTTATGTTTCTCCATTATAGTCTTTGCTATAGCAAGCCCAAGACCATTTCCTCCGAACTTGCGAGTTGAAGTGCCATCTACCTGATAGAATTTCTCGAATACTTTTGCCAGATTTTCCTTTGGAATGCCTGTTCCGGTGTCCCTGGTGTAGATAACTGCCCCATCATCATCCAGTAACGTACCTATTTCGATATCTCCGCCTTTGTCAGTGAATTTCAATGCATTGTCAATAATCTTTGTAAGCGCATAAGCAAGCTTTTCAGGCTCCGCCTTCACGAACCTGTCAGTACCGAGTTTTATTGTAACATTTATACCTGAAGCATCGAGTTTCCCTTTAATATCCCGACATGCCATCTCAACAACTCCATTAATATTTGTTTTTACCATGTTCAGTTCCTCCATTTCACTATCTCCCCGAGCAACTTCCAAAAGGTCCTGAATCATCCAGTTCTGCTTTTCAAGAGCTTGCAAGGATTTTTGCAGGTAAAGGCGCCTTTTATCATTGTTATGCTCATCAATGGATATTTCTACGAATCCTTTCATTATGTTTAGAGGGGTGCGTAATTCATGTGAAATATTTGCAATGATGTTGCTTTTCATTTGTTCCAGTTTCTTTATTTCCGTGATATCTTTTGCAACGGAGACATATTTCAGCTCACTCCTGTATTTCACACTCCCCATACTCAGGATAACATATTTCAGCTTGCCATCACGGGTGATGAAACTTAGCTCGCGTACAAAAGTGTCGCTAATCTCCGTATTTTTCAAAAAAGACTTAAGTTCTTCACTTTTTTCTTTAAAAAGGGAACACATATCTAATCCAATCAACTCGTTTTCTTGAGACTCAGCTATTCCTACGAATGCCTCGTTTACAAACTCTATCTTCCCGACACCGTCACTAACAACTATCCCATCAAGGCTACCGGATATTATCTTTGTGAGGTAGTTTCTTGTATCAAGTACTTCCGTAGCAGCTTTCTCTTTCTCGATTATCAGGTGACCTATATGTGATGCCATATCATTGAAAGAACTGGCAAGCTGACCAATCTCATTTTGAGAGTCGATGCTGACCTTGTAATCAAAGTTGCCTTCACCGAAGATCTCCACTCCTTCCCTGAGATCCATTATTGGGCGGGAGATGACTGTACCTGCGATATATGCAACATTGGAACCGGCAATCATTAGTAAAAAGACGAATATTCCCAGAGTTACAGTGAATTTGTCTACTGTGGCCCTTATGCTTTCCTGGCTCACGCCAACATGAACCTCGCCGGCTTTTCCTTCAAGAATAGGATAAGAGATATCTCTGATATACACTTCTTCTGTATCAAGCAGCAAGGTGCTTGTCTCGCCAACAGCAGGATTCAATCCCCGGAGCTCCACCGGAAATCCCCGTTTGAAGGTATGAGCCATCACCTCCCCGCTTTCATCAATTATGAATACGTACATAACTTCAGGTTCACTTTCTTTTATCGTATCCACAAGCCACTGAAGACGGACTTGATTATCTGTGAGGATCGGATTTATGCTATTCTCGGCCAGATTACGCGTGATAGAGATGCCTTTCTCATTAAGTTCTGTTTTCATCATATTCGTTTGGACCACATTGAGATACGAGCCCATCAGAATACCCAGGATGAGGATAATACCGACAACGTTGAGGATTAATTGTGTCCTGATGCTGAAGTGACCGAAATAGGCGGTAATTTTCCTTGATTGTTTGTCCATTGTTACTCAACCTTCCGCGAATCATCTTCGTGGCTTGCATATGTATCATGGTCCATTTGAAGGAACATATCAAAATGCATGTTCTTCAGAACATCTCTTCCAGTGGGGGAATCGTGCATCGTGAGCAGTGAGGACTTTATCTTGTCCCTGAATTCCTTATCAGTGTCCGGGTGGACCGCAATTGCATGGACGAGTTGCGGTGGAGATGTATGTATTATCTGCAAATTCGACGAATAATCCTCAGAATCCTCCACGACATAATCCCACATAACACAATCAACCTCAGCACCGTCAAGAGTCCCCTGAGCAATCATATTAATAAAATTATCCTGGCTGTTACTGTAGATGTAGCTGGAAAAAAAAGAATCAGGAGATTCATTTATCAAAGGGCGCATATAGTCGGGGACAACTTCTCCGCGATTAAAGCGATAACTATTGAATGCAAATCGTTTGTTGCGCAAATCTTCCAGGGAGTTGATATTGCCATCAGACCTTGTGATCACATATGAGGAATAGCGTATATCTCCATGAATTACAGGCACTGCAATTACCTGCATTCCAAAATCCTCATAGCCTTCGAAATAATCGCTCTCTCTTACGAATACAGCGTCCAGATATTCAGTTTTCAGCAAATAGTTTATTTCAGCAGGATTATCCCTTTGGACAAGCTCAAAATCAAGACCTGTATCTTTTGACAGATAGTCAAGGAAGTCCTGATAGTATTCCATGGTCATTTTTGGTGATGCCATTGAAAAAACACCTATACGGACAGATTTGCCCTTAGTATCCTGTTTATCAAGAATATCTGTATTCCCAAGAGATACTTTCAAAGCCTTCTCGCCTTCGAAACATCCACTAGAAACAGTTACCAGTACAATGATTATAAGAAGGGAGATTAGGAGCAGGTACTTGCCATAATTCAATTTAGGTCCTTTCATTCTTTATCCACAACAACATCGTTTTTAATTCCGGATATTGACTAAAATATATACTAAAAATGCATTTAAAATATAAATAGATTTATAGTATTTAAAACTATAGATTTATATACATATAATATCAATTGTATATATAAGGGTTGATTTATATGTCTCAAATTAATAAATACATATTAGGAGTCACTATTTGCATATTACTGCTTTCTGTTCTACTTCTGTCACACTCAGTTTTTCAGGAGAAGGACGCATTAACAACGCCCTCCACAAAAGATATGGATATACCGGCACCGGCAATAAGTATTGACGCTGGTAATACCGGAAGCAAGATATTTATCAAAGGTTCGGATACAATTCTGCCGGTTTCAATCGCCGAATCCAAAATTTACATGGAACTGCACCCCGGCAATGAGATTATCGTTATTGGGGGGGGTTCTTCTCTAGGAGTTGCCAGTTTTATTGAAGGCGAAGTTGAAATCGCTATGGCCTCACGAAAAATTAAAGAATCAGAGATCAAAAGTGCGAATAATAAAGGCATTGAGCCTGTAGAGACTATCATTGGATGGGATGGCATATCTGTTATCGTCAACAAGAACAATCCTCTCGAAAGCTTAAGCGTTGAACAGCTCCAAATGGTCTACAGCGGAGAAGTTACAAACTGGAAGGAACTTGGAGGCAATGACGAGAAGATCAGGGTTATGGTTCGTGACCAAAGTTCAGGAACCTACGGATTTTTCAAGGAACATGTACTCGGGGACAAAGCCTATACTAAAAACGCGATTATTGAACCCAACACCGAAGCTGTGGTCAAGGATGTTTCATTGAGCACGGCATCTATAGGATATATCGGACTCGCATATATGGATGAAAGTGTGAAAATGATTGGACTTGGTACATCAGAAGGCATATTTTATCCCAATGCCAATACAATTAGGAGAGGAACCTACCCGCTTTCCAGACCACTTTACTATTATACCGATGGTGAGCCTGAGGGAACTGTAAAAGAATATATTGATTTCGTATTGAGTGCTCAGGGGCAGGAAATTCTCTCGGATATTGGGTATCTGCCGGTCAACTAAACTTGACAGGATAGGAAGACCAATATCTTAAGTTCTGATGAAAATCTCATGTTGCTGCAACTGTGCTACAAGTGCAGATTTTTTCTTTTTACTGCATTGTCTTGCCTTCCGGCATGGTAACTATTTGAAGTTTGCGTAATCATTAAACCTATAAAAAAGCGTCCATATTGCAGCCACAGAGAACACTGAGTTCACAGAGAGGTGTTTCACACTCCGGGTGGGAATCTTCTAGGCCACTATTTGGTCTAAACCTGATAATTGAAAAACTAAATGATTACTAAGTAAGTAAATTACTCGATAATCCATAATAGAACTACATAATCTATAGGGGGAGTGTTATTATCACAGTAATCCAATTTAAAACAAAACCCAAGTTAAAGGTATTAGGGTGAAGAAAATATGTAATACTGGTATAAATGGGGTGAATAATTGAAGCAACTAAAAGAATGTCCTGAATGTAAGGCACTCCTGCGTGATATGAACCAAAGCACGCAGCATTGTGAAATATGTGGATACTGGACATGGAAAGGGACTGCCAGACTTGAACAGATAATGGTATGTTGAGGAGAGGACTACACTATGTGTTTTTGGGTTCAATTCCGGGAAGATGAAGACATTTTAAGAGAGGTGCCTATACACGCCGATACAACAGAAGAAGCTAAAGAAATATTCCAGCAAGATTTTCCTGATGTGATTCAGTTTGAGTTGATATGTCCTTAAAATGCACAAAAAATGAAATCTTATTCTTTTTCAAGTGCACGTCTAACTCATCTTCTTCTCCAGGTATTGGTTGTGGTAGTAAGCGTGACTTAATAAACTTCTACTATTCATCAGACAACTCTCAAAACCAATTCAAATCTCTACCGCTATTTTACAAAGGGACTTTACAATTATGAAACTTGTTTGAGATTAAAATCAAAATCTTGTACATAACCTTGGCAGGTATATCAAGGTTGTATTATTTATTCAAATGAGGATTTTTACAGAGCTGAATTATCTGCTTCTCTTAAAAGAACAACGATACATTTTTAAGTATCCTATATATACATGTATATACATGTTCCCAATATATCTGTGACATGACTAATATGACTTTAACTGCCAATGGGAACTAGAGCATGATTCAAAGTAACTTCAGTGGTTAATGTTCAGAACAGTAAATAATATAAACACCCTGAAATGACATTATATCAATAATGATTTATCGATGATAATACTAATTGACCATAAGATAGGCCTACTTTATGGCTATGACATGATTGTTATCAGGTGTTGTAACTTTATAAGAATCACAATGAATTAAAACAAAATGAGAGTTAACGGCGTGAAGAAAGAAGAAACAGTAAAGGAGTATATAGAAAAGGTCGATGCAGATTTCATATTCACAGGTCATTCGCACATCCCCTTCACACGTAAAGTGGGGAATATGACCCTGATAAACCCCGGCTCTGCGGGTCAGCCCAGGGACGGAGATATCCGAGCAAGCTGCGCGGTATTTGATACCGATACATTACAGGCCGAGCTCATCAGGGTTGAATATGATATGGAAGCAGTTTTTGACAAGATCAGGAAGAACATGCCTCATGCGGACGAACTGATCTCAATATTAAAAAGAGGGAAGTAAAGTTAAATTCACTTCCCATATGATAATTGTATAAGCAAAGGTGATATGATGAAAATAGAGATACTTGGAACAGGTTGTGCAAAGTGCAAGAAGACAAAGGAACTAGTTGAGCAGGCAGTCGCTGAGCTTGGTGTTAACGCAGAAGTGGTCAAAGTCGAGGATATAAATGCTGCACTGGATTACGGAGTGATGATCACGCCTGCTGTTGTGATCGATGGTGATGTAAAGATTGCAGGGAAGGTTCCGACGATAGAGAAGGTAAAAGAATGGTTATCATAAGTGCAAAATAATAAGGACATATCATGGCAGAAGAACTAAAAATGACGCAAGGAGCAAAATGTGCATGTGAAGCGGCAGTTATCGGACTATATGCATGTGCAGGTGGTTCCAATGTGGGACAAATGGCAAACAAAGTTGCAGTTGAGCTTACTAAACAGGGAAAAGGCAAGATCATGTGTACTGTCGGTATCGGAGGCGATGTTCCCGGAATAATAAAAAGTACTGAAGGGACAGGCGAGATAGTTGCTATCGATGGTTGTTCCCTGGTCTGTGCTAAGAAGTCACTGGAACGCGCAGGCTTCACAGTAGATAAGAGCATAGTGATAACCGAGCTCGGCATGAAAAAGGGCGGAAGTCTGGATCTGCAGGAAACTGAAGTAAATGAGATTATGGCCAAAGTAGAGGATGCTTTGACTAATTAAGGCCAGACTGAACAACATAATCCAATAACAAAGGTGAATGTCGTGGCTGCAACAGACTCAATAAATATCTCAAAAGATATTAGTGGCTGGCCTGTAACTGATGGTGACTATGTGATAGGGGACCCTGACTCTCCTGTTGCAGTCGTGACACTTGCTTCTGACTATGAAAAGCTGGGCTTGCAAAACTATGCAATATGTGGTACGTGCTTTACAGAGAATTTTGGTATTCAGAAAGTAATTGTAAACGTACTTTCAAATCCCAGAATTAACTGCCTGATAGTCTGTGGCAAAGAAAGCAAACACTTTGCTGGCCAGTCCATTATGGCACTTGTAGAAAACGGGGTTTCGACCATGGGCGATTATAAGAAGATAATCGGCTCAAAGGGAGTGATCCCTTACCTGGATGAGATCCCCATGACCGCAATAAACCGCTTTGTAAGGGAAATCGAGATTGTCGATCTCATAGATATCACGGATCTGGAAACTATCCAGAGGGCAATTGACTCCTGCAAAGGCAAGGAAAGGAGCGAAGCTTCAACATATCCCATGCCGGAAATCGATGAGAATAGCTGGAAGAAGTATGACACTTTGATTCAACAAAAAATGGTGTCCAAAATAAGAAAAAGCTGAAAGTTGATTTGGACCTTTTGTCTCCTTAACTATTCAGATATATGCTGAGCGCTCGATTATCATGGATAAGGATATTCCGAAAGACCTCGTGGAAGAGCTTCTATCTATATGCAGACTGCATGAGCAGGCAGTATGCGATTATAATAAATGCAGGGAGTTCAGCGAAAGATTATCCGATCTCCTGATGACACTTGAAGATATGGAATTCTACCGGCTGGCTGACAGACTAATGAGTATCCTGCTCAACTGCAAACCAAAAGAAGCCTCCAACTGTGAAAAGGCAAATCTTGTGGGGGAGATGATGAAGGGGAATTTTCTCATAGGCAACTTTTAGAGCTGCTTCCAAAATGATAATATGGAATCATAGATAAAACCATAAGATAATGACAGGTAAGAGATTGCAGGAAAAAAAGAAGGTTCTCTTTTTATGCACACACAACTCAGCCAGGTCCCAGATGGCCGAAGGCCTTCTTAAAGCAGTCTCCGGTGGCCGGTACGAGGCTTATAGCGCCGGGGTTGAGGCGACACATGTAGACCCTCGTGCGGTCACGGTCATGCAGGAGATTGGCATTGACATTTCTTCTCAGCGTTCCAAAAAGGCCAGAGAGTTTCAGGATATTGTATTCGATGTTGCTGTAACTGTCTGCGATCGGGCTAAACAGGCCTGCTCTATATGCAGCATGCCTTTAGAAGTGCCGGCTTCAAAAGATGACGATTCTCCAAGGGCGAAGAAAGTGATCCACAAGGGTTTTGATGATCCTGCATCGGCTGAAGGTTCGAAGGAAGAACAGCTCAGGGTGTTTCGCCGGGTCAGGGACGAGATCAAAGAGTGGATCTACATTACGTTCAAGGAATAATGCCGGAATTAATGGTACATATTCTAAACAAGTACCAAATTATCACTATTGCTTTCACAATGCAAGTATCTTGGATGATCACACTACTCTATCAGGTCCAGCAGTTTCTCTCCTTTGATTTCATCTGCCTTCCACTCTATGACTGCAAAATTCCCATTAGAGTGTTCATCAACCTTGTTTATCCACTCGATCTCATTGCTGGCCTTTGCCCTGAGAGTCTTGTTTGTTGTCTGAGTAGCATACAGGCTTGAATTGATTATCCACCATTTACTGCTGATACCGGCACGTTCCAAGTCCGATTCAAGTCTCATTGCCTCATGCACAGGTGTAGTCTCGGCTAATGCAACGATAAGCACCTCTGTTTTATCAGGATCCCTCAGCTTGGGCAATAGATTCTGAACGGCTTGCGGAACGTCGCCTTGTGACCGCTCGATCTCCCTATGATAACTTAGGGTCGAGTCAAGCAGCAGCAGAGTATGTCCGGTGGGTGCTGTATCAATAACGACGATCTCATCTTTGGATCTTTCTACGATCTGGGCAAATGCTCTGAAAACTGCAATTTCCTGCGTACAGGGAGACCTCAGATCTTCTTCAATATAGACGATATCATCTTCACTCATTGTTTCCCTGGCCTTTGAGAGCACTTCTTCTTTGTACCTGGCCAGCTCTGCCTCTTCATCAATCCTGCTTGTGGTCAAGTTCTCGCTATCTTCAATAACAAACTTGATATGAGCAGCAGGGTCTGTTGTCGTGAGATGAACTTTAGAGCCCCTCCGGACCATGGCTAATGCAACTGCTGATGCAATTGTTGTTTTTCCAACTCCACCTTTACCCATGGTGAATATCACTTCTTTGCCGGATGAACAGAGGTCATCTATAACATCCCTGAGTTTTGGGATCTGCCTGGAATTAAGCTTCTCATCACTGATGCTTGCCTTGTCTTCATACAAGAATGCCCTGACATTCTCAATGCCAATGATATTGTATGATCTAAGAGGGATCTCATACATATCTAATCTCTTAAGATCAGGAGGCATGCTTTCAATGGATCCCTGTTGCTTTTCAAAGAGACTCCGGGACACAGTATCGTCATACGTTTGCAATACGCCATTGATCAGAAGTATTTGATTATTAACACCAAGCTCCCTCAATTCTATTGAAGCTCTTTCAGCTTCTTTAAGAGACGTGTTCTCCGGGCGTGTAACAAGTATAAGAGTGGTCTTGTCTTTATCGGACAGGGTTTGGACTGCTTGCTTATACATCTCCCTTTTACTTTCAAGTCCTGCAAGCTGGCCTAAACAAGAAGCTCCATGTGTATTTTCACTTATGAAGTTACTCCAGGCCGAGGGCAGCTGCATCAGCCGCAGGGTATGTCCGGTAGGTGCTGTGTCGAAAATTATGTGATCGTAATTCTGTCCCGTATTCTCGTCAGTTATGAACCCTGAGAACTCATTAAAAGCAGCTATCTCAACAGTGCATGAGCCTGAAAGTTGCTCCTCCATATTTTTGACCAGGGCATCGGGCAGTTTTCCTCTGTACGGTGCGACTACACTTTCCCTGTATTCCCTGGCAGCCTCTTCAGGGTCAAGATTAGCCACGACCAGATTTGGGACACCTTTAATAGGAACTCCTTCTATGTTCAGCTCAGTCTGGAATACATCCTGCAGGTTTGAAGCCGGATCCGTGCTGATCAGCAGAACCCTCTTGCCGTTATCAGCCAGAGTCACAGCAGCCGCACAGGCAACGGATGTTTTCCCAACACCACCTTTACCTGTAAAGAAAAGATATTTGGCAAGCTCTACTTGTTTTGGATCGAATGTTCCATTCAACATATTCCTTCCCCCTCTTTTAATAAAGGCATTGTTAATTAAGTATAGTTAGTAGTCTCTTTGAAAAGCAACAGGGATCCATTGAAAGCATGCCTCCTGATCTTAAGAGATTAGATATGTATGAGATCCCTCTTAGATCATACAATATCATTGGCATTGAGAATGTCAGGGCATTCTTGTATGAAGACAAGGCAAGCATCAGTGATGAGAAGCTTAATTCCAGGCAGATCCCAAAACTCAGGGATGTTATAGATGACCTCTGTTCATCCGGCAAAGAAGTGATATTCACCATGGGTAAAGGTGGAGTTGGAAAAACAACAATTGCATCAGCAGTTGCATTCTGCTGTACCGTACATCCGCCTTGGCCGTACAGCAGATCCTTCAAGGTATAGCTGTAAAGCTTGTCTTTTAACGGAGGGAGGAGAGGCAGTAGACTTAAGTTCTACTGTATAATTGTATCTACATTCATGGCATTGATAGCGTTGGAGTCCATTGATTTTACCGTTCTTTTTGTTATTAAAGCTATTGCACTTGGGACAATTCACGCTTTATGTGTAGGCTATCATAATATATAACTATATATACTTACCAATGCCTTAATAAAAAAGCTGTCTGCCAGATCAATCCTTGTTGGCAGGTACTCCTGAAGACCTTAAGTAGTTTTCAGGCAGATCCAAAAAACTTACCAGTTCCTCGTTTGTAGGATATTTCTTTGTCTTGACCACTTCATCATCAACAATAGTCACAGGTAGCACATCGACTCCCTCTCGATCCAGTATTGTATTGATAATCTTGTTATCTACAAAAGCCTGCGGATCATTGCTGAGATTATGTCTTTTAATATCGATTCCCTTTTTTTGCAGATTGTTTATTGCTGTTGACAGTCTCAAAAGATCCGGGTCTATAACAGGCCCGCACAAACCTGTAGAACAACACATTGCAGGATCAAAAATGATCATTTTCACCATTATATCTCCACTCCTTTAGGTACCCAAAAGCCAGGATATGGCTTGCTATAGAAGGGTGTGTTATCACCCCTATTATACATTTGCTGTCGTAAGAAAACAAAAAAATAAAGTGAGGGGCTGATCCAGTTACATCTTTGCAATATCTATTTGTATCTTCCCCATAGATGCAAGTCTCAACAAGAGTATGTTAATGCTCTGCTGCGACAATCCAAGCTTACTGGAGAGATCTCCTATGTCCCGGGTTTCATCCAGTGCCTCCAAAAGGTCTTCACTGGCACTATCCATCCATTCCTCAAACATTCTGTGTAGTTCAGGAGTAGCATATGCCCCAAGCTCTGCACTTTTTTTAACGGCTTTTTCCATTGTTTCCATAGTAACCATGCATTTCTGCATCATCTCAGGCATTTTTCCACCTGACATCATCATCTTCATCATTTCCATCGGGTTCTGTTGATCGTTCATCTCATTCCTCCTTTTAGTAGTATTATTCACTGTCAGATCCACATCCGCTGAACGACTTCAGTGCATCCTTTGATCTTACTTTCTTCATAGGCTTTGCAGCAAGTTTTTGAAGGTTCAGGGTGATTCTTTCCATCTCTCCGTAAGGTATGCCTATGAGATTCTCTTCATCGAGTGCATCTGTAGCTTCTCTGCATCCGTAGCAACCCAGACTAGAATTTAGCTTTCCTGTCACAACGGGTATCACAGTCGAATCCACACATGTTGCCTGGAACACGGCTGTATTGAACTCTAATCTTTTTCCGGTGTCGTATATGGATGCAAGTGACAGCCACATCAGTTGTTCAGGCAAGCCTTCAATAACAACAACGTCAGGTTCCATTTCGATGTTCTCAAGGAAACACAGAACTGCTGCATATTTCCCTTGCTCAAGCCGGACCATTCCTTCCATAGCGTTCCTGGCAGCATCGGGGCTTTCGAACAGACTCATTTTGAATAGCATCTGCCCGGAAGAGAGCATGGGCAAAGGTTTCAGACCAAAGGCAGCCGCAGAAGCAGGGCAAGAGATATTCTCAGCAGTCAGCAACACATTTTCTCCTTTTCCGACTCTCATCAGTGCCTGGCAGTACCTTGACTTAGTCCCTGCATCATAAGCTTCTGTAAAAGTTGCTTCTTCTCCGGCTTTTAAGAACTTGATGCCCGCAGGTTCTCGCTGCAAATTCAATACGCTTTTGAGAATATCTGAAGTTTCTTTCATCACTTTCTGGGCTCCACTTGTACAGAGATTCGTTCAGCTCGTTGGCACATGCTTCCTGATTTCTCTTTTCGGGCAAACCGTTCCATGTCATTACTAATAACAGCATGGGTGTGACCATTTGCAGACAACTGGTGCATAATGTTCCTTAAAAGCGGATCTTCAATGCTGAGATAATAAAAAGTCCATTGTCCTTCCCTGAGGTCTTTTACAAAATTGAGATCGCGCATTTTCGCCAGATGACGTGATATCTTGGGTTGAGGCAGGTCTAATATTTGACATATCTCGCACACACAAAGTTCTCTCTGACTCAAAAGCATGAGGATTCTCAACCTCGTTTCATCGGAAAGTACTTTGAAAAAGTCTTCCCATTGCCCTGTTGCTTCCCTGGGTTTCGTTGTTGTTTCGTACATGCGTATATGCGTATATATTGACAATGCTATTAATACTTAGTGCACGCTTGAAAATCACAAACTGAAATACAAGCCTGTTTTCCGCACAATCTACTTTTTGCTTGCTTATAAAGAGAAAAAGGGAAGGAAATCTCCTGTTCAATAGAATGCATAATAGATCACACCAGTCATTGTCATGCTGGTAATACCCATAACTATGCCTCCCATTGTGTATGTTTTGAGTATCTGGGGAATCTCCATATCCGCAAAGTCTCCCAATACCCAGAAGAAGGGGTCATTAAAATGAGATATGAGAAATGTTCCTGAAGCCATCGAGAAGAGCACAATTTCTGCAGGCAGTCCAAGTTGTGGCATAATAGGTACAACCAGTGCAGATGCAACGAACAATGTCACCATCCTTGAACCCTGCACGGTCTGGATGGCTGCCCCTATCACGAACGGAATTAACAGTGCGGGAATGCTTGAAACTAGCAGAATGTTGCCAAGTGCTTCGCCAACACCTGCCATTGCAAGGGTTGCTCCAAGTGCACCGCCTCCGCATATGTCCAGCATTACAAGACCGCTTCTCCTGATGCCTTTCTCGACCCACGCTCTTACATCAGCAGAGACGAAATTCCTGGTTGGTAATACCATTGCCATGACCGCCCCTGACATCAGTGCCATACCAGGATTGCCAATGAAATAGAACACAGGGGAATGCGTAGTGATGCGCATAAGAATAAGTACAACCGGAATGATGATGGGTGCATAGCAAGCTACCCTGCTGGGAAGAGGACCTGCGACAGCGGGGTTCTTTGCAGGAGATGTGTGTCGGAAGTAATCCTCCTTTGTCTTCATATTGTATACCTTTATTATGTAAAGGTATCCTACCAGTGAAACAGGCACAGCAATGAATAGTCCAGTGACTAATACTCTGAATGCACTTATCTCAGCGGTGGGACCTACGTCTCTTATAAAAGCGTAAATACCGGGTGAAGGATATATCAGACCGAAGGAAACCATTGTTCCCAGCGCGAGGGCACCTTCTGTAACACCTTTCTTCAGGTTGAGCTTTTCACTCAGGTCTTTGGCAACTGGAAGAAAGATTATAAATGCCAATATCAGGCACATCATAGGCACTGCGAACATGAATCCCAGCAGCAAAAGCGCCAATACTGGCTTTTTGAATATTTTTATTATATCATCTGCTATTATCGAGGTTGCACCGCTCTTTTGCAGTATCACTCCTATGATACTTCCGCCAGTAACTACAATAGCATATTCCGCAAAGATGCTGCTCATGCCAGTAGTGATCGCTTCCATAGTTCCCTGAGTCTCTCCTGCCAGAACTCCGACTAGTAGAGAGCCGCCGATCAAACTCAGGAAAGGGTGCACTCTCAACCGTGCAGTAAGAATAAGAATGAACAGCAGTGTAACTAATAGAATACTAATTGGTCCCATCAATACTAATCCCCAACCTATAAGTCCATATTATTGTATTTAAATTGGGTAGTTTGTGAAGCTGCATTTTACGCAAAAATATTTTAACCCTATTTTAAAGAGCGACTTATTGTATAAAATTGGGAGTGTCAACAGTTATTGAATCACAACATTCATATATACGCATTTCCACATATGATAGCATAAATGAAAAGCTTAGTTACAATTGCCAGATATAAGGATAATTGCAATTTGTGGCGCTAAACTTAGGATGTCTGTGTTTTCTGTACCGATTGATTTCCAGTCTCATGGACTTTCTTCATTAAGGAACACTATAACCATGAATAAGACGATGATAGCAGAGGTGAGGAAATATGCCTGAATCCCCAGCAGAGATAAAACTGGTGAGTAATGCCATGTCAAATGCCGCCAGAAGAAAGATCATGAGTTTACTGAGTGAGAATGCCAGATCAAAGGAAGATATTGGCAGGGCTCTGGGCCAGGCCATGCTGGACTATCACTTGCAGATACTACAGCGTGCAGGACTTATTAGCATTAGAGAGGAAATGCTGGAATTAACTGACTTTGGTAAGAACCTGCTTGAGTCCAAGGAGGGAAAGCCTGCAGAGGCCAGGAAAGACCTTTCAGGAACAAAGTCGATAGAAGTTGTAGAAATCAGGCAACTTTTGCCCTGTATAGCAGATCCGAATAAATACCGGGTCATTGCAAGAATGGACCCACCCCTGGAGGGCGCACTGCAAGTGCTGGAACCTCTTTTTCCAAGGGCAAGATATTCGGAAAAGCTTGGGATATTAATCATACAGAAAGGAAATATTCTGATCACTGCTTACTCAACTGGCAATATCACCATGACCATGATCACTGGTGATGATGAGGCCGGGCAGATCCTTGAGGATATCAAAAATACCATTAACTCAGCCATTGAAAAGGGCATCACACCTGTTAAACGGGAAAAGGTAAAGGTGGACCATTCACATATCTATGAATACCTTCCCAAGACCAACTGCCATATATGTGGTGAGCAAAGCTGCTATTCCTTTGCTATCCGGCTGGTAGGTAAAGAAACAACACTGGATAAATGCACGCCTTTGCTTGAGCAAAAATATGCTGTTAACCTGGAGCACCTGAGGGCTCTTATGGAATACCTTTAAGGGGCAAGCAGTGGCAACCCTGACAATCATCCTCACAGACGGGCCCTACATTTCGCAATATGCTGAAATGGGATCTGAAATTGCCAGGGCAGCTATGCATAAGGATTTTTACGAGCAGATAGTGAAGTTAATGATGAATGAAAGAAATAGAAGCTTTACCTTTTGATATCAAGAAAATTACTACCTTGCATATATCCACTTAATAAAAAATGTATTTTACATGGTGTTTAGATGAATAGATTATTAATCATTCTGGTTGTCCTTATGTTGCTTTCAGTAGGCTGTATTGGGAATAATAAAGAGGATAGCGCACAGACTACCGACAGTAAGTTAAAAGCAGACCCTCATATTGAAGTTATCCACTTTTATGGAAACATGCAATGTTACAGCTGCCGGGTTGTCGGAGCGTATGCTGAGGCTACTGTAAACGAGTATTTCGCAGATGAGATTCAGTCAGGTGATCTTGTCTTCAGGCACGTGAATTATGACCTGCCCGAGAACAGGGAACTGGCTAAAAGGTACGGGGCTGCATACTCGTCTTTGTGGATAGGTACGTATAATGAGAACGGTTTTACTGCCGAGCAGAATGTGAATGTCTGGTATCTGATAAATGACAAAGAGAAATATATGGCCTATCTGCGTGGAGTCATCAATGAAAAACTGGAAGGGCTCTGAATGACTGATCTTTTAGGGTTCCTGTTTGGGTCTCTGCAATCAATGGGAAGCAATGATATCCCGCTGGTCGCTGCCTTTTTCATAGGTCTGATGACTGCTATCAGCCCCTGTCCCCTGACAACCAACATAACTGCTATAGCTTACATCTCTAAAAGGATTGGCCATGGCAGGCACACTGTAGCAGTAGGTCTTGTTTATACTCTTGGGCGAATGTTTGCATACGTGCTTGTGGCATCATCTATTCTCTGGGTAGGGTTGAGCAGCCAGGATATTGCTCTGTTTTTACAGAAAAACGGAGGAATGTTACTGGGTCCGTTCTTCATCCTTCTCGGATTTCTCATGCTTACAGCCGATAGGATGCCTTCTTTCAAAGGATGTGGCATGATTAGTAAACTGAGTGAAAGATGCGGGGACAAAGGGTATGCGGGTGGGTTCCTGCTTGGCTTTATCTTCGCTCTCTCATTCTGCCCATTCAGTGCTGTCCTGTTCTTTGGGATGCTTATACCTATATCAATGGCTTCAGGAGATCCGATCATTATCCCCTCAATGTTTGCAATTGCAACAGCATTACCGGTAATATTCTTCTCAATTCTTCTGGTGTACTCGGTCTCCAGGGTAGGTGAGTTTGTGAATAAGTTCCATGCGGTTGAGAAAAACATGAGGCTTGCAGCAGCAATCATTTTTTTAGTGGCAGGATTCTATTATTCCTGGCTCTGGGTATTTGCATAGATGGGTTACATGTGGCCATTTTAAGGTTCCAGCACCTCTACAAGCCACCCTAACAACACAGCATGGCGTATAAAATCCTTCACCTTTCCTCCTATCTTTATGCTTGCAGACAGGGAAAAGAAATATTCATACGTATAACTTCTTGGAACGATTCTCTTCACGCTATGTGGATATTTTACTAGGTCGGTGATATGTCCGAGCCACTGCTTATCCCGGAAAGGGGAAGTAATCTTTAGGTGCATTCGTTTAATCAAAAGAAGGGATTAGAGGTGATGAAGTACACAGGAAGAAATGCGCTGAAGAATAGCTGATGAATGGCCTAAAAATAGCACTATGTAAAGGATTTTGGTAGCCCGGCACGGATTCGAACCGAGGTTGCGGGATCCAGAGTCCTGCATGATTGACCACTACACTACCGGGCTTCTATGAAAGTATTCCTAAATTGCAATAGTAAGATATTAAGATATCGGTCGAAGCCTCCTGAGTTTTTAAAGGCTTTCAGGATTCTCATTAAGGACGGCTGTCCACCACCATCGGGCCAGGTCAATGAGGTCCTTGCTGAACTGGCCGGATAACCGATACTCTCCATTGCGATTAGATATCAGGCCCGCGCCCAATAGCTTATTGCGCATAGCATAAAAGGAAGCGCGTCCGATGTCAAGCTCCTTAAGCATTTTTTCCCATTCGCTGGTCTTGATAGGGTTGCCGCTCTTCTGTCGCTCTTCTACCATGACAAGGAACTTCTGGCCGCGCATGGCAGTAGCTTCTTCTTGGAAGAGCCGTCTCATCAGGTTATAATAGGGGTCCCTAGAATGAGTTATGCGTGCATTGGCATCGGAACGTATAACGATAGTGGTAGATGTCCGTGGCGCATTCTTGACTATGGACATGCCCATCCTGCTAAATCACGCTGCTGGCTTTGGGGTATTGCCTGATTCAAGCGCATTTCTGATAAGATCCACATACTCTTCTTTCAGGGAATAGATTATGGGGGTTTTGTAGGATTCCTTATGGGATCTGAGTATTCCTATTTTTGAGTATATGTATCCGACCATTGATGCGACAGCACTGCGTGAGACCGCATACTTTTCAGTGATGGCTGCGTGCAATTCGTCGACGGTGGTTTCCTTGACGTTCAGGAATTTTGATAGTATACAACTGCGAAGACCATTGACATCAAGTTCGATAAAGCGTTGAAGTCTTCGTATTATTTTTGATCGAATTGATTCTATAGTCACACCTCTTACTATATTGATATAGCCTTTTTTTATATCTACTTCTATCTATAAATAGGTTTTTAAAGTTTGATATCATGAAGAATTAAAAGAGCTTATATTATAGTAGTATAAAAGTTACATTCTCAATCTCTCAGTTTTTGGTGAAGCTATGCCTTATACTTATGACCTGCAGAACAATATCCTCAAAACCAGCGAGATAGAGCTTCTCCTTGATAATCTTGAACAGAATCTTATTGGTACTTGCAGTAAATGTAATGCTGATGTTGTCAGTATAAGTTATCATCTGCAAGGTGACAAGACCGTGGTCGCTTCTAGGTGCTCTGCATGTGGGCGAATGTATGCTATCCTGTATGATGAGTACTGGGTATGGCTTGGAGAACATCCTCTCTTGGAAGTCACTTCTCTACAGCACCCGGCATCGGAAGATGCGGATACAGTAAATGAGGAGAACATTGAACCTACTGAGGAATTATTAGCTTTACAGGCGATCCCACTGAAGAAGCTGGAAACAATATTCACCCGGGCTGAGATTGAAACCCTGTTCGCAAAAGCAAACAATAAAAAATATGTCCGTCAATACCTCTACAGGGCACGCAAAAAATATCCTGAGTTCGGAGAACTCTTTGATATTTATTTACAAATTTAAACAGTATTAAGAAACGTGTTTCTACAATTTCCTGATACATCCGTAAGCTAGTAATATCTAAATTTTATGGAGTACATAAAATTAACTGATACCGTTTATAGAATATACTCATTAAACTGCATATTGCTATGTAACTAAAAGTAGTTACAAAAAATATGCGCATTTAAATAAAAATATAACTATTAAATAAATATTATATATTAAATTTAATATATTTATTCATATTTTATTTACTTTGTTCGCCATATTACAAACAAAACCCATCCAATATTCCCCCTGAAAAAGTGAGAGGTTACATAATATTTAAAGTTTAAATTATGCATTTAAGTAATATTGCACACTTAAGATGGAGTATAACCCAATATTATAAGAGTATTTTTATATATTTATATTTGGCACGTTTAGTCTACACTACGCAGTCATAATTCTAGTCAGTACGTATAGGGCAAAATGGCGATGTCACTGTAATTAAAATTACTATTCCAGTTAATTTTTACTCGCATGAACGTCTTTTTTTGAGCCAGCCTACAATAGCCTTTCACATTTCACTTCATGGCACATGTTATCCATTCATTTCAAAATTGAGTTCCCTTGAAACATGAATTTAAGGAAAGGACGCCGCTTGCTATCATTACAATAACTATAAGAATATAGTTCTGACAAAACAAGATGTATGTATTTTGAATCTTTTCTTGTAGATCATCACAGGGTTGAAGGTGGAAAACCCTCCATTCCCATAGTCTATAGAATTCACGAGTTAAGAGAAATATAGGGTTGAAAACTCCAGGCAAACTCATGCATATAGTATATATGAATGCACAAGGCTGCACTTTTTTGCACTGCAGTGTAAAGAAGAAACACACTTGATATTATTGATAGTTATAATAATGCACAAATTTATTAAAAATATAATACGTTGTGAACTACGAAAATCTATCATTACCTTATTGCATAAACATAATACTTTTTATTAAGCAATCCCTCAGTTTCTCACACCTCCGTTTATTCTTATCAATCCTACCAAATTATAAAAATTGTTAAAATGAATTTTTATTATGCTATGATTATATTTACTTTTTTTGTTTACTGAGTATACACTAAACAAGTTAAAAACAATTATATAAATATAGCATTAATTAATTATACTTTATTATTTTATTTTGTTTTAAAATTTAGAAGTTGATAAGTAATATAAACTTATTCTTTAGAATAAATATACTGAAGATGCTGTTTGTAGTGGTACGAACATTGTTTCTAATATATACTCAAGCATATACTTCAAAATTTATTTGGTTGTAACTTTAATAGGTTACATTTTCACTTATTAATATTAATTTGTAATTTTTATAACGTTCTAAACTGTCAGCCATTCAGCCGGATCTTTGCTAATACTAGCACTAAGACCTGTCGGTAAATACTCTTTAACTGATGGTGGTTTTGGAGTTGCTAGAGTAACCCGCGTTAGTAAATGATTTTGCTTGCCTTTCTTGTGATCCAAAAGATGAAGTCAATATTTTCATTCCATGGAACTCTCACTTTTTGAGTTAGTCACCCAACTTTGACAGTCAAAAGTAATATAGCGGAGATTCTCAGAAATGAGCGGATAAGTGTGCAGCGAGTTACATGTGAAAGAGTCTATGCAGTAGCAAAGGAAGTGTTCAAAGCAGGAAAAGTGCTTCTTACAACAGTAAAAAGAGTAAATGTGAAGATGTTGATGACAGCTTTTTCTTTTAATCTTCATCAATTGAGAACACTGAAAAGGAAGGGAACTGTCTAGGATAGCGTAAGCTATCCTAAAATTAAGGTGAAAAGGAACAAAAACATAAAAATCTTGGATGAAGTGGGACGAGTAACAACTTGGATTTATCCGATACTTAAAAAAAGAGGGGTTAATCTGAATCCTCTTGAAGAATTCAGTGAACGAACACTTTACAGGATTCTTGAAACCCTGGGAAATAATCGTGAAACGATTATTTCCGATATCCAGGACAGATTGTTTGGCAGATACGATTTCGAACATACTAACATCAACATGGACTGGACAAGTATTGTCCTGCACGGTGATAAATCGCCATTGGGTAAATATGGTTATAGTCGTGACCATAGGCCGGATAAGAAACAGATAACTTTAGGCATAGCAGAACTTGCTGATCCTATCAATGTGCCAATTGGCATCACAGTAGAACAAGGAAATCTACATGATCAAAAGCACTTCAGGAAAACGTATCAACAGGTTAACAAGAGGTTGAAGCAGGGATCACTTGTTGTTTTCGATAAAGGAGCTCATAGTACAGAGAACACTGCCATGATAAGGGCAGATGATATGCAGTATCTGACTGCAAGAAAGCTCAATAAGAGCGATGACAAGATAATTGCAAACTTCGGGAACTATTCTCTTGAGATCGTTGATTCAGAAGATGGTATCTATGGCCTGAAAATCGTTAAACCAAGTAGTGTCAACTACTTCTACTTCTCTGAAAAGCTCAAGAAGGAGCAACTTGAATCAAGAGCCAGGAAGATCATGAGGCAGATCCAGGAAGCAAAAGAGATACAAGAATCTATTGACAAAAACAAAAAGCTGCCTAAAAAGTTCAGGATTAACAATGTCCTTGTTGATGTCGTTTATTCTCTGCAGACAAAACTGACGGATATTGATGAAGAAGAAGCTATCAAACTTCTTGAGGAACATTTGATAACAGGCAGAGAAGGATTTTTCTGTCTGAAATCGAGTAAGAATTTGACACTAAAACAGGCTCTTCAAACATACAGGAAAAAGGATTCTATCGAGAAGATCATCAATTCTCTCAAGAATGAGATTGAGATAAAACCGTTGAGAGTGTGGTCCGATGCTAGTGTTTATGGAGCTATTATTATTGGGTTCATTGCACAGTTGTTCATATCGCTGATGCGATATGAGTTCAATGAACTCAAGCATAAGTCCACAAAGTTCATCAAAAAAAGCTTATTGAATTTGACAGTTACCGTAGATTTCCTGAAAGATCGGTCGAAAAAGTACATTTACGCCAATTTTGATGCCATAAATACACTGATTTTAAGGCAAAAATGGGCAAAATCGTAGAATTTTGCATGAAATTGTTTAAACTGTCAAATAGGTTTTCCTGACAAAAAAAAGAAAATTCTAGGTCCGAAGAGAAGACATTCTCTTCATCAAGGAGTGAAAACTGTCAAACTTGGGTTAGTCAAATAGGTAGTTATGAATTTATTTAAATCATCCTGAAAAAATGGCAAAACAATATTAATATAAGATTAATTTTATATTGATATTGTTATTTTGTCGAGTATAGAGCCTACAGATAAAAAGAGAGATTATAAAAATAGCATTATAATATATGGTGTCATTTTCTATTTTTTTATTTCAACTTCACTTTTTTATTGATTTAATATTAAATTTATCTAGGAGACTAATTTTTGGATGACTACAAATTATTGTATACACAATAGTATCTAGTAAAAGAAAAATATGTTAAACAAACGAAAATTGATATTATAAGAACGTAAATTTCTAATGTAAAATTATTTTACATTCTAATTCAAATTTGGATGATTTTTGGGAGTCAAACCATAAATCCCGCCTATTGCGAATTGCATGTGCCTTAAAAGATTCTCACTAAGTGCACTCGTTCTGATCCTGGGGAAGTGAGAGTTGGCCATGGGCAGCTTTCACGATAAAGGCTATTAAGCTCCGGGCCAATCACTGTGGAGTGGTGACAAAGGGGAATGGACAAAAACAGGCTATTGCTTTACTTTACTGTATTCTTGATAATGGGGTTGTCCAATGCAGTTATACCTGTACTGCCGGAAATAGCGGCTTTGGGGAAGGGGAGTGCAGGGGTTCTTGCATCGGGCCTGCTGTTCTCGGGATACTTCATAGGGGCATTGGTGATGATGCTGCCTTTTGGCCTGCTTTCGGACAGGTACGACGGCCTCCGGCTGATTGTGTTTTCAATCCTGCTGACGCTGGTTTCCGGTATAGTGCTCCTTATCAGCGAGAACCTGTTCGTGCTTGTGCTTGCAAGACTGGCAGAGGGGGTTGCCTGCGGGGCTTTCTTCCCGGTGGCCTATGCAATGCTGTCAGAATACGAAGAGAAGAGCCGGTATATTGGCGAGTTCAACTTCCTGCTGAATGCCGGTCTGGCACTGGGAGTCGCGCTGGCAGGCTACCTGGCGCAATGGCATATCAAAGGCGGCATCTTCATTTTCACCGCACTGGCAATCCTGCTTTTGATAGCTGGCGCAATGATCCTGAAGCAGGAGAACAGGAGCCATGAAACGAGTCCGAAAGTGAGAGTAAAGGAACCGGATATACCCGGAGTGCGTACAATTGCCGGTCACTTTACAAATGCAAAATACTCCCGCATATGGATAATCACATTCCTGCTCTTTGGGATAACCGGAGTAGTGATAGCTTTTTATCCGGACTACAGCCAGGAGACCCTTAGCAAAACTGCACTTGGGATATCCATCGCAGCAATGTATGTCAGTGCGATGATAGCAAATATAGCTGCAGGCAGATTGAACTTGAACTACAGGCAAATGATCCGGGCAGGAGTAGCAATCGCTGCAACTGGCACGTTGTTAACCATCGTGCACCCCTTGTCCGGATTTGCACTTATTGGTGCAGGCTCCGGCACCGGCATGGTAGGCTTACCGCTGGCAGTCACCAATATGAGAATCCGGAGGGGGCTTGCAATGGGCATCTTTAACACGTGCATTTATGCAGGCATTGGACTGATGCCAGTGTTTGCCGGTGTTTTTCTTGGCATTCTCGGATTTGAAGCTATCTTTGCAGCCTGTGCCATTATACTCCTGTTATCACTGCTTATTAAGGATAGATTAAAAAGTGAGAGCTAGAACTAATTATTTATCCCTTACTTCACAAGAGTTCATTCAGGTCTTTTTATAAAAATGCGTTTCAAATAGAAACTTTATTATAGCGATTCCTCCTCACAGAAGACATGCAAAGAATACAAAAAACATCACTTTTTACACACTCAAGAGTACTATTGATTCTTGTTTTGCTGGCCTTTGCATTGCAGACAGCCAGCGCAACAGAGATTCTGGAAGTAAACCCAGTCGATATGCCACAAGGAGCAGTAATCCTGATCATCGATGGCCTGGGCTCCCCGTATATCTATCCCGAGTTAACACCTTACGCGCTGGATGGCCAGATGCTTCCTAAATCGCAGGGGGGTAACCTTTCACTTATTTTAAGCCAGAGTTACAGGGTGCTTGATGTGCGGGCTCCCCAGACATATACGGAAGCCGGGCACTCTGTCCTTGTTACGGGTTACTCAAAGGCCCTGTCCGATGTAATAGGAGGGTCGGGCACCACCATCTACGATGTAGCTCATGAATACGATTATTACACTTTTGCAGTAATGCACAAAGGCGATTTCGCGAGCCTGTGCTCCAAGCAGGATGTTATGGTACGTGATGTCACCAATTCTGTCAACCAGCCTGAGATGCTCGTCATGACAAATGTTAACTCTGCAGGGCAAAAACAGATACCAATGGAAGTAGCTGCCCTTATGCAGGATAGCATACCGGTACTGAATGATCAGCTTAAGCAATTCCCGGAAGGTTCTCAGCAGCGGTACGACACATATAATAATTGGGCTATCTACACCGCAATGGATGTAATTGATCACATGCACGCCAATTATCCGCAAGAGCAATACCTGCTTACAATTAATGTAGGTGCCATCGATTCTGCAGGTCACTACAAAAAAGATACTGGCTATATTACATCTATCGATGGCATTGATGCTGCATGCATGGACCTTTATGTAAAATGCAAGGAGAATAACCTTGCTTTTATCCTCACGGCAGATCACGGCATGGCTTTCCCAAACCCGGATTCCCGTGGCGGCCACCAGGCAGCCAAATATTCCAGGACCAATGAGGCACAAATGGTGCCTTTCGTTGTATCGGCATCCGGCATTGCAAGTAGCATCATAGAAGGCAGTTACGGGCAGGAAGATATTGCTCCTACAATACTTGATATATTATATCTGCCAAACGAACTCAGATTGTCCGACGGGAATGCGATACCACTCAGGGACAATACAGTCCTGAAAGTATCAGTGCCTCAAAAAGGCACCCTGGAGATCATTAGAGAAGGAGACACTATTTTTTCGACCACTCTCTCCGACAGTAGCCTGCTCCGGGGAGTGGAAACCGGTTACAATTACAATATCCACTTCACATCCGATGATAGCTCAATATCGGTTATGAAAAAGGAGATATTTATTGCCGGAAGCGAACATATTGATTTCAGCCTGCCTGCCGCAGCTTCCACAAGCGGGGTATTCCT
Source organism: Methanolobus psychrophilus R15 (assembly GCA_000306725.1). Taxonomy (GTDB): domain Archaea; phylum Halobacteriota; class Methanosarcinia; order Methanosarcinales; family Methanosarcinaceae; genus Methanolobus; species Methanolobus psychrophilus. The sequence goes on along the minus strand of CP003083.1, from coordinate 223,011 downwards.
CAGGAACCCGCGCTATCTTATTGGCAGTGTCCTGATAGTTATTATCAATATCATCGGGTTTGTTCTGATAAGAAAGATACTGAAAGAATAAATCCTACGTCTTTTTTAGTTATGTTAAAGGCGATGTATTTACTCAATTACACATGCAATCCCTTGGCTACGGTTACAACTATAGACTACAAATAGAAGTTACAATAAGACCTAGACAAATAATGTAGAGTGCTGCACTGTTAAATACTGCAAAGAATATAGTGATAGATATAAAGTGTTGATTAGTATCAGTATAGATATCTGTCAAGGGTTAGAACTATATTATTGTAGATAGTACATAGGAGTTAACAGCGTTAACCTGCTGTTGCATCCGTCCAACGGGGATTATTATGGCAAAGGTGGAAATCGATGTAAGGGGTCAGACATGTCCTGTCCCTCTCGTGGAATGTCGTAAAGCACTGAGAAAAGCATCGCCTGGAGATGAGGTCGTGGTCATGGGAACACACCCGGCTTCAAAAAAAGAGATACCTATGGCTTGTGAGGCTATGGGGCTTGAAGTTGTTGATATCGAAGGTAAAGACAACGACTGGAAGATAAGGATAAAAAGATAGGCGGCGGTAAAAATGTCCGGAAAGACAGTTATCGTGGTCCATAGCGGGGACCTGGATAAGATATACAGTGCCCTCATCATAGGCAATGGTGCTCTCTCCATGGGAATGGAGGCATCCCTTTATTTCACATTCTGGGGACTGCAGCGACTTAAGAAAGGGGGTCTGGAGAAAGGGCCCTTATCAAAGATGCACATGCTGGGACTTGGAAAATGGATGGTTAGCAAGAGGATGAAGAAAGCCAACGTCGCGCCTCTTGAGAAGCTCATGGAGGATTATAAAGAACTTGGCGGCAGGATAATAGCCTGTGAGATGACAATGGAAATAATGGGGATAAAGCCTGAGGAGCTGCGCAGGGAATGGATAGATGATTACGGAGCAGTCGGTACTTACATCCATGAAGCAAAGGATGCCAGTATCACACTTTTCATTTAGATCGATATGTTTAAGTTTAATTGTTGGAGGTTAAATGTTGGATAAGACAGTTTATCTTGATAACGCTGCCAGTACCCGCCTTGATGAAAGGGTGCTGGATGCTATGAAGCCATATTACTTTGATACTTACGCAGTAGCCACTTCAGAGTTCGGTTATTCCATGGGTATCGATGCCAAGGAAGGGCTTGAGAGTGCACGCGCAACGATAGCTTCATCCCTGGGGGCAACTCCGGATGAGATAGTGCTCACTTCCGGTGAAACGGAATCAAGCAACATGGCAATCAAAGGTGTCGCCTCGGCTCTCACGAAAAAGAAAGGCAACCACATAATTGTCTCGAAGATCGAGGATTTCCCCGTGCTCAATACCGCCAGGGTCCTGGAAAAACAGGGTTACAAGGCAGATTACATCAGTGTGAGTCCCGAAGGTGTGCTTGACCTGGAAGAACTTGAGAGTGCCATTAACGAGAACACCACCCTTGTTTCCATACAGCATGCGAACCAGGAAATAGGAACTCTCCAGGACCTAAAGGCCATTGCAGAGATCTGTAAAGAGAAGGATGTGCTGCTGCACACGGATGCGACACACAGTTTCACCAGGGTGCCTATCGACGTCAGCAAAATACCAGTTGACCTTGTAACGATGTCAGCACATACCATCCACGGCCCAAGGGGTGTCGGAGCATTGTATATCAGGGAGGGCACACCCATCCACAAATGGATGGATGGAGGATTCCAGGAATCCAATCGTCGTGCGGGACTTGAGAACATCCCAGGTGCTGTTGGGTTTGCAAAGGCTGTGGAGCTTGTGACACCTGAGGAAAATAAATTCCTTGCATCTCTTAGGGACCATACTATAAAGAGAGCTGAGGAAGAGGTCCCCCATGTGACGCTGAATGGCAGCAGGCATCAGCGTATACCGCAGAACGCGAACGTAACTTTCCATTATGTTGAAGGCGAATCAATGACACTGCATCTGGACATGAGGGGATTTGCAGTGAGCACCGGCTCCGCATGCTTCAGCCGGTCACTTGAGGCAAGCCATGTGATCATGGGCATAGGCGGGAACCATGAAAGAGCGCACGGATCCCTGCGTTTTAGCTTTGGCCGATATAACACCATGGATGATGTGGACGGCATAATCGATGCCGTGAAAGAAATAGTGGCACAGCTTAGGGCTATCAGTCCGCTTTACGAGAAGAACAGGTGAATTGAAATTCAATATTAAGTTACATATCGAGGTAATATAATGAAGTTCCCATACAGTGAGAAAGTTCTAGAGCATTTCAAAAATCCCCGGAATGTGGGAAAGATGGAGAACCCGGATGGTAAAGGACTGGAAGGCAGTCCGGCCTGTGGTGACATGGTTGCAGTTTACCTGCAGGTTAACCCGGAAACAAAGGTCATAGATGATGTGAAGTTCGAATCATACGGATGTGCATCCAATATTGCCACAGCTTCAATAATCACTGAGCTAGCCAAAGGCAAAACCATCGATGAAGCAAAAGAGATAAGCTGGAAACAGGCCACCGAAGAGCTTGGAGGCCTCCCGCCGGTAAAAGCCCACTGCTCGGTGCTTGCCGTTGAAGGCCTCAGATCTGCGATACGTGACTATGAGGAGAAGCACGGGCTTGTGAGCGCAAAGGAGCCTACCACCGAGGTCGTGGTCAGGAGCCGGCTCAAGCATGTCATGAATCCCATGGCAGGGCTGGACATCGTCAGGACGGAACTGGTGACAAAGATAGACGTAAAGGACGGGTCTGTCAGGATACTGCTTGATCTGCCTTCCAACCACCAGTTCGCTGCAGCTATAAGGGAAGATATAACAGAAAAGGTCGAGTCCCTCTGGGATGTTACTGAAGTGAAGGTCATCTTTGCTGAATAAAGATGATCATTCTCTTTTTCTGGTAAAGATGCCCGTGGAACGATCCCATGTCGATGGGATTATGTAAATAATCAGAGTCTTGAGTAGTGCATGTCTGTTGATGCTGTGAGTCAGCCCGCCTGATCAGGGCCATCTGACGTTTTATCTCAGAATCCTCTATCAACTGCTCCAAGCAGTTTCATAAGTATCTCGAATAGTTTGTAATGTGCTATTCTTGTTCCTCCTTTCTCTCATTATCCACTATATGACAAAGACCCCTGTCTAGGGGAAGCGTGAATGTAAAAGTGCTGCCCTTGCCGGGTTCACTTTCCACCCATATTATTCCGCCGTGGAGTTCAATGAGTTCCTTAGAAAGGGCAAGGCCAAGACCCGTACCCTCATATTTTCTGTGAGTGGAAGAATCAAGTTGGGTAAAAGGCCTGAAAAGTCTTTCCTTGTCATCAGCACCAATACCGATCCCTGTATCTATCACGGATATATACGCCATGTTTCCTTCTGTTTTTGCGTTGATTGTTATATATTCGCCTATATCCGTAAATTTTATGGCATTGCCTATAAGGTTATAAAGTACCTGTTTCACCTTCGCTTTATCTGCCAGCAGGTTGTCAGGTCCTGGCGCTATTTCCAGTTTCAACACTATCTCTTTATCTGCTGCAAGTGGCTGCATAAAAGACATCATTTCTTCCAGCATACTATGGATAGATATTACTTCAAACACCAGTGTTGATTTTCCAGATTCCACCTTAGAAATATCAAGTATGTCGTTGATAATACCAAGAAGATGCCTTCCACTATTTGAGATATTGTCCAAATATCGATGTTGCTTATTGTTCAGTTCCCCGAAGTGCCCTTCAAGCAGAACATCTGAAAAACCTATGATTGCGTTAAGAGGAGTCCTTAGTTCATGGCTCATATTCGCAAGAAACTCACTCTTTGTACGATTTGCATTCTCTGCTTCTTTGGTGGCCTGAAGCAGTGTATCTTCGACTATCTTCCGTTCAGTGATATCACGGATTACCCCAATAGCAGTCCATTTATTATTCAATATGACAGCTGAAAGAGATAATTCGACAGAAAGCTCGGTCCCATCTTTCTTTTTTGCTCTCAGCTCAAGGGTTTTTCCCATAGCTGAACCTTTCCCTGTATTCTGGAATCGCGAGAATGCAGGGTGGTATTTTTCCTGATAATCCTGCGGAGCTAGCAGCAAATGGACATTCTTTGCCAGTGCTTCTTTACTTGAGTAACCAAATATCCTCTCAGCTGCCTTATTCCAGAAATTGATATGACCTTCACTATCTATTGCTATAATCGCATCTTGTGCGAAAGTACTGATAGCCTCAAATCTTTCCTCACTCTGCTGCAAAGCCTTTTGTGCTAATTTATATTCATCTAGGTCTATGGCCATCTCAAACCTGACCATACGTCCATCTGGCCAGCTTATTGCTTTGTCGATGCATCGATACCAGCGTTTGTTCACATTGTTCTGGAATTCCCACAGATAGGGTTTCCCGATGTTTTCTCCGAATATTTTGTCATTGGTACAAAAGGGACAGGGGGAATCGCGGTTCTGTAGTACCGAGTAACATTTCTTGCCGATAATATCAATGCCATGCTCATCTTTGATTGGAGAGTTCGCAAAGAGTAATTCATAATCCTTCGGGTCACACACATAAACAGGCTCATCAATGGCTTCAAGGATAGAAATAAGCTGTTCGTGCTGTTTTGCAAGTCTTTCTTCAGCCTTTTTGCTAATAGTGATATCCTGCAGGGTTTCTATGGCCCCGACAACGCTCCCTTCCATATTCCTAAGTGGTGCAGCATTAAATAATATCCATTTATCTATTTGAGGAAAATAGTCCTGAGCCTCATATCCACCTTCTATTGATGAGGATTTCAGGTTCTTATTGCCATAGTAATTTTCTATTAGCTGCTTTTGACCGTCTGCTATCAGGTCAGCAAGAAGGGGTCTTTTCCGGGGATAAAATGCCTTCCAGGGTTCTTTGGTACCGACCATTTCAGCTGCGGTTATTCCAAACATACTCTCACATGCTTTGTTCCAGTAGATGACAGTGTGATCCTTGCCTATTACGAATATAGGACACAAGCTACTATTAACAATTTGAAACAATTCACCCTGGAAGTCAAGTAAAATATCCCCTTTACTTTTCCTGTGCGTAACATCGCGGCTAATTCCCAGTACTCCCATAAGTTTGCCATCCCGCGCTTTTAAGGGGGTCTTCAGGGTTTCAAGAAAGACGCGCCTGCCATCCGGATAAATGACCCACTCGCCATTTTTACGGGGGCGACCATCTTTCATCGTCTTGCAATCATTCATACGGAAATAATCAGCGACTTCTTTTTTAAAAAGGTCGTAATCCGTTTTCCCTATTATTTCATCGATCGCCCGACCTGTAAACTCAGAAAAGGCAGGATTACACTCCAGATATACACCTTTCATGTCTTTATAAAATATAAGATCAGGTACAGACATGAGTAAATTATCTAAAAATGTGGTTTTCCAATGCAATTTATTTTCGAGATTCTCTTGGAAGGAGTGAATAGATCCTTTTGAAACATCCGGCAGACCCTTAACCTCATTCAGCCCTTCAGCAAGCTGTTTTTGTGATTTGGCTTCATCCGTCATAATTATATCCAGAAATGATATCAAAGTCTATATACTTTAGAAGAACAAAAGCTATAGCTTGCAATATAGCTATATTATATAAGTTTTCACATAAATATATATTTATATGCTGCGTTGTTATCAAAAAATTATTTATGTTCAGCAAATATGAACTTTTTGGAAAGCGTATGTAACTGGCTCAGAAAAACAACCTACTTTATAAAGTGCCCGCCGGAATCCATTTTTTCATAATATTGCTGATGATATTCTTTAGCCCTGTAGAAACGCGTCACTGGCAATATTTCAGTAACAATATCCCTTTTGAAGTATCCGGCATCCTGCTTTTCTTTTTTTGAATCTGCAGCTATTCTGCGCTGTCTTTCATTATGATAGAATATCATGGACCTGTACTGGCTGGAAAGGGTTTCTGAGTCCTTCCCGGGGGCAGTCGGATTATGTAATTCCCAGAAGAGCTCCAGCAGTTTATCGTAAGAAACGATCTCAGGGTCAAATATAACCTGCACAGCTTCTACATGACCTGTCTTGCCGGTGCTGACCTGCCCATATGTTGGATAGTCGACTGTACCTCCAACATAACCCACGGCTGTGCCTATAACACCTACTACCTGGCGGAATATGGCTTCAACTCTCCAGAAACTTCCGGCGCCAAAGGTTGCTATCTCATAATCACCGGCCAATAGTTGGTCGTGGAGACTCTGCTCAGTGCTATCTACCCTTTCAAATGGAGAGATTGCAGCGTCCTGTTTCATGAGAGTATCAGATATTGTTGACAGACTGTGATTGCGCTTTGTGTACATAGTATAACACTTATATCCAATATGAGTTGATTTAAGGTTTTGGTTTTACCTGCAATAAACATATCTGTACCTTCCCAGCCAATCCCATGAGACTTGACTGTGCAGCTTATTCATAACTTGCTTTGTAGTTCATCAGGTAAACAAGTCATTCTAATCAACAGGTTTAAATAAATTGTCATAAATTCTCATATTAACATCACGTTGAATTGAAAAGTACGATAAAACCATCTCTTCAGAAAAATCGTACTTTGAGGTCCCTCGTGCCTTGATGATAACGTAAATTAAAAGAAGGTGAACTAAATGCTGTACCCAAACCCCCAGAACCAGATGCCGCAGATAAGTGAAAAAGCGTGGGTTTCCCAAACCGCCATTATCGTTGGAAATGTCACTATTGGGGATAATGTATTTGTGGCTCACAATGCAATCATCAGGGCGGACGAGCCTGGCTCATCTGTTACAATTGGTGACAACTGCAACATACAGGACAATGTCATAATTCACTCTCTTTCCAACTCCGATGTGGTGATCAACAGTAACACATCCCTTGCACACGGATGCATAGTGCATGGCCCCTGCATAATAGGTGAGGGTTGCTTTGTAGGTTTTGGCTCTGTGGTGTTTGACTGCATCGTAGGTGATGATACGCTCGTCCTTCACAATGCTACTGTCCGCAAGGTCCACATCCCTGCCGGCAAGGTGGTGCCTGACGGCATGAGCATAACCAGTCAGGATGCTGTGGAATGCCTTGAGGGGCTAAGTTCTGAACTTGTTAAGTTCAAGCAGTCTGTTGTAAAAGCTAACATCAATCTCGTGAGCGGCTACAAGAATCTTGCTACGGAAGCATAGGAGTTTAAAAAAGGCCCGAATTATTTTCCTTCCATTTTTCGATCAATGTCCTGCCATCAGCTGTAAGGACATACCTTTTCCATGTTGTTTTTTCTGGGGTCAGGCATTCAAGCAGCCCCATGTCCTCAAATTCCTTAAGGGCACGGCTGATATTCTGCGTAGACCGGTTGGTCTCGTGAGCAATATCCGATGCTTTTGCTATAGTATGTTCTTTCAGATAATCCATCAATATTACACGACGGTCGACACTTACTATCCATCTGAGCAGTTCGTCTATCAAATCTTCGGCCATATTATTCCCATCACAAATATCAGACGACGTAGCATTTATAATTAATAATACTTATCGCTATGCAGTCTTCAATGTAATATGTATCACAGAACAGGTTTGAATGTCCTGGGATCAAGAAATAGCTTGCTTTCACAGTAGTTGCATATTGTGTTCAGTTGAGTTCCTGCCAGGATGGACCTGTCCACTTCCTCTTGTGGCGTGATGTACTGGGTCATCTCCTCCCCGCAGTGGGGGCATTGTATCCTGAGCCATTCAAACTTTGTGAGGTTCCTCAATGTATATATGAGGTATCCCAGGGCATCCGTATAGGTATCCTGCATAAACACTATTGGACACATGTACTGCAGTAGTATGGGTATCTCAACACCCTCCTCTGCAAGAACAATGAACAGATTCTCACCACCTGCGGCAGCCAGACCGATTTCCTGATTGACGCGCGGTGACAGGGCGCCTTCTCTGGTAAGAAGGAGAATTATACAATCTGAATGACTGATACCAAAACGGATGCGCTGCGCCATGGAAATATTTAGAACCTTATTGTACATGGAAGATGAGCTTTCCAGGTTCACGGCCCATAGCGCCTGCGCCAGTTCCTGCGCAAGGTTTTCGTCATTTTCAGTATAGGAAATGTATATCCTGTCAATCATACAACTATAAAATGATATCTTTCCTGATATAATAGGTTCGCAACTACGAGAGAAGAATAATGTCATCTAAGTCCGTTTAAATGCAGAATACTCTGCTGAGAAAAATGAGAAAAGACATTCAGGTAAAGATCATCTAAAAAACAGCAGTCAATTTTCTGTATAGGAAAGCATTTTCCGGCCAGAGGAAATGAGTTTTATACTAGTTTTGACTTTGTAGAACCAGTGAAGGATAAGGTGAGACACTTGGAAACCACCTCGCTTTAAGGTTTCTCTTTCCTTACGAACCCGAGATACTCCCCAATATCCCTTAAGTCTTCATTTACGGTTGTGTAGTAGGATGAGGCGCCTGGAAGCCACCACGCTTTAAGGCGCCTCTCTCCTTACGAATCCGAGATGTTCCCCAACATCTCTCATCAATCCACTCCCACGTTTGCGGGTACCCCACTGCCCGCAACACATAGTAAGTCACCTTTTTTATTTAACCTAAACCTGGATTAATTTTGCATCGCGGCTAAAGATGGCACAATGGATGATTTTCTAAACAACCTATTAATTTCAATGACATTGAACTTTCATTTATGCACTGAAATTCCGGCATAATAAAAGAGAGCTGGAAGAATTATTTTTTTCGAATACTTCCGGCTTTGTTATCATATTGGTGTACAAAAGACTATACAATGGATCTGATAACTCTTCATACTTTACACAATATACGTATAGTCTGGTAGTTGCCCATAAGGAGCACATACCCCTTGAGGTTGAGTTTTTCTAGTGCAGCCTCAAATTGCAATTCTTTTAACGATGTCGCTTTTTTTGCCTCTACAACAGATACATCAACATCCGTGCCAAAGGCTGCGCACAGGTCAGTATAAAGGGTTTTTTCACTTCTCCTGAGGCTGTACAGTTCAGTGAGGGTAACAGGGGTTGACAGTTCCCTGCTGACATTGTGAGTCATATCCACCCAGAAATCAAAGACTTCCTTAACATCATCTTTTGAGCATTCCGTTTTATGCTGCAGCCTTGAATAAGCAAGACTCATAAGGGAAATTGCAGAGCCCAGGTCCTGGTTATAAGGAAGTCCGCCCATATCCATCAGGTCGTTCCTGAGTTCATAGGTCTTCTCAGTGATGTAAGGGTCCAGAGATGCAGGTATGGACGGATTCATCAACAGGGTATCAAGAAGGTGCGCATTCAGTACAGAGTAATCCTCTTTACAGTACGCGTTGATCTTGCTCCGGCTTTTCACATCCTCGATATCAAGTATTAGAGGCAGTTGCATTGGCGTCACCGCCGGATTCAGATATGAAAGGCTGACCTCTCTTCTCGTTCCTCTTTCAAATTCCCGGTCCTGCTCTGAGAGCTTGTAGTAATAATCTGAAGATGCTCTTCTGAAATCTGAAGGGATTACAGCGTTCATTGAACCGGTGTATGCATTCCAGCTTTTCTGTTTTCCCAGAACTGCTGCATTAATGCCTCCTGCGTGCCGCGTATATGGTGGAGTGGAGGAAATGTACAGAGCACTTCCCATGCCAATACAGTCGAGTACGCCTTTATCCCCTACATAAGGCATTTTCAGGTAGTCAATGACTTCCTCGAAGTCCATGAGGCTCCTGGTCTTTGAGATAGAATTAGGGTCAATGGTCTCCCAGCTCTTGACAAAATTAACTTTCGTTTTGGAGAATCCGCCCTTCCCTCCCCTGTGAACTATCTCGGAATCTGCTACCTCCGCTTTTATAAGTTCGTTCTTGCTTGGTGCCTTGCCGCTGATAAGATAGAATACCTCATTTTTGTCTGATACTAAAAAAGGAGATGGTTCGAGATAGAATGTGCGTCTGCTATTGCCGTCAAATCTGACAAAACCGGTATTTTCCCGGTTGAAGAGGAGCTCTCTCTCTATAGTGCTCATCTGTGAGCCGTATATCCTGTCATCGAGTTTCATACTGATGTTTATGATTGTGGACTTGTTCTGATATCTGTTTTGTGGACGGGATGAACTTCTGCAGGCTGGCGGCACATCCATGAAAAAGAATCTATTTTATCAGCAGCTCTTTCTTTATCAGAGGGGGGAGTCACTCTATAAATATGAACTCTCATAATGATGATAATCATTATATATTTTAGTATAGATATATTTATATATTATTATTGATTTGTAGGTTTTGCAGGTCTAACACCTGCAATGCAGGAAACTGCAATGACCAATTAGCATATAGGCACGATATGTAACTTAACCGGAATCTCCGGGAAAGTAAAACGGAAAAACGAAATGCAACTGCAAAACGGAATAAGGGTAAAGGTTCATCCCCTCAGCCCCCTAAAAACGTTGACCTTTGCCTTATCCCTTTGCAGGAACACAATAAGTGGAGTATGAGCGGTTTAGTGGGAAACGATGGACTATGGTGGTTCAGTTGGGGAATGGTGGATTGGGAGTGGTCAGGAATGGAGTGGGGAATAAAGAGTGGGTACAGTGAATATCGGAGTATGAGCATGGGTACGATACCTTCCGGCACTGCCGGAAGGTATGGGGTTATTGTCAATTATTGAAATTCTATTCAGTTCTATTTATTTGAACGAAACTGCATTTATTCCTTCTCATGCTAGCATCCTCTTAGAGTCTGCTCTTTGTCTTGTTAATGTTTTTGCAGCAACTGCTGCTCCGCTCTTATTCACGCTTTCTTTTCTGGTGTTTACATCTTTACTCTTATTTGTATCTAAACTGAACTTAGACACTACATTCTGCATATCCGATGCTATGTCTGCCAGCCCCTGGGCAGACCTTGAAAGTTCATTCATTGAGGCTGTTTGCTCCTGGACCGAAGCAGAAGCCTCTGTAGTGCTTCCCGCCATCTCCTCGGAAATGGAGGATACCTCTTCAACTGAAGAAGTGACTTCCTGTATCGATGCTGCCTGCTGCTCTGAAGCAGCAGCTATCTCCTGCACCATCTTCATTATGCTTTCTCCTGTCCCGACAACTTTATCAATCTCATTGACTGCTTTTTCAAGAGAGACTGCACCAATGGCAACCTCGTCAGTTCCTACTTTCATTGATGCGACTGCATTCTGTGTCCCGGTTTGTATGTAATGGATAAGTTTTGCGATCTCTTTGGCTGCATTGCCGGAATCCTCGGCAAGTTTGCGCACCTCGTCTGCAACCACAGCGAACCCGCGACCATGTTCTCCAGCTCTTGCAGCCTCAATAGCTGCATTGAGGGCAAGCAGATTTGTCTGGTCTGCAATACTTGTGATAAGGCTGACTATCTCTTCTATCTGTTTTGATTTATCGTCAAGTTCCATGATGACATTGGATGATTCTCCCACTGCAGACTTAATGTTATCCATTTTCAGCAACAGGTCTTTTGACATATCCCCCAGACTCTTCATGAGCCTGTTAGACTCTACGGTGTTCCCTGCCGCCTGCTGAGAGTTGCAGGCTACTTCCTGAACACTTTTGCTCATATCACTCATAGCACGGGAAACCTCTTCGACTTTGGTAGCCTGTTCTTGAGCACCTTTGGATATCTCGCCAACTGTGCTGGTTATCTGCTCACTGGTTGCTGAGAGTTCCTCGCTAGAGCTTGATATTTCCTGGGCCGCTGCTGCTATATGCTCGGATTGTTCCTTCACATTGGCAACAATTTCATTTAAGGAGAGCCTGCAATTTTCCACACCATCGGTGAGTTGTGTGAAATCCCCGAATCCGTGAACCTGCACAGCTCTTGTAAGGTCATTAGATGCTACCGAAGCCAGGACCTCGCATGAATCATTGATAATGCTCTGCAGCGTATCGCCAAATCCATCAAGTGTATCACCTAATAGTTTGAAGTCACCTTTTGCATCAATTGTCACCCTCGTACTCAGGTCGCCTTCGGAATAAGTTGTGATTACTCTTGCGGCTTCGTTTAAGGGGCCTATGACGGCGTCCAGACAATTGTTCACACCTTCCACGATCTTGCGGTAATCCCCCTGATGTTTAGAGGTGTCTGCGCGGGTACTTAACTGGCCGCTCGCTCCTGCCTGTGCCAGCATTTCAGCGTCCTCCACCAAGGCTTTAATTGCAAAGATACATCTGTTGAGATTGCTCTTGATCTTATCGAAGTCCCCGCAATAAGCATCTGTGATCTCTTTAGGTATATCACCTGCAGAGATTTTTTCAAAGTATTCAGAAGCAACATTCAGCGGGCAGATGACAGCATCAAAGGAACTATTGACAGCCACTATGGCTTCACGATATTTTCCTTCGAACACACTTGCATTGGCCCTGTGTTCAAGCCTGCCTTGCGTTGCAGCAGCACCCATTTTCATGAATTCATCTGCAAGCCCTTCTATATTCTCCATCATGGAAATGAACGCCGGCAGGAGTTGATCGTTCTCTGAGCGTCTCTGGACTTTCCTGTAAGTGCCAAGCATTTGAAGGTTGCCCACAGATATCTGTTTTACAGTATCCTGGATCACAATGGAATGGCCTAACACTTCATTTGAAGCCTTTGCTATCTCCCCGAAAATTCCTGTGTGGCTGCCCTCTATCTTCCAGGTATAGTCATTCACTGCAAGCCTCTGGAGGACATTATTACACTCTACAAGAGCACCCAGGCCATCTATACATCGGTTGAGGTTGTTCTTGATCTCATTGAAATCACCATTGTAATCATCAGTGATCTTGTCCGGTATCTCACCTTTCCCGATCCTGTCAACATACTCGGCAGCTACATTGAGAGGACCGATGACAGCATCCAGGGTAGCATTGACACCTTCTACAATAGCCCTGTAATCTCCCCTATGCCCGGTGACATCGGCACGCGTATCAAGTTTGCCCTCAACCGCAGCCTTAGAGAGCATGTTTGCATCAGCGACCAGGTGCATTTATTGCATCTATGCAACGATTCAGGTTGTTCTTGATCTCATTAAAATCACCATTGTAATTGTCAGTGATCTTGTCCGGGAGCTCTCCGTATGCTATCCTGTCTACATATTCTGCAGCTACATTAAGTGGACCAATGACAGCATCCAGGGTATTATTGACACCCTCAATGATCTTTTTGAAGTCACCTTTGTGTTTTGAAGCATCAGCTCTTGTATCAAGCCTGCCTTCGACAGCGGCGACAGACAATATGTTTGCATCAGAGATCAAAGCCTTAAGGTTGGTGCGAACCTCCTCGATAGTGTCATTGATAAAGGCCTTTTTACCCGGTAACTTCTCAAGAGGGGCTTCAAAATTACCTTCCCCGAATTCTTTTACGCACGCCATTGCCTTTTTCTTGACACTGATGTGGCCATTGACCATATCATTCACGCCTTTGGCCATTGTCGCATAAACACCGCTGAAGTCCTGCTCCGGCATAATGACATCAATATCTCCTGCATTATGCTCATGACTCATCCTGTCCATTTCATTTACAAAGGATGTCAGTTCATCTATCAACTGGTTGATGTTATTTTTTATTTCGTTGAAATCACCCTTGTAATTGTCAGTAATCTTCTCCGGTACATCTCCCTTGGATATGCGGTCAATATATTCGGCAGCGACATTGAGGGGAGCTATTACCGAGTCAAGGGTTTCATTGAAGCCCAAAATTATCTCCCTGTTATTACCTGAGAACTTGTCAGGGTCTGCCCTTGTATCCAGCCTGCCGTTTACAGCATCCTCTGCAAGTCTCTGGATTTCGGCTGTGACATTTGTTTCTGCACTTATGTCCAGCACGTATTCCAGGGCACCTATGATATTCCCGTGATCATCTTTTAGAGGGGTGCCGGTGTAACGTATCGGAAGCTCACAGCCAGGCAGTTTTGCTACAGTGTCTGCCGTGCAGACTGTGTTGCTCTTCATGGCTTTTGCCACCTGGCAATTATCGGTCTTGCAGTGTAAAGTATTGAAAAGATCATAGCATTTCTGGCCCAGGCACCCTTCAGATGTCCTTCCCACCGCTGCAGCACCTTTTGAATTCATAAAGATCACATTGAACTCCTTGTCAACTGCCATTACAGGAGTGGGTATCTCATGGAGCAATTCAATTCTGGATCTTGCTTCTTCCAATGATTTCCTGGCACTCCCTTCGCATTCTTCCAGTGTTTTTCTGCTGGATGCTTCCAGAGAGTCCAGCTGTGATCTTAAGCTTTGGTAGTCATCAAGCAGGAGGTTCAGGCCCTCGCTTAACCTCTTGCTTAACAGGTCAGATTGATCAGGCATGCGAGTTCCGGTATCGCCCCGCCTGAAATCATCCAACACTTTGACCATTTCTTCCTGCAATTTCCTTCTGTTGCTGAACATACTTTTCACTGACCTTGTCTTAAAAGTTTTTAATATATACTTAACATAAATAATTATATAAATATACATTTTTCGTTATACTATAAAAAGGTGATTCTTTTCAACTTATGAGAAGTTGCTTAATTTTGTGTGTAAAAAAATTTTCAATCTTCCGCTAGGGATAATGAGTGCGAATAAATGGCAGTTGAATATATTACTGAATATTCCCATAATTTTTTTGAAAATCATCGAAATATTCATATAGATAGAGTTTTCCTTCCAGCAGGGTTCCTGAGAAGCAGAATGTAAGCACTCCTGCAAAAAAAAGATCATTACAGATTGTGAGTCAGGCGTAAGGAAATCGTTCCGACACAATAAGGGCGATTAGTTGTAAAATAAAAAAGTGCAGGATATATCGAGAAAACTGCTTCTAATCTTATCGTAAAACTTTTATCTTATTGGAATACCTGAGGAACGGGTGCTTATGACTTAGACGGATGTAGTCAAGTATAAGTACCTGGAAATAAAATCTATTTCGTGATGACCATATTAATGGCTGCTGTTGTATAAAGCGGAGGCGAAAAAGAAATAACTGTGATTATATTCTACAACAGCCGGTTTCACAATCTGTTTAAAATGATATTTAGAGTGATAATATGACAGGATCAGATCTAGCGGACAAGAAAATACTAATGATCATAGCACAGAATAATTTCAGGGATGAGGAGTTCTTTGAACCCAGAGAGATCTTTGAAGATGCAGGAGTGCACATAACAGTCGCAAGCAACAGCATGGATGAGGCCGTTGGCACCCTTGGCAGGAAAGTGAGACCCGATATAAGTATTGACAATGCCAATGTAGCAGAATTCGATGCCGTGGTAATTGCAGGCGGCGGTGGTTCAAGGGAGTACCTCTGGTCCAATAAGAAACTGCATAAGCTCGTCAAGGATGCCTATGAGCATGAAAAGGTAGTTGCAGCCATATGCATCTCTCCTGTGGTGCTTGCAAGGGCAGGTGTGCTTGAGGACAGGAGGGCTACAGTGTTCAAGGACTCAGCATGCATTAAGGAACTTGAGAAGGGGGGCGCTTCCTATGAGGATGAGAATGTTGTCGTCACGGATAATGTGGTGACAGCTGCCGGACCAAAGGCTGCGGAGGAATTTGGTGAGGCTGTCCTTGAGGTGCTGGGAAAACTATAGGAACTGTCTGTGTCAAAAGCCCGTCATACTTTTTTTACCGGTAGGCTTTGAAACTGAAAACATTAAATCATCGGCCAGCAGTGCTGATACACCGCCCCCGTAAAGAACTGTATAAATTTAAGGACTGCTGCTGGATGACTATACCTCGATCTTCATCAGGTCCGAAGCGATGGTGATGTTACCTTTGAAGTAGCGCATGATGTGTTCCACAGATTCCGCTTCATGACCCTGCATGTGAGGGTAGAGATGCACAAGGTAGAGATGCCTGACTTCAAGAGGATATTTTTGCATCATGCCGGTGAGCATGTCCGGCGTGGTATGGTTGGTTGTCTCAAAGCCCAGCGGGAAGGAGCATTCATGAATAAGTGCGTCAGCACCGTCTGCAAACCTGAAGAGCATCTCCGATGGTTCTGTGTCGCCTGTGTAGACCACCGCCTTGCCGCTGCTCTCCACCCGGTAGGCCAGTGATGGGATGCTGTGAACCGTGGGCGTGCATGTGATCACGTAGTCGTCCCCGGCCTCTGCGCCAACATCTTCAGGAGAGAATGCCTCCCCGCCAGTGAGCTCGGTTATCTCTACCTCGAACCTGCCCCGGAGATAGTCGTAGGATTCCATGACCTTCCCAAACCACTCCTGCGTCCCCTGTGGCCCGTATATATGCACCGCGTTTGCCGCGCCCGAGAGCCACCTGGCCTTGAGCAGTGCCAGCAAGTCCCCCGCATGGTCAAGATGCAGGTGCGTCAGCACGACAGTATTGATGTCCGTATGCCCATACCCCGCCTCCACTATCCTCCCCAGGACCCCGCAGCCGCAATCGAAAAGCACGGGCCTGCCGCCAATTTCCATGATTAACCCTGACTGCACCCGTCCGACCTGCGGAATCCCAACACCTGTTCCAAGAAATGTTATCTTCATACTTACTAGAATAAGGGTTAAATAACTTAACTCTTATTAGTGGCTTACAATTCCCAAAGGCCAGTAACTCTGTTCTTTTCATCACGCGAGGGTTGCCCAGCTGGTCAAAGGCGCTGGACTTAAGAGACTGCGTGTAGGACTTACCAATATTTGGGACAGAATGAAGGAATAGGGAAGTAACGAAAATCGATATGCGAGGGTCGCCCAGTCGGTCAAAGGCGGCAGACTTAAGATCTGTTCTCGAAGGAGTTCGTGGGTTCAAATCCCATCCCTCGCACATTCCCATTGGGTAATAGGTATCCTAAAAAATAGATACTCAGAATTTTAAACAGTTATTAGGGCTAAAAAAGAAAATATTTATTACCCTTTTAATTACTTCTCAAGTGATATGATTCGTCAATCTTCTTCATTTTAGTTCTTTTTAAAAGAGAACCACATTTTTGACAAAATGTTCCTGGAGGATATTGACTTTCTGGAATAATTTCTTTGCATTTTTCACAAATGACTACGATTTTCTCTTTATGTATTTTATTCAATTCTGTCCTTGTTTTAATATTAATACACGCTTCGAAAATAAGTTTAATAGCGTTGAGTTTTTCTCTGAATATCTCATCATTATTTTCAAATGATGTACCTGTAAGTTCTATTCTAGGAGTTTCAATAGGATGAGACGTACCTCGGGATTTCTTTAAATTCAATCCATCTTCTCGAATCTTATCCACGATTAAAAAAATCTCATTGATTGACTCATTATTCAACTTATTTGATTGTATCTTAATTTCATTCTGATATTCAGGCGCTTGATTAAAATGTTTCTCCTTTATTTTACGTTCTACTTTTGTTAAAAAAGAGTCATCTAATCGGGTAATTTCATGAAGTAAATCGCTTTTTTCCTTGTTGTGGAATTCATGAAGAATGTTTTTTAACTGGTATACGGACTCTAAAGTATTTACTGCAATCCCAATTATAATCTCTTCATCACTGGCAGAAACATAAATATTTGGCCCCCTACGGTTTTTTGCATCACTCATGCATGATTCTGAGGGCAATGGTAACATTAACCAACCTTCTTTTGATACCCATTCTGATATTATTTCGTTATCATCTTCAATAGGTTTTACAAGCTTGTCACCAAGTACAGCTTGTGCTATGCGATAGAATTCAACGTATCTTTGATTATTCATTTTTCTCTCCTTCTATCTATATTGATTCAAAAAACAATCACATATTAATTCATTATTAACTTATTTATAGATATAAATATAATATGGTTGCAAGTTCAACTCTAAAAATGCTTATTATGAGGCTCGATTCATGACAATAGGAAGAACAATTTCAATTTACCTACCAGATGCCAACCCACAGGGAGTAAAAATATGCGAGTTCTTTGATTCTATTGTCAAAGCTGTTTCTATTCCAAGAGCTAAATTAGATGATGCTTCAAACAGATCTGAGCTTGAGCAACCAGGCGTTTATTTCCTGATAGGCGAGAAAGATGAAGTTGGCAAGCCTCAGGTGTATATTGGCGAATCTGAAGTACTGTTAACTAGGCTTAACAAGCACAACAAAGAGAAAGATTTCTGGAATCAGGCCATATGCTTTGTCTCAGAAAAGAATAATCTGAACAAAGCCCATATTAAGTATCTTGAAAATCACGCATGTGAGCAGGCTAAATTAATCAATAAATGTGCTCTGGAAAACTGTAATACCCCTACCAGATCTTCTTTAACAGATCAAGATAGAGACTTTGTTTTACGTTTCTTTGATGAATTGAAGATTATAATGGCTACTCTTGGCTATCCTATTTTCGAGCAGGTAAAACGTAGCAAGAGAAACATGTACTTTTGCAAAAGCAAAGATGCTGATGCAGTGGGTGAATATACAGAAGAAGGATTCATTGTCAATAAAGGATCAAAGTCAAATGTAAAAGAGACTCCCTCTATTCAACAAAGTATCAAAACCTTTAGAGCTAACCTTGCAGACAAAGGGATACTTAAAGAAGAAAATGGTGTTTATGTTTTTCAGGAAGACTTTACTTTTTCTTCACCTTCTATGGCTGCTTCCGTTGTACTAGCTAGAACCGCTAACGGATGGGCAGAATGGAGAGTTCAAGATGGCGGAAATATCAAAACACTTGATGATGTCATAAGGAAAAAAGAAAAAGAGGATTAAATCCAATAATAATTTATACTACCAATACTACTTTTTTTTATAATGAAAATTATAACTTGGAATTGCAATAGGGCACTTCGAAATAAAATCAATCAAATCTTGCCTTATAATCCTGATTTATTAATTGTTCCCGAATGTGAAAAACCTACAAAATATGGTAATCAATTTTATCATGAAGCAATATGGGGTGGGGACAATGAAAACATGGGATTGGGCATTTTCAGTTTTAACAATATCATTATAGATATGCACTCGTCTTATTCTAAAAAATACAGATATGCTATTCCGGTCAAAGTAACAAACCTAAAAGATATGAATGAATTGAATTTGATTGCTATATGGTCAAAGCCAGATTCAAAAGGTAGGTATGTTACTCAAATTTGGGACTCATTGAATTACTATAAAGACCTATTAGAATCCAATACAATTGTTGTAGGAGACTTCAATTCTAGTGTTTTTTGGGATAAGAAATCTAAGAACCCAGATCATATTAACTTCATAGATGTTGTTGATTTGTTAGGTCAGTACAATATTTACAGTGCTTATCATACCCACAGTAACATTGAATTTGGAAGTGAAACTGAGCAGCCAACATTGTATTTTACAAAACATAAAGATAAACAATATCATATAGATTACATATTTGCTTCTGATGACGTTATTTCTAGGACCAATAGTGTTTCTATCGGTACACATGATGAGTGGATTTCTTACAGTGATCACATGCCTTTGATAATCAATTTTGAGTAAAAAATAAAAAAGAGGAATAAGCTCTCACATGAGCTTATCCGCAAGTTTTCTCATGAATTTAGCATTCATGTTGATGTCTCCGGTTAGCCTGATTGTATCCTGTATCCTCTTCAGAGTGCCTCTGTAGGCAATGCCAACCTTCCTACCTGTTTCAGGGGTTAGTTCCAATATTTTCTGCTTGATAGATTCCTCATCAATAAAAATCTGGGCTCTCTGAAGCTCTAACTCTTCTTCATCAATGTTGTTGGCTTCTTTGCCAATGTAAAGGATACTATCTGCATAAACATGCCTCCTTTCCAGAATCCCGATATCACCCTCAAACTTATGTTCAGGGTGCTCTGCATACTGCAATATGGTTTTACTCAACGACTTGAAATAGTGTGAGCCTTGCATGACTTCTCCTGTTTCATAGTCTACGAATGGGTCATGAACAATTGTTTGCGGATTGTCACAATAGGCAGCAAGAGGTTTTATTGCCCTACCATTCTCTTCAACTGCCTGAAATCCAACCAGACAGAAATTGAAAGGCTTTATTTGCTCTTTCCAAGGTTTACCTTTATTGAGCTTCTTGAACCTAATTTGTACGATGAGGTTGAGTACAACAATAAAAAATGGTCTAAAGATGAAGTAGATTCTATTAAACCATTAATTCATGGTCCTGAAAATCCAAAAATACTTCTCATCAGTCAAGCACCTTCATTACAAGCTTGGTTAAACGGGAAAACTAGCAATTCTCCTGATGGAGGGCTTGTAACAATTGAAAATAACTTTTTGATAGATTCCTTATTGCCAGCTTTTGGTTTGTCTGCAAAAGATCTTGATACTTTTAAAGAACATGTTTTTTGGATTCATGCATGTAATTGCTACCCTTGGTATAGGATATCTCAAAGCAAAAAAACAGGTATATTTACAAGACAAGATAGGCTTCCCAGTAATAAACAAAGTGAAAAATGTTTAGGGCAATGGTTGGATAGACTACTAAAAATTGATAGTATAAATGCAATTATTCTAATGGGAGGAGCTGCCACAAGCTTATTCCCACAGCTATATGAAAAATCAGAAAACTTTACCGATTTAGTCCGTGAAGTAAAAATTAGAAGTGACATAATTGATGGTATCGATATATTGCCAATTTATCATCAGTCAAGAAAAAATCGCGTATTTAACGATCCAATTGACAATTCTAAAAACGAAAAAATAAAATCCGTATTAAAAGACAATTTCATTAAGTGGATTCAGTAAACGAGGTATAAGAGAGGCAAAAGTGATGACAATAGGAAGAACAATTTCAATTTACCTACCAGATGCCAACCCACAGGGAGTAAAAATATGCGAGTTCTTTGATTCTATTGTCAAAGCTGTTTCCATTCCTAGAGCTAAATTAGATGAGGCTTCAAGCAGATCAGAACTTGAACAACCAGGTATTTATTTTCTGATAGGTGAAAAAGATGAAGTTGGGAAGCCTCAGGTGTATATTGGCGAATCTGAAGTACTTTTAACCAGACTTAACAAGCACAACAAAGAGAAAGATTTCTGGAATCAGGCCATATGCTTTGTCTCAGAAAAGAATAATCTGAACAAAGCCCATATTAAGTATCTTGAAAATCACGCATGTGAGCAGGCTAAATTAATCAATAAATGTGCTCTGGAAAACTGTAATACCCCTACCAGATCTTCTTTAACAGATCAAGATAGAGACTTTGTTTTACGTTTCTTTGATGAATTGAAGATTATAATGGCTACTCTTGGCTATCCTATTTTCGAGCAGGTAAAACGTAGCAAGAGAAACATGTACTTTTGCAAAAGCAAAGATGCTGATGCAGTGGGTGAATATACAGAAGAAGGATTCATTGTCAATAAAGGATCAAAGTCAAATGTAAAAGAGACTCCCTCTATTCAACAAAGTATCAAAACCTTTAGAGCTAACCTTGTAGACAAAGGTATACTTAAAGAAGAAAATGGTGTTTATGTTTTTCAGGAAGACTTTACTTTTTCTTCACCTTCTATGGCTGCTTCCGTTGTACTAGCTAGAACCGCTAACGGATGGGCAGAATGGAGAGTTCAAGATGGCGGAAATATCAAAACACTTGATGATGTCATAAGGAAAAAAGAAAAAGAGGATTAAATCCAATAATAATTTATACTACCAATACTACTTTTTTTTATAATGAAAATTATAACTTGGAATTGCAATAGGGCACTTCGAAATAAAATCAATCAAATCTTGCCTTATAATCCTGATTTATTAATTGTTCCCGAATGTGAAAAACCTACAAAATATGGTAATCAATTTTATCATGAAGCAATATGGGGTGGGGACAATGAAAACATGGGATTGGGCATTTTCAGTTTTAACAATATCATTATAGATATGCACTCGTCTTATTCTAAAAAATACAGATATGCTATTCCGGTCAAAGTAACAAACCTAAAAGATATGAATGAATTGAATTTGATTGCTATATGGTCAAAGCCAGATTCAAAAGGTAGGTATGTTACTCAAATTTGGGACTCATTGAATTACTATAAAGACCTATTAGAATCCAATACAATTGTTGTAGGAGACTTCAATTCTAGTGTTTTTTGGGATAAGAAATCTAAGAACCCAGATCATATTAACTTCATAGATGTTGTTGATTTGTTAGGTCAGTACAATATTTACAGTGCTTATCATACCCACAGTAACATTGAATTTGGAAGTGAAACTGAGCAGCCAACATTGTATTTTACAAAACATAAAGATAAACAATATCATATAGATTACATATTTGCTTCTGATGACGTTATTTCTAGGACCAATAGTGTTTCTATCGGTACACATGATGAGTGGATTTCTTACAGTGATCACATGCCTTTGATAATCAATTTTGAGTAAAAAATAAAAAAGAGGAATAAGCTCTCACATGAGCTTATCCGCAAGTTTTCTCATGAATTTAGCATTCATGTTGATGTCTCCGGTTAGCCTGATTGTATCCTGTATCCTCTTCAGAGTGCCTCTGTAGGCAATGCCAACCTTCCTACCTGTTTCAGGGGTTAGTTCCAATATTTTCTGCTTGATAGATTCCTCATCAATAAAAATCTGGGCTCTCTGAAGCTCTAACTCTTCTTCATCAATGTTGTTGGCTTCTTTGCCAATGTAAAGGATACTATCTGCATAAACATGCCTCCTTTCCAGAATCCCGATATCACCCTCAAACTTATGTTCAGGGTGCTCTGCATACTGCAATATGGTTTTACTCAACGACTTGAAATAGTGTGAGCCTTGCATGACTTCTCCTGTTTCATAGTCTACGAATGGGTCATGAACAATTGTTTGCGGATTGTCACAATAGGCAGCAAGAGGTTTTATTGCCCTACCATTCTCTTCAACTGCCTGAAATCCAACCAGACAGAAATTGAAAGGCTTTATTTGCTCTTTCCAAGGTTTACCTTTATTGAGCTTCTTGAACCTGTTCCATACATTGGGAGTACTAACAGAAAGCTTTGAAATAGCATACATGTTTGCATATTTCTCTTCAATATCTCTGGAACTGATCATACCATAATGAAATTGCAGTAAATCATCCCATATTTCCTCATGCCAGTCTCCTCCTCCATCTTTTGAGAATGGATTTGTTAAATGCCCTAATCCATGAAGTTTGAAATCTTTGAAAATGATTTTGTTTTTCCTGAATTTATACAGAGGATAACGTTTTGATGAAATCCCAAAAAACCAATAATCCACTTTTTCAGGTTTCAGCAAAGCAATATCAAGGTTGTAAGGGTTTAGCGGCTGAAAATAATCTATGATATGCTGAGCATGCTCAGGAGGAACAAAAATTGAATCTGTATCCATATAAGCGTGTGTAGCTCCTAATTCCTTCACCTTAGCTTCTGCCATAGCTAAGAACAGCTTTGATCCAGAAGTAATCATAACAGCCAATAGGGGATGATAGAAGTTACCTGGCTTTTCATATCTGTTCTGTGATGTATTGAAAGAATCAAGCCCATAAACCTCAATATCACTTTTCCTATCCTCTGGATTGAGCTCAATGAAGATTCCATAACTCATGGCATTAACAAGGATTTTGATAGCCTGTGATCTACTGTCTAGATGTTGATATTCTTGGCTTTCTTGATCAAACTCTTTCATTTGAATCTTGATCTTCTGCCTCTCTTCTACAAGCACCTGAACAAGATTATCCAATTCAGGATCAATGTCAATTCCAAGTATCTGTGATTCTCTTAATCCTTCCTGAATGCCTACTGGAACAAATCTAACAGCTTCAATTATCTCTGGTACTGTGCCAGTGAGAAGAACGGAAGCTATGACATCAGGTAATGCATACCATAGTTTATGGTTAGAAGACAGATAATTGACCCCAACGTTAAATGATCCATTATCCCCTTTGTAATCCATTCTTGTAGGCAATATATCTTCATCTGGACGAAGTTTAACCATTACAACAAAGTCTTTCCAGTTTCCCTCACTTTGTAGATATTGAAGATTTATTATTTCTAGTAACTCTCTAATTTCCCCTGTTACATCCTCCGTTTCAATGATATCCGCAATCATGAGCTTCCATAAACCCATTACCATTGTAACGGTTGGATACATGCTGGTAAAATCAAGAGTTGTTACCTTTGTTGGAACTTTCCTGTTTTTGCACTCACACCTACCACCATAATATGAAGTCATTATTTGCCCTTTTATGTGATCAGGAAAATCAAAATTCTGCTCACTTAGGGGTTTAATTCCCAACTGCTTCAAAGCGTATTTTCCAAGGGAAGCAGAGCTGTATATTTTGGTAGGAGGAATACTAATATTGTAAAGATCAAGTTCTTTGGTCAATCCCTCATATACATCAAAAGTACTTTCAACATCTCTTATCAGATAATCAAGATACTTCTTGGTGATAGTACCGTGTTTAATATCCTTCATCTTCTTGTGCTTTGTATCAAGCAATTCACAGGCGTCTGCAAGTTTTAATCGATTTTGTTGAAGCAAGACTGTACCTAATGTATGAGCATCAAGAAAATAACCAGAGAAATAATCTGTTCCTGTGTTGTACTTTGTTGTTGTGAACTTGAAGCTGTTACTTGCACCAAGCTTCTTGATAACAATAGGAGGTTTGAACCTGTTATCTGAAAGAGTGAGTGTGAATCCTCCTCTATTTTTTGCTTTTGAATTATTCCCATACTTTGCCAGTCTGCTTATGTCAAATGCAAGGTTGAAACCAACACAAAGAGTTTTTTGATCAAATACCTCTGGGTAGAAAACAGTATCAACGAACTCTTCAGCCGTGTATAATTCTATTCTCTGCTCTTTGGAATAGTCCTGAAGGATCTTCGTTTCTTTCTCGTTGAGCATGAGAGGATCATAAAAAAGACCTTCATCCTGAATATGACCGTCATGATATGTCTGGAAAAAGCCAACCTTCATATTTTGATACTGATCTGTTGTAGTTTCAGTATCAAAAACAAAAACATGTCCATGTTTCAAAGGATGGTCGTTACTGTATGAGTTATTATTTTGGGAATTGTTTGGTTTGACTGTGTATCCCCTAACAGCGATCTTACTCATATTAGATCAACCTCCATTCCTATCATACGAAGTTGTTTACCAATATCTTCAAGCAACGCACCAACGGAAACCAGTATAAATCGAATGTTTTCTTCACGAGATGAAGCACTTGATCTTACACTACGAGGTAATTTGTTTTGTTCTTTTGTAATTTTAAAATGACAATTCTTGCATAATGGAACAATCTTTTCCGAATTGTTTCTTCCATATACATGATGTAATTCTATTACTCTAGAATCATCTTCAGCACATTCAATGCATTTTAGTGATGTTTGTCCTTCCATTTTTTGTCTTTTTATACTTCTTTTTGTTGTCTCTTTGTTCATAGTCACCACTCCTCAATGTACATATCTTTCCTGAGTTTCAGGTTCAACCTGTGCTTCTTCAATCTCGTAAAGCCGTTCTAGCCGTGTTTCAAATGAATGTTCATTGCCTGCACTATCCACAAACTTGATATTATCGAATTTCTTTAATCGAGATGTATCGCCATCTTTCAGTGTTTTATCTACCGCGTCAAAATACTCACTAATCAAATAGCGGTCTTTGGAACTTATCGTTACTATCGTTGTATGACCTGCATTTCGATCATAGAACCTCATTTCAGCTTCAAGACTATCCGTTTTTGTGACCTTCCATTTTCCATTCTCTTTGTACAGGTTACGTCCAAGCAGTTTGATCGCATCTTTATTGATTATCCCAAGCTTTTCTGTCATCTTGCTAAGACTTGCACCTTTTCTCATAGCTCTCAAAATTTGGAAAGATTGGTGCCTCTCGGCCTTTTGCTGAGCTGTCAAAGTTTGCCATCCTGCTTTACTAAGATCATAATCACTGATCCTGAGGTTTCTTAATTGATTCAGGCTCTTGTCTGGAAACATCTGGTGTTTCCTCATGATCTCCTTTGCATACTTAGTGTCTCTTGGTTGAGCTTTCAACCATTCTCCATAGGTCCTGCAGTCCTTAGAGAAACTTGGCCTACTCATCTCTCTTCCTCCCAAAATTTCAGTAATGCAATTCTGACAACTTCGGCCTGGGAACAACCCAAAAAGTCCGACATCAATTCAAGTTTCTCCCTGTAATAGGGAGCCAATGTTATTGTCAATCTGTTTAATGATGGTATTTTTCTCACCAATATCTAAAACAACCGCATGTTTTATATTCAAATTTGACCTACAATATGACATCTAATTTGATGTTAGTTGTCATATAAATAAGAATTATTAACATATACTTAGAGAAATATGTCTATTATTTAGAAAAAAGAACATTTATAAAAAAACAGAGGTGTTCATATGAGTAAACAAAGAAAAAGCAAAGACTTAGACGAAAGTTTGAAAGAATACCTCTCTAGCTATGGAATTGTAAAGAGGGCGGATATTTTAGATGCCTTTAGAGGTGACCGCAGCGACAGAGCAATTGTTCGACACTTAGAGGACTTGAAAGAAGCTGGATTCATAGAAAAATTGTCTTCCACACAAGTTACAAAATATGGTATCAGTCCAACAGATTATCGTGAAAAGTACTTTTTGCTAAAGGAGAATACAGAAATAAAAAAGCATATTGATGCTATCTTTAAATTCTTTGGTGATGATGATTCTGAAGCTAAAATAGCTGCTTTAGGGGAGATGGATACTTATAAAAATTATTACATTTTAGAACCCTTGCAATTAGATATTTTAGTTAAAAATCTTAGTGAAAAAAACCTTGAATTATCATATCAACTAATGGTAGTTATTCACCACTATATTGTGGATAAAAATATTCAACCAAGCGACATCAACTTAATGCTTACCAAGTTGAGATCGCTTTTGAAAAATATACCACCTATGTCTCAACAACGTCCTGTTCTTCGAGGGAATATTATTGCCTTACTTTGCAAGTATAATGATGAGACTGTAATTGAACAACTAATCGAAGATGTCAAGACAATGGAAAACTTTGCAGATGTAAAAGACGAGTATGATAAACTATATGCTGCTAAGTTAATCGAAAAGAATAGGACGAAGCTTTTCAACCTTGAAATTGAGTTGAGAAATGAAGGTAAGCACAAAAATGCCAAAGTTCTTTCTCAAATAAGGGATCAGGCAAGACGGGGCATAGATATAGCGGTGATTGATGGAAATGTTAATACTCTGAGGACTGATCTTAAATGAAATTCCTTTTACTAAATGGGCATGGCATTGATATTAGAGTGAGTGGGGCTAAACTCCATATCAAGGATGGAAGATCCTCGGCAACTGAAGACCCTGAAGTGTATGTGTTTTCTCCAAAGAGAATGGACATTGATAGCGTAATCATCTATGGTCAGAACGGGAACCTTACACTTGATGCAATAAGATGGCTGATAAAGCATAATGTCCAGATTTCAATACTCAACTGGGATGGGAAATTATTGACAACAATGCTCCCGCCTGAGAGCACTAATGTCAAAACAAAGTTTGCTCAATACCGTGTATTTGAAGATGAAAAAGCAAGAGTCAAGATAGCAAAGAACTTCATTGAAGCTAAATTTGATAAAACGCTTGTAGTACTAGATTATCTCAAACAACGATATCCTGAAATCGACTATAATTTAACTGAGGACTTTGAGAAACTGAAGAAGGCAAAATCCATCAAAGAGATAATGGGTGTTGAGGGCGGAGTTGTCTACAAGTACTGGAACGAGTTCTCAAAAGCTATTCCTGAAAAATACGATTTTGAATCAAGAATTGACTCAAGCCGGAGAGCCACAGGCGCAGGGGACATGGTAAACGCTATGCTTAACTACGGCTACGCTTTGCTAGAGGCAGAGGGCCTAAGGGCCATTAACGCTGTGGGCCTAGATCCTCATGTAGGTTTTCTGCATGAAATGACAACTAGCAAGAATAGTTTGGCTTATGATCTGCAAGAGCCTTACCGTTTCCTTGTTGATTTTGCAGTGATTAGCCTGATAGAATCAGAGAAAATGGAAACCAAGGATTTCATTAGGACAGAGAATTATTCACTGAGGCTAAGACCAAGTGGAGCTAAGAAGCTAACTGAAGAGATTAACCTGTGGTTTAACAAAAGGGTTAGTCATCAAGGAAATATGACAATGTGGAGTTATGTCATGTTCTTGAAAACTAGGGAATTGGCTCAGTATCTAGTTGGTAAGAGACAGGAGACAGATTTCGTAGAGCCACAATATGAGACAAAGCGACAGGATACAAGCGACATACGACAGAAAATACTCAGTATTTCTTATACTGATTGGAAAAAACTAGGTTTCTCGAAGGGTACTTTGCATTATATGAAGCAAAATGCGAATGCTGACAAGCCTTTTACACTTAATGCTCATAATAGAGAACGCTTGGAAAAGTGGGAAAAGCTTGTTGCAAATGGCTAATTTTGGTGTCTTTTAGCTATCGTTTTTGTCTCTTTGGGTGTTAATTCAGGAGACAAATGTAGGAGACAGACAAGAGACAGACACGAAGGACAAAGCGACAAGACAAACGATAGAATAAGTACTTATATAGACGGACTAATGTTTTTATTGGAAGAAGTCATTATGTTATAAAAATATAATATGTTGAGTTCATATGACTTTTGATGCTAACTTACCTTTTGATTGGGAGTATGATACTTCATCGACTGATATCAACGCACATTCAAGGTTATCCATCATAAGGTATGAAACAAATTATCAGTTTGATTCAATAAAAATAAATCAACATTTCAAAACCCATCTACTTAAGATAGGGCGTGATTTTGGTTGTATAGACGTGAAAGATCTCCATAAAAGCGTTCATCTTTTGTTTGCTGGTATGGGAGATAGACGACATGTCAGTGCGAAATTTGACTCCAAAACAAATGAGTATTTGTCTAGAAATGCTTTTAAGATTAAGAACATAATCACTTCTACTACTCATGTAGATAATTTTCCAGACGAAGATAACAAACTTAATTTACTTGTATTTAATGGAGGAAACATTCAAAAAGAGCTTATTTTCTCCCAATACAAATATTTCTTGTCATCATCTTTACCAAAGCAATTAGCATTCAACGAAACAGAATTTAGAAAATTATGTTTTGAGAAATTCCAAGATAGGTTGGTTGATATTAGTTTTAATCCTTTAAAAGATCCCGATTTTGGAAATACACAACAAGCGCAGTATAAATCAGTACCAAAAAATATATTGAATCTAGATGCTGAAAAAATACGGGATTTAAAGGACACTGAGGATATTATAATCACAAGCTTCAAATCCAGTGTTGTATCAACACATGATGATTTAAGTAAAGAATATGCAATAAAATTTACAGTGGACATTAATGGAAAGATAGAATTAGAAATTCCCACTCTTTCTTGGATTGATTTGAATTCTGATGAAGAAATAGAAATTAGGTTTTATGAATTTGCAAGAATTATATATGACGATATAATTAACAAAGACCTGTATAACATACCGGCTAAACATGTATTGAGTCGTTTTCAAAAGCCTTTAGCATTTTTTAATGGTGCTAACGATGAATCAGCTTAAAGAAATCTCAGATATTTTTAGCCATATTTTAGAAAATAGGTATAAGGGTTATGATTTAGAAATTCCTCTTTTTAGACTAGAGGAGATTATATCGAACAATAATTTTGATTACACATGCAAATCTTTAACTCTAGATAATGTCCAAACTTTAGCAACAAGAGATTTTGAGTTTTTTTTACGATTAATGAACTGGACTATTAAAAACTCAACTATTTGTTTATCGTACTTTTTTCTAGAATCTGCTCTCAGGCTGATTAAAAAAGAATGTGATGGAAAAGTTATCTTGTTATTAAATAATGGAGATAATAACGCTTGGAAACAGTTATTTAATAACTGCTTATGGATTATAATTCAGAATAGGCTAACTGATGAAGTTGATATATCTACTTTTAAAGTGGACTCACCTGCAAATATTTTTATTGGAATCAATTCTAAATTAATTATCCCTATTGATTTTTTAGGAAAAAACAAGGTTGATATTTTGGATTTGTTGAATGACAAGTACATGCAGTCTTTACTCTATCAATCATCTGATTTAAGCAATATTGAACTCTGCCTTACCATTTCAAAGTTAAACAGTGTATATCAATGTTATACAAAATCAAACATTTGCGATATAATGAACATGACTTATACACAAGATAATTCTGAACATTATTTATTAGAGATTATTTTGAATCCAAATCGCTATGATGAACTTATTTTTGAGAAATATGGGTATTTGTTTTTTCCATTGATTAGAAATGTCGTAGTTGAAGACGGAAAAATAGATTTACAAAATGAAGGTTATGGATCTTTAGAAAACTGTAATTTTGGTATTTATTATAAGAATAAGTCAATTTTCAATAGAGAAATAGATATTAAAAATGGGGGTCACTGCAATATTTGTATTGACGATAACCTCAAAAGTGAAATTCTGAATATTGAAGCAAATGAAAAACTTGATTTTTGTTTTGAATTCCATAAATTTAATCAAGCTTATAAATTTTACATTATCCGGAAAGTATGGTTGATTAAAGAAGGAATACATAAAAAGGTTGGCACTAGCATGAATATACAAAACATAAATAATTATGGTAATATGGCGATAGGGGATCACGCGTCTGTGTCACACTCAAAAGTAACACAAATAAATTTGAATGATGAACAGAAACAAGAACTTATTGGTAAGCTAAATACAATAATTGAAAATGTAGACAATTTAGATGCAAATGCAAACGAAAAGTCGCAAATTAAAACCAAAATAAAAGAAGCGTTGGATGAAACAAAGAAAGTAAACTCTAATATCTCTTTAATCGGAAATCTGATTCAAGAAAGTGGCATATTACTTAAGAATGTAGCTAAAACTCCAGTGCTAATAGAAGCACTTTCATACATAAGAACACTATTCGGAAACTAACGTTTTATTCAAAATTGCATCATTGAGTTTGTTCACTCCTGCAAGAAAGAGGTTGCTTGAATATTTATACTTATAACGAGCAATTATTTTTTTATTTTTTTATTCCAAATGCTGCTAAAATAGATGTAATT
This sequence comes from Methanolobus psychrophilus R15, assembly GCA_000306725.1. Lineage (GTDB taxonomy): Archaea > Halobacteriota > Methanosarcinia > Methanosarcinales > Methanosarcinaceae > Methanolobus > Methanolobus psychrophilus. The sequence continues at coordinate 192,000 of CP003083.1, read as the reverse complement.
ACGCCTAATATGGATGTAATGACAATAACGATAACAACAGCACGAACAACTAAATCAATAAATGTTTCAAATATGAATAGGGTTATTTTATCATAGGCACTATAAACAAGCAATAGTAACCCACCTGTTATCCCATGCCCGGTATTTTCAGCAACAGTGCCTCCTATTAAAAGCCATAAAAACGTTCCTGATGGAACTGCTAACATGATGAACGACACTAAGAAACCTATTGGGTTATTGAATAGACTTGCTAACAAATCCGAGAAGAAGTCATATTTTGCCATGATCTTTGGGTTAATCTTTGTGAGAATATATTAAACGTTCTATTTGTTTACACCCTTATTAATTTATTTTTTATCTATGTATCACTAGAAATACACGATGATGCAATTATTTGAAATAGAGAAAACATGAAGTACCACATTTTATACAGAAAACTTTATTATTACACAGAATATACAGTATTTAGTGATAATATGGTTAAGAATATAACAGTTGGAATTTCAGAAGAACTTTCAGCAAAAATGGATGAGTTCAGAGAAGTTAATTGGTCCGCTGTCACTCGCATTTGCATTGAAAACTATATAAATCAGAGAAGTTCTAACAAATTAGAAGCAGCCGTGGAGGCTGTACAATCTAAGAAGAGTCTTGAATTTAAGAAAGGATTTGATTTTTTCATAAATAGAATAGAAAAAATAGATTTTAGTGACCTCGAATATATTGCTAATTTTGAGCCTACTAAACCCTATGAACAAGAAGATTTCCTTGATTATTTAAGAAGATTTGCAGATGAAATTGAACCCTTCATGGAAGAAAAAGGCATCAAAATTAATTCAGAGTTTATCAGAGGTATGTGGTCTGCAGCTGAAGAAATTATCAAGAAAACCAGATAAAGAAAAAAGGGGCGATTAAATGGATGAGAATGAGGTTAAAATCTATAAAGAAAGTTTCAAAAGCTGCTTGGATTTCGAAGAAGTTGCAAAAGAAATCAATGACTATAGGAAGATAAAAGCAAAAGGGAAGTACGCTCTTGTTCAGTCTGCGGGTGGCATTCCATTTAGATATCATGAATTAGGGATGATTTCAAAAGACAAAGCTCAGGAAGAATATGATAATTTTAAGAAATATCAAAGAAAAAATAGATCAAAAGCAAGAGCAAAAGCAAACAATAAAGCATGGATTAAGCAACGGGACATAGTTTTAGAGAGAGATGGCAAGAAATGCCAAGTTTGTGAATCAGCAGATAATTTGCAAGTTCATCATATAATTCCATTCAAAGAATCTCAATCACATGAAGTTGAGAATCTAATTACCTTATGTGATGATTGTCATAAAATTGTAGGTAAAAACAAACTTTGGATATCAGCTGACTGGGTAGATTATAATCCAAAAGAAGTATTTGAAAAAATTGTCATGAACTATTTGCATCAAGTTTCTAAAATGGGGTATGAAATTGCTTTAGGGGAGGGTGTCTCTCGATATAACGGACCATATGCCCTTTGGAAAGTTGCTAAGAAAGGCACCTTAAAAATAGATTTTGAAGGAAATCTTCAGGAAAAATAAGTATGAATCAATCCAGAAGATTAGTTGTTCCTTGCGGGTTGGCATCTGGTAGATAAATTGAAATTGTTCTTCCTATTGTCATGAGTTAGACCTTCTTTTTATTAGTTTATAATTTCCAACATTAATAAACACTTATTTATATATACTGATTTACCCTATCTACAACTAATAAATTAATTATGGAGATAACTAAATGATAGGATTATTTAAAAAATCTAAGAAAAAAGAAGAGGTTTCATTAGATTTGGGACTAACAGACAATACAATCAAAGCAAAAGAGCAAGAAATTATACTCAAATATTTGCAATCAGATGAAAAAATTGAATGTGCTCTATATGCTCATTGGGAAAATCTTTTTGATGGTAAGAAGAATATGCTTGTATTAACAGACAAAAGGATTCTAGCTATTAAAGGAGGTTTATTTTTAGATACTTCAAGTGGGTTTACTGCAATTGAATATCCTAATATTAGCAGCGTAACTTTTGAAGATCCGGGTAAATGGGGAAAACCTGGAAAAATTGGTTTTGATAATATTTTAGGAAAAATAACTATAACTACTACAAATGTTGAATTTAAAGTAAAAGTCCTAAAGTTTTTTGCAAAACAAGCCTCTGACATCATAATAGAACACATCAACAATGGTAAACAAAACATTTCAGGTCCTTCTATATATCAAAATATTGATATTGCGGATCAAATCAAAAAACTCGCAGATTTGAAAGATCAAGGAATTATTACGGAAGACGAGTTTATTTCGCAAAAAGGGAAGTTATTGGGAATGTAAGTATTCCCTTTTTACTATCCTTAATTATTCTATACTTATCCAAATATGATTAGAATATTCACTATTGATAAAATTTACAAGTCAATGAACTTAATTAATTTTTGAGTATCTATTTCTCAGGATACCTATTACCCCGCACATTCCCATTGGGATATAGTTAACAAGAAAAAACGGAACTCTTAACAAAAGATATTTAAGTATTTGTAATCAAAAAAGCAAGAAAAAAACAACCTATTAAAAAAATAATACATTAGTAATTAGTGTAATAGTGTTGAATGGTCGTCTAACAAAAGTGCATCACTCTAAAACTTTTTTGACTAAATATTGATTATATTGATTGCTTATTTTTGTAAAAATTCCTCCTATCAAACCATATGCAAATAGCGCCCCTAAAAACATAGAACCGATGAAAATTGCAATATATTCAAGTAGTTTAAAAGGTGTTGGAATGCCAGATCCATAAATAAAATCCCCATAAACATAAAACATGACAAAGAGTATTGAAAATGAATAAAAAAGCCCTTTTTCAACTGGCATAAATATTTTTAGGGGTATTATTTTTAGTTTCCAATCAATATGTTTTTTCTTTAATTGATAATTGGTGTAATAGTCAGTTAATCGAGTATCATCAATAGAAGATTCTTTAAGTAAGTATGAATTACTTTGAGTAGCAACTAAAACTCGTAAAACAGAATCATTATTTTTGAATTGCTCATATGTATTCAAAACATGTTCATATGTTAAGCAGTTTTTATATTGAGATAAAACAGTAATTATTACCTCCGGCAATATGCTTTTCAAAATAGCTGGGCTAAACAATAAGTCTAAATTTTCTTTACTCAAAATATGAGTGACTAAAATATTTTCAATAACATAGGGAGGATATTCATTTTTTTCATATTTGATGTGACTTAGAAAATAATTAATACACCTAGAGGAAAATCTTAAGTTCTTTATCTCACCTCTAATCTGTCCGGGTGATAACGTAGGCATTTTATCTAAAAAGCGTTTAACATTGGCATCCCTGCCGATATATCTTTTTAAAAGTGATGTATTAACATAAAATGCTTCCATAATGGCTGAAAAACCTATTACTGCTAACACTACCATAGGAAACGAATACTCAAGTTTTAAGACCTCTGCTTCAGAGAAAACAATACAGAGAAAGATAAACAAGATGGTCGCATCGATAAACTTGCTTGTTACTTGAAGAGGTGTTTTTTTAGATAATTGTATTATTGTGTCTTTAAGATTAAATTGATCGCAAACTTTTGCAATTAGTGAATCAGTCTCATTAAACACTGATTTTTCTTGATTATGCAAGAAGTCATCACTTTTCAAATCCATTTTACTAAACACGTCCTTTTTATTTATATAGTTACACTTCCGAGAATATAAATTTTGTTAAAAATAGTTACTCTACTAATCTTCTCACAGCCGGAGTATTCAAATTAATATCTCCGTTATCCCTTATTCTCTGCTTGATTCCCTGAAACCTGCTCCTAGAAATCCCCTGGGCTTCAGCTTCTGTTTGGGACATGTTGAGAATCCTCTTCATAATCTCTTGCTTGTTGATGAACTCTTGAGCCTTCTTTACATCAAGAGCCTGCTCATCAATATTATTGGCTTCTTTCCCAATGAGAATAACAGAATCAGCCTTAACATGCTTTCTTTCTAATACTCCAATATCACCATAAAACTTAGACTCAGAATGATTGGCATATTCTATTATTGTCCTGCTTAATTGCTTGAAATGATGAGAACCGTGCTTAATCTCTCCTGTCCCATAATCAATAAAAGGCTCATGAACGATCTTTTGATAATCAGTTGTAAAAGGTGCTAAAGGCTTGACAGCTTTCCCGTTCTCTTCTGTTGTCTGAAATCCTACAAGATAGAAATTTGAAGGCTTGATCTGCTCTTCCCATACTTTCCCTTTATTAAGAGTCTTAAACCTGCTCCATACATTAGGAGTACTAACAGTAAGCCTTGAGATTGCATAAAGATTAGAGTATTTCTCTTCAATATCAAGTTCTGTAATTATCCCATAGTGCAACTTAAGGAGATCTTCCCATATTTCCTCATGCCAGTCTCCTCCTCCATCTTTTGAGAATGGATTTGTTAAATGCCCTAATCCATGAAGTTTGAAATCTTTGAAAATGATTTTGTTTTTCCTGAATTTATACAGAGGATAACGTTTTGAGGATATACCATAAAACCACATATCCACTTTTTCAGCCTTCAATAAAGCAATGTCAAGGCTGTATGGATTTAATGGTTGAAAATAGTCTATAATCTCCTGTGCATGTTCAGGAGGAACAAAGATAGAATCAGTATCCATATATGCATGAACAGAACCAAACTCTTTGGTTTTTGCTTCTGCCATAGCCAAGAATAACTTAGAACCTGAAGTAATCATAACGGCAAGCAAAGGATGATAAAAATTACCTGCTTTCTCATATCTATTCTCTGAGGTTTCAAAACTATCTAAGCCATAAACTTGAATAGTACTTTTCTTATCTTCGGGGTTTAGCTCAATAAATATTCCATAGCTCATTGCATTAACAAGAATCTTGATAGCTTGGGCTCTGCTCTTTAGTTGTTGATGCTCTGGACTTTCTTTATTAACATCCTTCATCTTAATTTTCTGTCTTTCTTCAACAAGTACCTGAACAAGATTGACCTTTTCAGGATTAATATCAATTCCGAGAATCTTAGAGCTCTTTAAACCCTTCTGAGTGCCCTTTGGAATAAACCTGATTGCTTCCACAACCTCAGGTACTTTCCCAGTAAGGAGAACAGAGCCTATAACATCAGGTAAAGCATACCATAATTCAGAATTAGAGCTGAGATAGTTGATTCCTACATTATAGCCTGTTCCAGAGCCTTTGTAATCTTTCCTCGCAGGTAAAATATCATCTTTTGGTTGCAACTTAACCATTACAACAAAGTCCTTCCAGTTATTCTTATTTTGAAGATAATCAAGGTTTACTTTTGAGAGCATCTCCTTGATTTCATCAGTAACAACTTTCATTTCAATAGATTCAGCAATAATGAACTTCCAGAGATCCATTTCCATAGCAATGGTTGGATACATGCTTGTGAAATCAAGAGTTGTTACTTTTGTTGGAACTTTCCTAATCGTGCATTCACACCTTCCTCCATAATAAGAGGTCATGATGTTTCCAAGCATCTCAGGAGAGAAATCGGGATTTAATTCAAGGAATGGTTTTATTCCTAACTGCTTCAATGCATATTTGCCAATAGATGCAGAGCTGTATATCTTGGTTAGTGGGATATCTATTTGATAAGTATCAAGTTCAGTAATTAGCTTTTGATATACCTCAAAGGTTGTTTCAACATCAGTAATCAAGTAATCAATATATCTCTCTGTTACCCTTCCATGCTCGATATTTTTCATTTTCTGTGTGCTTGTATTGAGTTTTTCTCCTGCTTTTTCAAGGGAAATACGCTTTGATTGAAGGAGAACTTCGGCTAAAGTTTGAACATCAAGGAAATATCCTGAAAAATAATCTTCTCCCGTATTCACTTTAGTAGTGGTGAACTTGAAAGTATGGGCATCTCCTATTTTTTTGATGATAATAGGGGGACTAAATATATTCCCTGACAGAGTAAAGGTAAATCCTCCTTTATTCTTAGCTCTGGATATACCCATACCCTTAGCTAATCTAGATACATCAAAAGGTAAATTAAAGCCAATACATAACGTTTTTAGGGTATATACCTCTGGATAGAATACATTATCTATAAACTCATTAAGGGTATAAATAGCTAAATCGTATCTAGAACTATAGATAAAACAGATTTTCTGTTCATTATCGGATAAGATATAGGGATTCTTTTCATTACCGGATAGGGTATAGGGATTATAGAATAGCCCTTCATGCTGAATATAGCCATCCTGATAGATTTGAAAGTACCCTATTTTAAGATTCTGATACGTATCTATAGTAGTTTCAGTATCAAAGACTAATACCCTGTCATGTCTTATAGGAATATCCTTTCTAGGAATATCCTTTCTTATAGGAATATCCTTTGGAGTAAAATAGGGATTACCTGAAAATTCCCTACTCTTCTGAGTATATCCCCTTACAGCAATCTTACTCACTAAAATCACCATTATGCCCATAGTAAACTAACTGATCTCCTATTACTCTCAAGATTCCTCCCATTGAAATAAAAACAAATCTTGCATTATCCTCTTTGGAAGCGTTTGAAGCTCTTATCTTTGGTGCAAGTTTATTTTGTTGACATGTAATCTTTGCATGACAGTTTTTGCATAAAGGTACTGTCTTTTGGGAGTTTTTTCTGCCAAAGATATGATGTATTTCAATTACTGAGGAATCATCTTCTCCGCAAGCATTACAGCAAAGAACTGTGGTTCCTTGCCTCTGTTGTTGTTTAATGCTATTATGGTATTCTGTTTTATCCATAGTATCCACTCCTTAACTTTGATAAATCTCCTGAAATTCGGGTTCTTCCTGAGCTTCCTCTATCTCATACAGCCTATCAAGGTCTGTTTCAAACTGATGCTCTTTACCTTTTGCATCAATGATCTTTAGAGTCTTGTATTTCCTAAGAGCAGAATCATCATTGTTCTTCAAAGCCTTCTGAACATCATTAAAGTACTTTGCAATCCTACTTCTGTCTTTAGAGGAGGTTGTTACAATAGTTCTGACTTCATCCTTTGAAGTAAACCTCATTTCAGCTTCAAGGCTATCAGTCTTGTGTGCAATCCATTTTCCATTAGACTTTTGAAACTGATTGCCCAGAGTCTTCAATACAAATTCTCTTCTGAGTCCTCTTTTCTCCAATACCTGAGTTAATGACTCTCCCTTCCTGACTGATCTCAAGATTTCAAGTGATAGATTTCTATCACTCTTCTGTTGGGAAGTCAGGCTTTGCCAAGCTGTTTGGCTCAGGTTATAATCACTTACCTTCAGATTTCTCAGTTGGTTCAGGCTCTTATCTGGAAATCTCTCATGCTTTCTGATGATCTCCTTTGCATATCTGGAATCTCTCTGTTGCACTTTGAGCCATTCCCCATAAGTCCTATAGTCTCTGGAAAACTCAGGCCTGCTCATTTCTCAGCCTCCCAGAGTTTCATTAAGGCTATTCTGACCACTTCAGCCTGAGAGCATCCAAACTTATCTGACATCTGTTCAAGTTTCTCCTTGAGGAAAGGAGAAAGTGTTGTTATTATTCTTTGACTGTTGGTGTACACATAATCACCAAAAACCACTAGCATGGAAAGCTCTATATATGTATTTGATGTAATGTTTGATAGTAAACATGATAGCTAAATTACCATCAAACAATATAGATAATAGAAAAACTGATGTAGACTTTGATGTAGAAATAGTCAAATATGTACGTCAAAACCGCTTTGTCAGAAGGGCGCAACTCATTGAACACATGATGAATGTCCTTCAAAGAACGAGAGGATGCTCTAGACCAAGTGTAGAACGTAAGCTTGCAAGAATGACTAAGAATGGTTCTTTGGTTATTGTTAAACATAAAGATTTAGCAAAATACGGACTCCATGAGGAAGATGAAAGAGCCTCATACTTGACATTAAAAGAAATATTTAATATTAATGAGTATCTGGATACGCTATTTTCTCATTTTGAATCAGATGATGAATATGATAAAAATTCAATTCTGAATGAGATTGATCTCTACAAAGATACATATTCACTATCAAGAAAGCAATTAGATGTTTTAGTTGATAGTCTGCTTATCACGAATGAAAAACTGCAATTCCATATACTCAGGATTCTGAAAGAGTACATTCTTGATAGAGAAATTACTCCCACTAACAAAGAAGGACTGCTCAAATCACTGAATGAGCTACTAGGTAAATTTGCCGGAGTTTCCAGAGATCATGAGGATTATAGAACAGGAATGATATTCATTCTTGGTTACTTTGAAGATGATTCCATAATTAATTGGTTGAAATATGATATTGAATTAAACTTCGCCTTTAGAAAAGAAATAGATGAAGCAACTTTCAAGAAAATCAAAGATGATTACGGGAGTATTTACACTGCTTGGATTATTGATAAGCATAAACTGGAATTATTCAACTTAATAAATGACTTCAAGAAAGAAGGTAAAAACGAAGAAGCACGGCTTGTTTACAACATAAAACATGAAGTAGCCAAGTTGCTAGGGCATATTAAGGAAGTGGAGGCTGATTTTTAATGAAGATGCTTCTTTTAAACGGTCATGGAATAGACATGCGTGTCAATAGTGCAAAACTGCATATCAAGAATGGCAGAACCTCAACAACTGAAGAGCCTGAAGAGTATATATTCTCTCCAAAGAGGATGGATGTAGACCACATTATCATTTATGGCAGAAATGGAAACCTTACTCTTGATTCTGTTAGATGGTTGATAAAACATAACGTTCAGGTATCTATTCTAAACTGGGATGGTCAGCTACTCACTGCAATGCTTCCTCCTGAAAGTACCAATATAAAGATCAAGTTCTCACAGTATCATGCTTATGAAGATGAGGATATAAGAGCCAAAATTGCAAAGAACCTAATTGAAGCCAAGTTCGATAAGTCCAAAGTAGTACTGGACTACCTTAAACAACGATATCCTGCAATAGAATATGATTTCTTAGAAGATATTGGAAAATTGAATGCTGCTAAATCTGTTAGGGAAATAATGGGTGTTGAAGGTGGAGTTGCATGGAAGTACTGGAACGAGTTTGCAAAGGCTGTTCCTGTTGAATATGATTTCTGTTCAAGAAGTGACCAATACAGGAGAGCCACAGGGGCAGGGGATAAAGTAAACGTTATGCTCAACTATGGCTATGCATTGCTTGAAGCGGAGTGCCTGAGAGCCATAAATACGGCAGGTCTTGATTCTCATGTAGGTTTCTTGCATGAGATGAATCCAAGCAAAGACAGTTTAGCCTATGACCTGCAAGAGCCTTTTAGATTCCTTGTTGATCTCTCGGTTATCAACCTGATTGAATCGGAGAAAATGGATAATAGCGATTTTATCAGGACTGAAAGTTATTCACTCAGGCTAAAACCTTCTGGAGCAAAGAAAATCACTGAAGAGTTCAATAAATGGATGAACAGGAAAACATCTTATCAGAAACAATCGGTTATGTGGAGTTATGCCTTGTTATTGAAGACTAGGGAGCTTGCTCAGTTCCTTGTTGAGAAGAAGAAGGATATTGATTTCTGCAAGCCTGTATATACAGTTGAAAGACAGGATTCAGATGATATCAGGCAGAAGATAATGAGCATATCCTATACAGATTGGGAGAATATGGGGTTTTCTAAAGGGACATTGCATTATATGAAGAAAAATGCCAAGGCTGAGAAGCCTTTTACATTAAATTCTCATGTAAGGGAGAGGTTGGATATTTGGGAAGGTTATTAATTATGTCTATGTACCCTGATTATACAAATTGCAGGTTTATGAGAAAAGATGATTTTATCACCTTCTGCAAAAAAAATTCGATTCCAATTGACGATCAAAGATTAGAGTTATTCGAAAAAGAGAAATTGTTTTTCCCAGTGAAAAGATGGTTGTTTAATGATGAGTATGCTATATTTAACCATCAGAAAATCTTAATTCCACCTGACAAAATTGTACTTCCGACTGTTTGTTTACCATTAATACATCTTGAAGAAAATATCTTTGAGTTCCGAAATTTATCTTTCTATGCAAAAAAAGAGCATCCATTTGATGAAACGAATAAAGACTGGCAGGAATATCTAATAAATCCATATGCTAGTGATTTTATTGAATGGGAAAATTACGTGTTAAATCATATTGATGAAGAAGGGGAGAAATGGAGGTTACAAAAATCTGAAAGTTACTATTCTTATTGGCAAATATATGAACTAGAAGCAATAAACATTTTTCGCAAAGTTCTTCTAACTGTTAAATATAATGAGCAAGAGAATTATTATCATTTAACTTGTAACAAAGACAATATTGAAAAATACTCTAAACATCGGAAGGAACATATTTCTATTTTCTTTAAGTTTGAGCATTATTATAATTGTCTTTGTGAATTCATTCAATATTATGAAAGAAGCAGAGATATTGCTTTCAAAGACAAAAAAGCAGGTGAAGCATTAACTGTTGCAGAAATTAGTTTACTTAATAGTGATATTTTTGAAAAATCTAATAGCTTGATGAGAGCTTGCAGTATTAATGCAGGAAGAACTAGTATATACTCATTCTTCCTGAGAGAAGAGCAGGAATAAACCAGATGTTTTTCATCTTTTTTTTTGTTGCAATGCCAGAATATTACTGACACATCTGTGTGAGATTTATTACTATATATATTTTATCTTTATCACTGTATCTAATACACTACAAATCCTCGATGAATGTGTCTGTGAGACTTAGACCACTATCAAAATCCATTATCACATAAAGTTTTGCTAAAAAGTTATAGTTAAAGACTGTAAAGAAATTATTTGCTATGACGTTATTTAGCATATATTGTACATGAGGATACTTCCCAAAAGTACTTGAAAGGAAATCACTACAATATGCCCTAACTTGCTTGGCCCTCTCTTCAGGAACTGCAGACATCCGGGCATTGACAAAGTCGTCCGGGTATTCATAGTCCAAAAAAGTGCGAATATCATCTAAGAATAGATCCTCAAAACCATTGACATATAATTCTCTTAGATAGGGAATCATTGTAACAAAAATCAGATCTATCCATCTAAAAATATCATAAGCGTGTGCTCTTCCTTTATGATCGAGAACTAATGAAACGTTATATGCATATTCAGGTTTTCCAAATAAATCTACGTTAAAAAATGTTTTTCTGAACAATTGGGAATTAAAAATAAATTTGAGGTAGCGAATTTCAATATCAGATAAATCAAGATTTATTTGTTTATGATTATTACATTCTTTAATTCGACCACTTAAATAATCGAGATAAGGTTCGGGTTTTGCACGTAAAACTGAAATGAGCCCTTTTTTTCCATAGATATTCCTGCTCTCCAATGCGTTATTATCCATCAATAGTTTCCTTGCTTTCTGAAATGTTGATGTACAAGAAGTAGGTTTTTTATAAAGATAAAATAGTGTATCTTCATTTGTCTTCTCATCCATTGATGCAAGATATAGAAGTCCTGCGAATGATTCATCTTTGAAAATATCTTGTAATACTCTATTTTGCATAACATGTAAAATAGATTTTCTTTATTTAATAATTATGGGGAAAACTGCGATGTGAAAGCACTGTAGAATAAGAAGATTTTAAACTAAATTGCTGTTTCCTGAAGAATATAGGATACAATTAAATACATACAATAATTATATTATTATTTTGCATATAACAGTAGAAAACCTAAGTGAGGAGTAATATGAAAAGTAAAACAAAATCTAGAGAGGGCGGCGGCCATGCTTCCAACACATCTGCCACCCCCTGCAGATCGAGTAGCGATGTGCCTACATCGTTGAACCCAATCACAGATAATTGTATTTTGGAATATAAATATCTGTCCTTAAAGCAACATGCAATAGAACTCTATGCAAATGAACCACAAATGCTTAAAGCATGGAAGTCTAACGAGAATATTATTCAGAATGCTCTTGCACAGATCGTTCTTGAAATAGTCACGGGCGAAATTCTCGAGGAGGGCCTGCCGTGACATACGACGAGATCCTTTCGGACAAGCGAGTGCTGTACGTCCTCCAAATCAAAGGGATTAGAAATAAAAGCACCATATCAGGGTATTATACTGCCTTGCGTTTATTCTGTATGTACGCAAAGCAAACTCCTTCGACCCTCATCGAAACAGCAATTGAGGAACGAAAACAGGGCATTGAACCTGAGAAAATGATTCATTTTTTGCTAATCATTTCCTTCAGAAATGAACTTGCGACATGGACCTGCAAGAATGGTATCCCCTATGCAGCATCTACTATTGGAAAGTACATGAGTGTAATTACAACATTTTTCAATATATATCATTTTGCAGCTCCTCCAAAATCACTCGAACAGCAAAGAAGAGCTTCATCACGACCTGCGAATCAGAAGATTCCAAATAAAGAGTTGATAAGAAAAGCACTGAAATTTGCCGGCATTAGAGATCGTGCAATCATTCTGGTTGCAGTCAGCTCTGGACTATCGGCAATTGATATTTGTAATCTGACTGCAAAGCAGTTCTACGAAGGATACAACTCCAAAAATGGTATTGTGACCCTTCAGATCGCAAGACAGAAAACTGGCCGCGTGTTTACAACATTCTTATCTCCAGAGGCATCTCAGGCTGTATTTGCTTATCTTCACACAAGAGACAAAGATGTCAATGAGATGATCAATAGCGATTTGAGTGAATATCGGAAGATAAGAATCACTCCTGACAGTCCGCTTTTCATCCGTAACAAAAAGTTGGGAACTTATATTAAATCAGGCATAGAAAGCGACAGAGCACTAACCACGAAGAACATTCAGGAGATATATACAATTATCTCTGAGAAAATCAGTGCTAAGAGTAATACGCCAGGAGTGTACAACCTTTTTAGAAGCCATAACATGAGGAAGTTCTTTGCTTCGGCTTTATTGAACGCTGGTTGCGATTTCAATATGATTGAACACTTCATGGGGCACCAGAGTAATGACACAGTTGCTGCGTATTTTAAGTATCAGACTTCTCATCTTGAGGAAACGTACCAGAAATACCTTTCATACTTGTTGATTAATGAGAGTGATGATATCGAAAATTCTCTAGTATATAAGACAAAGGAACATGAGCTTGAGTCTGTGCGCAATTTGCTGAAAGAGCAAGTCAATGTGTCAAAAGAATACCATAATGCTTTCGATGAACTTCAACGTATTCGGTCACAGCAAGTGATGATGAACAAAGAAGCAACGTTGCAGAACGAATTACTGAGACTCACAATGGACTGTGAGATCACAAAGGTACGGTTCATTATGTTAATTAACAAGGCTAATTTCAAGAACTAACAAAAGTAAAATAGAAATGTTGGCGGAAGGTTGCTTTCCTCTGCTTTTTTCATATTTTACCTCTGGGATCAGATATTAATTTCCTAATCTGATTGCGGGCTTCCTTGCTTAATGATTTTTTTTCTTTTTTAGAATTGCATACCACAGTTTATTAATTTCCGATTGGTCCATTAGTGATTTTTTGAGAAAAATGTTATTAATGTATGTTGGGTTAACAACTAAATCATCAAGTAAATGGCAAATAGTGTTTCTGTTATGGTCAGTCATCTTTGCAATATAACGGATACTATAACCAGAGGATAAAAGATAACAAATATAAGCGATTTCTGGCAGTGGAAGGTGTTTATAATACAAAGGAGTGTTTACGGTTTCCACAAACCACGATCTACAATGTTTACAAAAATACTGTTGGTTTCCAGCACCATTCTTTCCGCGCTTTATGATGTCCTTTCCTTTTTCTGCAAGGTAGTAATTACAAGATGAATTTTGGCATATCATGTCAATTTTACTTCGTGGACGAGCCATGTTATCAAAACAATGTAGCATTTCATAGGTCATTAATTAAGCTGTATTATATAAGCCATAATTTGATTTTTCACGTGAATTCACGGCAAATTTCGTCATCAATAGTCATCTTTATTAATGTGAATGTTATACCCTATCTTGTAATATATCTCACCTTGCGGGTTTAAATCAAGTTACCTGTAAAGTATTCACTTGGAGCAACAAGATTTATGCAATACTATTGTGAGATTTAAATTATTTTAAAGGTGTTATTGTGAAAAAGACAATTGCAATAATCTTCCCTAAAGGCGGTGTTGGAAAAACAACAACGACCATGCATATAGCTAGATCTCTTGGTTTAATGAAGCATGTAGTACTGACCATCGATCTGTGTCCTTGTGGGAATTTAACAGAATCCTTGCTTCCAAGTGAACAGAAAGAAAACTATAAAACAATAATCACCGGGTTTCGTGGAGGAAGTATTGATAACTGTGTTTGTAAAACAATTTATGATAATGTGTATATTGTTCCCTCCGATAATAAGTTGTCAGATGCAATTTTTGATGGTGGGCCCGCTAAAATGAAAAATAAACTCAAAATATTACTTGAAGCTAGTAATCTAGATACATACGATTACATACTATTGGATGGACCGGATGAGAGTGGATTATTAGCAGAAAATATTCTTGTTGCTGCTGATACACTTTTAATCCCTGTAAATGGGTTTTATTGCATTAATGAAATTTCTCAATTAATCAAACTAGTAGAAATAATTAAACAAGATGCTAATCCAAAACTGGATATTGGTCATATTTTGCTTACATTTCATGATCAACGGTCTTGTGTCCGAAAATCAGTCCTAAAGATTGAGAAGAAATTTGAAGATAGAGTGCTTGATGTCAAAATTCCATTCGATATAAATCTTAAGAAATTATCCCCATCGGACAAAAAAATAGTTACCTACGAACCCGAGGGTGATGGCTCAAAAGCTTACAAGGAAGTTGCAAAAGAGTTACTGCAAATATGGGAAGAACATTACAACACAGTAAATAGATTAGATGAAGAAGCAAAAGAGCATATTAACAATGCTACACACTTTAATAATATTGAAGATGATTATGAGTCAAGTGAGAAAATGAATGAACATGTAAAAAGTGGCATAGATTTAAACAGTTTTTTCACAATACCACCTAGAACTCGTGCAATGAACACTAATACAACAATTGGCTACGATCTGAAAACAGATGAAAAAGAAATGATCAGTGACTTGATGGTAGCTCTTAAAACAGATAGTCCCTCAGGCGCCTTTCAATGGATTATGAATATCTTCATACATGAATGTGAAGACTTCCTAAAGGAACGGACAGTTGAAGTTCAAAATATGACTATACAGAGGATAGAATATTCCTCGAAAATTGAAATGGCTGTTAACGGTGAATACCATAAGAAACGGTCTTTAATGAAAGAGCTCTTCTTAAATCCAAAATCTTCCAGGGATGATAAAAGCGGAATAAGAGTAACCTACAGAATAAAAATGCACGAGCTTGAAACATTTGAAAACCTCATGAGTATTCTTCCGATAAAAAAGAAACAAGTTGCATTTAGAGGGATACTCAACTTTACTATAATCAATTATGGAGACCTTATTAGAAAAAGAGCTGAAGAAAATAGAAAAAAATACGGAGACTATACATAATTCGTATATTTAAAAAAATCTGAACTTGGATAATTGCTAGAGTTATGAAGTTTTCTTTTTGTTGACTGAAACATAACTCACTAAATCTTTGATAGAATTAGAAAAGTAGGTGGTGAAAGATTTATATTCTGCCAGAAAGGTCTGGCTTTCAGACTTCATATTACTTGTGTTTGTAAACATATCGTAGTTGCCATTTTCTTAAATTCACTCAGCCGTTTTCCGATCTCGGTGACAGTGTGTCATTGGGCTATGATTTATCCTTAATCCCTGCTCGAAAATCTACAATAACAAAATAGATTATGAACACTAGTCGATATCTCAAATGATCCTTAACGATATAAACTATGACCTTGTGGTATTAATGGTGTGAATGTAGCATCCTCTACATGGTCTAATAACTGTTACTCATAGAAACCTGCAAAGTTTGGTTTCTGATACATCTTTTCGTTAAAGTATTTTTTATATTGGATTCTACAACCAAACCCATATTTGAAGAAAGTTTTGTAAAAGTTTAGAATGCTGTTTTCAAAGTCATGATAAACAATTGCATCGGGGTAGTATGCCAAGCTAAAACCTCCATTTATGACTTTAAAAGACAGACCCACATCTTCTCCACCTGCCCAAACTATGTTTTCGTCGAAGTATCCTACTTCGGCTAAGACTGACTTTCTGAAAATGCAGTTTGCAGTTACTAAATACATACATTTTCCAGCATGAAACCAAGGATCCAAAATCTTATGATACTCGTAGTATTCACTCAACATGTTTTTTCTGTAAGACAGGGTTCTGCCACCAACTCCTGCAATAGAGGATGGAGAATTTGAAATATATTCATATAGATTGTCAATCCATGAGGGAGATAAAATGCAATCATTATCGGTAAAAGCGATGAAATCATTTTTAGCGGTCTTTATTCCAATATTTCTTGAATATGAAGGACCTTTATTACTCTGATTCCGGATGTATTTAATATCGAGACTTGGATGACATTCGTCGACCAAGCTTTTGATGTCATCAGTACTGCAATCATCTACAATGATTATTTCACATCTTGAGTCCAGATTCCTTATTGAATCTAATAAGTTTTTTGTTTTATCTATGCGGTTATATACCGGAATAACCAAGGATACAGGCAATTCTTTTTTCATGCTTCAGTCTTCCTATGACAGTTTAGCATTCCACAGTTTTTTCTGCATTCCTTCATGATGTTTCTTGCATCATCCGAAATACTGGAAAACCAAAGTTCTCTTAACGAAAGTTTCTTCACATTCCCTAAAGACTTTCCACCTAGCAGCTCTCTCATTCCAAAGCATAGTTGCACTTCACCATCGACATCTATCATTATATTATTCTCATGTGACGAACACACGGGCTCACCGATGAAATCAGGATTATCAACGTACAATTTCATCCATTCAAAGTCATTTTTAGTCGTACAGACAAAAGAGTCACAACTATACTTATTAGCGAATTCATCAATTTTCTGTTTAAACAGCGTTCTGTCTTTAGGAAAGAATAGTTCAAATGCGGGATCGTTTTTCGTTTGTTTATAGAAGGTCCTTCCAATTATTTGGAAGGTAATACCGTCCAAGCCTAGTTTTTTTGCAAAATGTACCAGATCATCAAGTTCTTGGTAGTTTAAATCGCAAAGTATGGAGTTTATCATAATTCGAACATTTTTGGCGCTTTGAGAATCTGCCCTTGCACTCAATAGTAAAGATACTGAATTGATGATTTGGTCAAATGTTCCTTGCTGACCTCGTAAATAGTCATGTTTTTCTTTTAGATGACTATCTAGAGAAATTACCAAGTATTGAGGGCCATAATCTACGCATTTTTGTGCAATTAACTCATTGATGATATATGTCCCATTAGTATTCGCTGCACTTGCTAAGTTCAGCTCTCTACATTTCTTTGAGAGCAAAAAGAACTCATCAGTTTTTTTCATGGTTTCTCCCCCGGTAAAAACAACTGTTCCCCGGGAGTTTAAATCATGAAACTGCTCTATTATCTCTACTTTTTGCTCCGAACTCAGGGATTTTTTAGGGTTGTCCGTGGTCATCCACATATGACACTGCTTGCACCTTAAATTGCATTCTCTTGTGATTTCTATAAAGACAAAAGAAGGAGGTTTCAATGAAGATTCAAAAGTGTTGATATTCATAATCTTTTCACCACAAAATCAAAAACATTAATGGCATCCATCAATGATGTGTCAATAAAAAGTTCATTCTCGTGACGGTACTTCCCCACTTCTCTATTAAGGATCAAACAATTATCTATTTCTTTATATCCTGTTTTGCGGTTCATGATTCTTTCAGTAAGTATTTCATCTTGGCAGTACAATGAAACTACCAAGTATTTTACTTCCTTCTCGAAATGAGAAATGAAATACTTTAGCTTGGAAGGGCTAAAAGTATCTACAACGATAATGGGTGGATAAGAATTAAAGTAAGATTTACATAATGAAGCTGTGGCAGCGAGAGCATTAATGTGTTCTTCCGAATTGACCCATTTTACGTCATTTATCATATCCCTTACTGTATCAACTTCAACAGTAGCTCCTTCTTTTAAAAATAATCTCAGTTTCTTGGATAAGGTTGACTTTCCAACTCCAGGTGCTCCTCTTATTAATATCAGGTCATACTTTTCTGCAATGATAAGAATCCCTCATGTAGACGCAGTTTAAACAATATGGATGTTTGGTTGAAAGATTCAGATGTTTTCTAAATATTTGGGCAAACTTGTTATTCCAAATTTGGTCAAAAGTTTGTAAGTATAAATTTCCATAAATATAAGGATTAAACATATTACAGACCTGCACATCACCATTCCAACGTATAACAGCTTCTTCGTAAGGCATAGTGCAGCAGTCAGAGCCAGACGTTTTTAGCGTTTCTAAATTATTCAGATCGTTGCCGCCAATTTGATCCGGAATCATTAAACTGATTCCATACATATTAGCAATATTATAGGACAGCGACATGTTTTGTTTGATATCGTGAAGGTTTTCGGTAATCCATGAGTCGTTTGAAGACTTCACCACATTGACAAGTATATTTTTGATATCCCATTCTCTACACTTCTTGACAAGAATAGGGAGTTGATCAATGTTTTGTTTTTGGAGGGTGAACAAAAGGAAAAACCTGTCTGAAGCACTATTAAGGCAAGCTGCATTAGAGATCTCAACAAGTTTGTCAGTATAAGACTCCCAGTTAGCTGGTCTTCGCAGAGCTTCGAATAAGTGTTTTTCGCCCGCATCCCACGAAATCAGCAGAATTCCTTTATTTTTCAAAATAAGTTCATAGTCTGCAATTTCACCAGAACCATTTGTAATAAGTTCCACTGTCAATCCATGTCTTAATATCAGGTTAATATATTCCGCAAAATCAGGTAATAAAGTTGATTCACCAAGACCGTTGAGTCTGATTAACTCTAATTTATCTGCTAGGCCTGAAATTAACTTTTCAAAAACATCTAAAGGAAGCTTACGTTTAAGGTTTACACCGTATCTGCCAACTCTGCACATTGGACAGTCGAGGTTACAACTATTCAATATCTCAACTACAAGTCTCTTAGGAAAAGGTAGAGGTTTACTTTTGTGATTAGTAAGGTCACTGCTCCAAATTCCATTTAGATTATTTGGCAAAGATCCAAAGTTTTTGATTGCCAAAGAACATGCGTTTGAGTCTGGCTTTGTTGCCTCATTAAAATTTGTCACTATCAAGTGTGTTCCAACCTTTAATATATGCGAAAAGTTGAATAAACTTTAGGAAAGCAAAGAGCAATCTTTTAGAAATCGGAAGTTTATCTATTTTATACAGTTCGTCGTTCCATTTTAAATTATAATAGAGAGTGAATATTGACATTGAAGGCGGTTTAAGTCCATCCCAGATGTCCTCTTTATTGCTTTTTTTAAAAATATCTACCATAAACAATGTCATGTTAGTTCCTCAGAGTTCAATAATACATAAAGTTCAATAGGCTATAAAAATATAAATCTTACGATAATTGAATTTCAAAGTCTGAGTTCAATGAAGTTGTTTCTATTTTCCGCTCTATTGATGGCTTCGAAAGACATTAAACTGGAAATACTACAATAAAGAGCATCTGCTTTTGATGTGGGTGACTCTTCTAGGCCTCAAACAAAAAAATCAAATCACTGCCAATCTCCCGGAATCCGTCAGTGAATAGCCACCTTCATCCGAGATATAACCCATGGCCTTCAGTTCTCTCAGGTGATTGTACGCCATGCCTTTTGAGATACCCACATTCGCAGCAATGTTCTCCACTGCAGATGTACCATTCTGTATCAGTTCAAGGATTACTTTTTTGGTGGGAGACAGATTAAAGCTCAGAATAGGAAACTCGATCATGAAATTGTCTTCTTCTGTGACATATACAACCTTTTTAACCATATCACTTCGGGCGTAAGCGCCAAAAAGTGTTCCGAAAGCCTGTGGCTTCCTGCCGCCGGAGACGTTGATCAGCACATTTTTACCCAAGGCATGCTCTTTTTCAATGATATCAGCAACATCCTTTGCTACCCTGACAGGATCATACAATGAAGTAATGGCTTTTTTCACTTCTATGATCTTGCCAAAGGTAGCTTCAAGTGTGTTCTCTGCCTGAACTTTCCTGTCAACTGCATTTTCTTCTGTCAGAATGATCACTTTTGTAGGTGAGAGGCGAGTTACACATATTAGTACAGGCTCGAGATTGTAAAGTGTGGTTATTAGTGTTGAATCTGTCATTGCTGTTATATTAGAGTGAATAGTATATATTCTTAATTGGTTTTATCTTAAATCAATCCATATTATAGCCATTTAATTTATTATAGATGTAGAAAACTATATATAGATTAGTAACTGTGAATAGTAAATATTCACAACTAAATGCAAAATGCATTTAGTTTAATGAATAGTTGTGCCGGGTTGGAATTGCTGGGGGGTACAAAACGAAGTTCAGAGGCAGCAAAGTCATTGGGTGGTGATGCTGCCTCAAAAAACGACTTTTGAACCAGAAACTCAGCAGATATGAATAAAAAGGTTTTAATTGATTCAAACTATATTTATATTTAATTTAGGTGATCAGTTGTCAGGTATAGCAAAAATGGTTTGGAACTTTAATTTGCCTGAACGGATGGCTTGAGCAAATATATGAGAGGACTGAGTTAAAAAAGAGGAGGAATGGGATTGGTTGAAGCGACACTTAATGAGAATCAGTTAAAGGCAGTATCTTACAGAACAGGGCCCTTACTCATACTTGCAGGCCCCGGTTCAGGTAAAACCTTGACTATTACCGAAAAGGTAGTAAGCCTAATAAAGAATGGCCTGGAACCAGAAAAGATACTTGCGCTCACATTTTCAGAAAAAGCCGCGGGGGAGATGGAGGAAAGGATCGAGAAAAACATCGGCTATGGAAGCGGTATGACCGTCTCAACATTCCACTCCTTCTGCAACAACATTATCAGGGAATTCTCTTTTGATTTGGGTATAAATTCCGGGGCCAAATTAATCTCAAAGGAGCACTCCAATATATGGGGTATCAGGCATATCGACTCTTTTGGATTTGAAAGCATCAATATTCCTCCGTCTCCCTACGACCTCATAGATAGCCTGCTTGAAGGTGTTTCACAGTTTCAGGACCACCTTGTCTTGCCTTCAGATATTCATGGCTATGTTGAATCACAGCTGTCCTCAGAGGCAGAACTGGCTGACGATAGAATTGACACTCTCCTGAAGTTGCAGGATCTTGCCAGATTCTATGAACGATACAGGCAGTACAAGCATAATAATGGCTTTCTGGATTACAATGACATGATCTCCATAGCATGCCAGCTTTTAGAGAGTAACAGTATTGTCAGGAACAAAGTTAAAAGCCGTTACGATTACATTCTAGTTGACGAGTTCCAGGATACCAACTACTCGCAGTTGTATCTTGTTAATCTTCTGGCAGATGGCAATAACCTGACTTGCGTGGCGGATGATGATCAGTGCATCTACAGGTTCCGAGGTGCCTACCTTTCCAATATAAGGCAATTGCAGGAGTATTACCCTAATCTTGAGAAGATCTCCTTGGGAGTCAATTATCGTTCCACATCCCAGATAGTTGAACTTTCCAGGCAGCTCATTGGTTTCAATCCGGAAAGAGAAGAGAAAAAGATAGTTTCATCCAATGGAAATATCTCAAAAGTAAAGGTTGTAAAAGCTCCCAATGATGCGAGCGAAGCTGAGTGGGTGGCATCGGAAGTAAACAGGCTGGTGGCCGAGGAAGGTCTTCAGCCAAAGGATATCTATATCCTTACAAGAAAGCGTGCTGACGGCAGGAAGTTTAGCGAGGCTCTTCGAAAATACCTGTTACCTGTGGAATACGTAGGTGCATTGCAACTGAACCAATTCCCTATTGTACAGGAAGCAATTGCCTACATGCGTGTGGTGGCAGATCCATTCAATAACGGTGTGGCCTTTGCAAGGGTATTTGGCAGGGAAGGTGTGAGCGAGCATAACCTGCAGAGGATTAATGTGCTTGCCCGCAGGCTCAGCAGAGAAGATGCACTGCAGGGTGATGGCATCTATTCAGTTCTGCTGCATCACCTTGCAGATACCGGTATTACTCAGGAGTCTCTTTTAAAGTCTTTTGTCCAGAGGGTGGAGGAACTTCTCGTCTACAAGAAGAACCATCTTCCATCTGATACCGTCAAGCATCTACTGATGGATGCAACGGATATCTACCGTTCGCAACTGCACGAGGATACCCCACAGTCCAGGAGAAATATCAGGATACTTAATTCACTTGTCAGCATGGTGGAGGATCTGGAGCTTGTTGATGGGGGGTCAGAGTTTGAGACCGTCGTTAAACATCTGGACCTTGTGTTCAACCTGGATATAGAGGATGGTGAGTCCACTGATGACAATACTGTCAAGGTGATGACCATCCACCAGTCCAAGGGAAAGGAAGCAAAGGCTGTTTTTGTGTGTGATATGGCTGCAAGACACTTGCCTTTGCAGCATACTCGCAAGAAATTCACGGTACCTGCAGAACTTGCAAAGGGCGTCCAAAGAGATGCCGATGAGAAGGTATTGCATGTTGAAGAAGAACGGAGACTTGCCTATGTGGCAATGACCCGTGCAAAGGAAAAGTTATACCTCGTGTTTCCCGAGATATACGAGGGTAACAAACGCGGCGTGAAACCAAGTGAGTTCCTTGAGCAGATCGATTATGCAAAGAATCCTCTGGTAGAGTTCATTGAAGCTCCTCTATGCGAGGAGAGATGCGAAGTAGTGGAGGATTCCAATCTCAAGCGAAAAAGAGACGAGTTTGAGAGGCTTGTCAGGATCTATACTAATCAGGGTCAGCTAAAACAGGCTGTGGAGTCACTGGTGGTGGTTGCACAGATCAGGGAACTGGAGCTTAAGGGAAACCTGCAGGCCTTTGACATCTCAGAGTTCCTGCGTGTAAGCCCCATGCCTCCCGAAGATCTGGAAGCTTTGGTTGATGGAAAGCTGCCGCCTCTTGTAGACAAGGATATGCGTTTCTCGGCATCAGGCATTAAGATGTATGAAGACTGCCCTCTGAAGTTCAAGTACAGCTATGTGCTGAAGATACCGGTACCACAGAAGACTTTTTTCCAGGTTGGAACTGATGTGCATGCGGTATTCGAGCAGATGTCAAGATTGCGGATGCAGGGAGAATCTCCTGACATCTCCAAGGCAAGGGAATTGCTGGATTCTACGTGGAACCCACATGTCTTTGATTCCAGAACACAGGGAGAGCAGGAATATTCCAGAATGCAGAGAATGCTGGAATTCTGGACGAATTCCGAAGAAAACAACCCAAACGAGACCGTGGAAGTGGAGGAAGGATTTGACCTGAGTATTGACGGTGCAAAGTTTGGAGGTTACATCGACCGCCTGGACAGGACACCGGACGGGGACTTTATTGTTATCGACTACAAGACCAACAAGACTCCCTACACTAAAAACCAGCTGAAAGAGGATATCCAGATAGCGGTTTATTGTTTGGCTGTGAAGGGAAAGTACGGTAAGTTGCCGGTGCAGGCAGGCCACATGTATGTCAATCCTGATGTTGCTGAATTGAGATTGGTGGACGTGAGCGAGGAGAGTGTTGAGGCTGTGGCTGGAAGGGTAAGGGAGATGGTGAGGAGGATAACTGGGGAGAACTTTGAGGTTAAGGGGGAGCCAAACTGTCGGTTTTGTGATTATAAACGGATATGCAAGCATACAGAAAATAAGTGATAATATTTGTAAGCGAAAAAAGAGGCGTAGTAATGCAAGATAATGTGATGTCATCAAGCTGCACTTTTTCCGATAATAAAAAGTTGAAAGATGAATTATATCTTGAAGGAATTGAGTTCTTTAAAACTGGAGATTATGAAAGATCTCTTCACTGTTTCAAAGAAGTACAGAAGCTGGATCCAGAAAATGCAGAGATATACTACATGCTGGGTTTTACATATGAGTTTTTATTTGACATAAAAAAAGCAAAAAAATACTATCGAAGAACAATTCGCCTTGATGAAGAACATGTTGATGCTTTAAAAGCCATCTCAGATATAGAACTAAAAGAAAACGATATCTATGAAGCAGAGAGACATCTAAATAAAATAATGGCAATAAATAAACATGACAATGATACTCAATTGAAACTTAAATCTATCCAAGATAGAAAAGCTGTAACTCAAATACAGAATCATGCCATGAGAAAAAGATCGAATGCAAATAAACTATACTTTCTATCTAATGACACAAAGACAAAGTCAAAAGCAAAGAATACAAAGAAAACTAACAATATAGAAGAAAGGAAAATAGCAGCAATAGATACTTCTACCAATGCAAAAGAATTCATCCCAAAGCAAGGGACATTGAATATAAAGAAGATAGGTATTGAAGCCTTAAAGGGGGAAGGGCTTTCCTTTGGAGACTTCTGCAAAATTTATCTTAACGGCTCATCAGATATTAGAAAACTTGCAATTATAGATGATGAACTGATGATCTATACTTATTACAAGGAGTATGGACTATTTGTCCCAACGTTGAAAAGGGATTTATTAGGTTATAAAACTGAATACACTAAGCTTGAAAATGCCTTTTCATCCATATTTTTCGGAATACTAAGACAAAGGATCCAAAAATCCGATTTCAAGAAAGTTGATGGGGATTATTTTGATAATGTTAAAGAAAATTTTATCCAGTTTAGAAAATTAATCAATACAAATCTTTTCAGTTTGGTAAATAAACAATCGGTAAATTACTTTGGCACTACAGAAGTAGATTCAACACTTCTATTTTTCAAAAAAATGCTTCGAAAAATGGATATTTCTCCTGAATACGTAAAAATGGCTTCAGAGTATTGTGTTCCGGGTAGTGCATTATTTTTCCTTGAGCTCTATTCATTACTCAAAGATGAAAGGACAATAAATGTCTTCCAAGAGAATTTGTCAGGTATTAGTTCCAGAGAAGTATGGGAATTCATAAACAGTCCCAAAATACTGTTATTTCCATGGGACCATCAGGTAGAAGCGTTTCAGGCATGGGAATCTAACAACCATAAAGGAATTCTTGAAATGGCAACTGCCACCGGTAAGACCCTCGTGGGTATGATGGCGATAGAAGCACTTGGGAAGACTCAGAAAAAAGGCGTAGTAAGGGTATTTGCTCACTCAAGGGCAATCTTGAACCAATGGAAAAGAGAAGCTATTGACAAGTTTGGCTTGCCAGCAAATCCTTTATCAGATTATGATATCCCTTTAAGTTGTAATGGGATAAAGATATATTTCAATACTCTTCAAACAGTCTATAAGAACCCACAAGATTACCCAACGGATCTCTTGATAGTAGATGAAGTTCATCACTCTGCTGCTTCGGAGTTCAAAAAAGCTCTCTCTGTAGACTGTAAATGGAAACTCGGTCTTTCTGCTACCATTGACGGATCTATGAAACGGAGTATCCTTACTAGAAACTTGGGTCATGTTGTTTACACTTTTGCAGTTGAGGATGCAATTTCTCGTGGAGTCCTGCCAAAGTTCGAATGGAAGCTTCATACTGTTTATCTATCCATAGACGAAGAGATTGATTTCAGGAGAATATCTGATAAGATCACAAAACTTTTCAATTTTGTCAAAAATGATCATGCCATTATCTCTAAACTTTCAAATAATAAGTTCAGAAGGATTGATGATCTCTATGAGTTTGTCAAGCTAGTAGAAACCGCAAGATATGAAGGCTTCAGTCTGCCAGACCAATGGAAACAATTGCAATACCTAATCTTGGAAAGAAGGTCAATTATCCACAAATCAGAACCAAAGATAAATGACGCCATAGAACTCACGAAACAGTATCTTGCAGCAAAGAAAAAGGTGATTGTCTTTCTTAAGTACATTGAAACATGCGACAGTGTTGGTATGGAACTGAGAAAGCATTTTGATAACGTCTTTGTCATTCACTCCAAAATAAAAGATGATCCCAATAAAGTAATAATGCAATTCAAACAGGCAGAGTATGGAGTGCTCATCGGAGCCGATATGCTTAATGAAGGAATAGATATACCAGATGCGGAGATCGGAATCAATGTTTCTTCTTCAAAGACAAAGTTAGAACTGGTCCAGAGGATGGGTAGGGTGTTGAGGAAAAAGGAAGGTAAAAAACCAGTTTTCCATCACTATTTTGCAGTTCCGAAATACGAGTCTTATGTAAGTCCGGATGATAATTTGAGATACTTGGATGATCTCTCATGGGCGCAGGAAACCGCTCTGAAACTGGGAGTTGACGCCACTGTCGAAAATCAAGAGTTGAACATCGAGAAGATACGGGCAGAGGCAGAACAGATGGTCAGCAGAAGATATAATGATATGAAAATTCTGCCATCAACAGGCTATGGCACTCTGAAACTTGGCAATATTCTCAAATATTTCATACCTGACGGAAGATATAAACTTGTTAAGGATAGCCTTTCCGAGTTGAATCCAAATTCAAAGATAACTGATATGGAGTGGTCATCTATTGTAAAAGGAGCCTTTGGAAAGAAGAAAGATGAACCTCTAGAAGTTCCGGGTTATTGGTGGATACTGATAGCTGGCGATAGGAATCCAAGGAAGATTATAGAATTGTTTGATAAGAACATAGTCGAACAAACTTTAATTTAAAGCGGAGTGGGCAATGATGGTTGAATATGAGTATGCATTTAGTTCCTTGGACGAGGTTGTTTGGATTGAAGACGTAAAAAAGATTAGCAAAGAGGCATCTTACATTTGTCCGGACTGTGGCGAAAAAATGATGGCAAAGGTTGGTGACCTCCGTGCACATCATTTTGCTCATTATGCTAACTCCACCCACACTGGAACAGGAGAGTCTATTGTACATTCTAACTCAAAACTGTGCTTGTACCATTATTTAAAAAACCACTTGGAAAAGAGACAATCTCCATCTACTACACTTAGATTCAAGTTTAATGCATTCGACACGCAGTACCACACTACAAGGTATTCTCCTCTTCAAAACATCGACAGCATAGAACTTGAGTACAGAAGCCAGATTGAATACGTCCCTGACGTTGCCCTGCTTTCTCAAGGGGAACTGCATACAGCAATAGAGATTGTCCATACGCACGACGATTCCCCGGAGAAAAAGGAGTTCTATCAGGAAAACGGGATTGATGTCCTTTATATTCCGGTCTCTGTCACCAGATATTGTGATTTTAAACAGCAATTTGAAACTGAGCTTCCGTACTTCAGATGGGATGAGATGTGGCTGGAAATCAATGGCAATGGTGATAATGTAAACATAATATCCGACATAAAAAGGGTATACTCAGAATACGTCTCGTTGCAAGACGAAGGATGGCAAATAGCCAATCAGTACAGAATGTTAGAAAATGATTACCAGCAGGTGCTTAATGAAGCACGGGACATTGTTCTGTTTGCACGCATCACAGATATAATGAAAAATATTGTACTTATATCTGCTGAAATGGAGGACTTAAAAAAGCAGTACAATGAGCTATATCATGAGTATTTGACAGTGCTGCAAGAGATTGAAAATTACAAAAAACAATACTTTGAACAGATATTAGCAAAGTTTTCACCAGAATATGAGAAATTATCAAAGGAAATCACTGAATTACTGGCTGAGATATCCTTGGTCAGGAAAGAACAAGAATCTATTATAAATGAGGCTGAGGATTTCGTATGGTTGTATCGGTATCAGACCATGGGAAAGGCATTTAAGGACCACGATTTACCTTTTTTGCTCGAGCAGTACCAATACTTGTGCCAGCAATACACCGAAATAGCAAAAGAATATAAGATAATCACGGAGAATGCTCTTGGATTCAAGAAAGAATACAATAATTACAAGCTCTGGTTGATATCGCCAGATAGTGAATATATTGAAGAATATGAGCAAGTCAAGCTCGAAAAATGGAGGGCACTATTTCCTCCGACACAGGAAATAATCCACACGGACAAAGGTTATGTTGTCAAATGCGCTTTTTGTGGGAAAGATCATCTTCGGTCAATTGCTTATAAATGGGATACCTGTGACCACGTAGTTCCCGTATGCAAAGCCTGCTATGATACTGGGCTAGAATGCCCACTGTGTCATTGACCCTGCAGTCGAACTTATTTAAACTGATAGAAGCTTACATAATAATTAAAAATTAATTGACTTCAAAGAAAAGCTGGATAAAAGTTGCTTGTGCGTGCCATTTAAACTAGAATAAAAAACAAAAAAAACGAGTGCAAAAAAAGAGCCTCAGACTAACATTTTTCAATGTTCTATACTCATACAAAAAGTAAAGACTGAAAAACAATTATGGTCAAAAAAGATAGGAAAAATCATCCAAAGAACAGCGCCTTATGCACCGCATCAACCGGATCAGCATAAAATGCAAGCTGGAACTTGCTCAACAAATCAGCTGGCACAGTACCCAATTTTGATGTAGCGGATGCAGGAATCAATACCTTCCTGGCCCCGGCATCTAGGGAGACTTGCAGAAGATCTGAGAGGTTGTCTATATTCAAGATGGAGCCGCCTATGGTCATAGTCCCGATAATAGCTGTCTGTTCCTGTATTGGTCTTTCCAGCGCTCCTGAACAGAGACTGATGAAAGCAGCCAGTGACAGGCCATCAGAGGCCCCGACTCCATAGACATCCTGCAGATTCATGAAATAATCTCTTTCTTTAGTGGAGATCGATTGGCTTATGGACTTGGCGTTGGCTTTGAAATAGTTGATCGCTGTTTTTACGGATTCCTTTGCTTTTGCATTCGAATTGAGACCGGATGCTTCATATTTGCCTGAACCTGATACTACCTGGAGCTCTGTCTTGTAAATGCCTATCTTTCCGGACTCTGTTGCAGCAACTGCATAGACCTGTCCGGGCTTTGTAAGACCAGGTGGTATTATCTTGTTCCCCCCGCTTTCAGGGACGTTGACAAAGTGCTCTTCCATATCTTCGTTGTCGATGTAGGAGAAATTCACATCAAAGAACTCCATGCCCCCGATCTTTTTCAGTTGCTCTTTGACCCTTCGCCTTCCCACGAGGGCATATTCCAGTATCTCCTGCGCATCTTGTTTTGATATATCCTCATCTGGGTGGATGATCTTTGCAAGTCCTGAAACGGTTTTTTTGACTGCGATAACATCTCTCTGATTCAGGTTGTTACCCAAGCTGAAATACCTGAAGATCAAATCGCTGTAGGAGCGTTTTCTCATCTCCCTCAGGAACTCTGCCAGATAGTCAACGATGAAACCATATCTGTCTGTGAAATGCTCCGGTCGGAATTTAGGAACTTCCCATCCTGGCAAGTAGTAATGCATCCTGTCAAAGAATGCGCTGTCATTGTTCATTGCCTCAGGGAATGGAGAGAAGAGATGGGATGTCTTAAGTAACGATGATATGCTCTGGTTAACGTTACCAACGAAGGCGATGGAGGCATTGGCGTTGATTTGGTCCTTGCCTCTTGCAAAGGAGCCGGATGCCATGTAGTCTTTTAAGATCTGGATGCCATCCTTGTCCTTGAAACGGATGCCTGCTACCTCGTCAAAGGCTACAACGTCCCAGAGACCCACAAGACCTACCTGACGTGTACCCAGATTGTAGAAGAGGTTTGCAACTGTTGTCTGTCCTCCGGATATAAGTATGGAGTTGGGGGATATTTCCTTGTAGATATGGGATTTTCCCGTGCTGCGGGGGCCAAGTTCACAGAGGTTGTAATTATTCTCCACGAGAGGCACCATGCGTTCCAAGAGATGCCATTTGGCAGGCATTTCCAGTTGTGTTGGTTCCATGCCTACGGATCTTAGGAGGACATCTATCCATTCATCCTTGGTGAAGTTCTTGCGCTGCTCTATTACCTCAGAGATGTTGATGTTAGGGATCTGTATGGGCTTCAGGCTTGATATGATAAAAGGGGATGGCACCATTTCGGCGTTGTACTCCATCTTTATTATGCACCAGATACCTCCACCAAGAAGTTTATCGTATCGTGTGACATACTCAGGGTCTACCTGTACAGCCGACAGGCCGAGGTTGGAGAAGAGAGCTTCATAGATGTCTCTTTTTTCGTTCAGTTTCACAGAGACCTTGTCGATGATTGTGTAGTAGCCTGTTTCCCTTATCTTTGATTTGATCTTCTCTGCTTCATCCGGGCGGACATAGTTGTCTGAGAGGATGCCTTTGACCTTCTTGACACCCTGCTGTATCAGCTCCTCATCAGTGGTGGCGCAGTTAGCTCCCAGCAGGTATTCAAGGACATAGACAGGGACGTTGTGGCCTACCTTGATCTGCTTTGTCAGGTCCTTCCTGACCACTCTTCCAGGAAAGTATAGATTCAGTTTTTCGTCAGTTCCGATGTCTGTGTCATTGGTCAGCATGATATCCGCTCACATGTGATGTTGTTTAGAAATCATCGACTATCAATAGGTCAACTTCAAAGGGCATGGGATCGATTATGTCCCTGTTGATTTCTGTCGGGTCTTCATCTATAAGTCTTGCATAGTATATCTTGTTCTCGATATTACCGGTCAGTGTGAGAGTAACTTTGTATTGCCTATCAGAGGCTTCATCTGATGAGCCTTCGGCAATGACAAGCTTTTCATCGCTCACTTTGTACTCATCACCATCCCTGTCCCATAAGGCGACCCTGAACCTTCTCGGGAGCAGCTTATCAGTCACTTTCTCTGTCTGCAGGATGTTTATATAGAACGGGCTGCTTGTTATCTTGCGGCTGGGGTTGGTGATTATTACCCCTACTTTACCGTGCTTAATGCCTTTTCTGTCAAGGTCTGCTGTGGTGTTGTATGAGTATTTAAGCACAGGGACTACTATTTCCTGAGGAGCAGCTCCGCCATGCACGAAATTCTTATTGGCACCCTGCATCCTGAACCTGAGGTCTGCCTGAGGGACATATGCGAACATTTCCTTTTTGCTATCAGATTTGACAACATAATCCATGTTGAACTTATGGACGTTCATCAGATCGATGTTCTCTTCACTGAGGATGAAGCGCTTGCTTGAAGCTATTACTTTTTCCTTGTCAAAGCCATTAGTTTCAACTTTATCAACGCTCTCGAGATTATCTCTCTGATAAATGAAACCATGGTCTGCCGTGACAATTAGGTTATTGATTATCTGGGCGTTGGTGAGTTTCTCGATGATTTTCTTGACATCGGAAATTGTCTCTTCAGCTGCATTAAAGACTCCGTGTTCTGATGCTGAGTGATCGCCCGTGGCATCGATCATGTCATGATAGATATAGAAAAGCCTTATGCCCTTGAACCTTTCACGAGCTTCATCTCTTTTCAGGTTCATGAGGTCTTCATAGCCCAGAGCAATGGAATCGGGTGTCATCCTCTCCAGTATCTTGCCCCGGTTCTCGATTCCTTCGGTACTGATGCCATCTGCAAATACACTCTGGTTCCTGTACTCCAGCCTCTCATGCGGGAGCAGGCTGGCCATGCCCAGCTTGGTATATGATGGTAGAGAGCCGGTCATGCACTTTAGCTCGACCGTGCCCCTGGTGTCCTTATTTAGGATCTCCTGTAGCTCTGCGGCTACTTCGTAGCGCATGGCATCGGAAATGACGACTGCTATCTTGTCCTTGTCATTACGGTTGATGATGTTCCTTATATAGAGCTTGTAGAACTCGTCCTGGCGGTCGATGAGCTCGATATTCCAGTGCCCGTCCATCTCTTTGGATATGAGCTCGCTCCATCTTGTGAGCAGTTTGTCGAGGAGCCTGTTATTGTAGAGCTTTTCTATGGCCTCTCTTGTGGTTTTGAGGTCCTCTTTCTGGTTATCTTTGTCGTAATGATAGTAGAACTTGCGGTAGTAATAGTCCATCAGGTAGTAGCGTTCCGCATAATTCCTGAAGAAGTGGTTCAGGTTCTGGCTGCTGAGGTCCTCTGCGCTGAACTCTTTTGCGAACTGGTGTAACTTTACGGCATATTCCAGGGCACTGTAGATATTCTCAAAGCCGGGATACCAGTGTTTTGTCTTCCTGCTGGCTATCCATTCAAGATAGCCTTCAAAGTCCTCTTTGCCATTGTCGAGCTCATCGACTATCCTGCGGATGACATGCTCATCGAACAAAGCGAGGGATTCCGCTTCGAGATACTTCGGGACATCGTACTTCGGGATCTCTGCATTGAGATATTTTTCAAGCTGACTGCTGTTATCTTCAAGCAGTTGCCTGCAATACTCGTCAAAGACTCCCGAATCCCTGGAGTTGTCCATCCAGCCTTTGATGAATATCTCACATTCATTGCTGAGGGAATTGCTGTAAGCCTTGTACTTCTTGAGGTTGATGTCCGTGTTCCTCGAGATGTGCGTGATCACAAAGCTCAGGAAGAGCTTCTTTAAAGTAGGCTCCTCCGACCGGTAGCCAAAGTACCTGTTCACAAGCCCCCATAACTCTTCGGCCAGCTCGAACCTGACAATGTCCTCCCATAGGGTATTGGAGTTCTCATCCAGCGAGCTGATGAGTATCTTCCGGATGATCTCCTTGAGATCCGTGGTAGCCGAGCCGGACAGCACTCCCAAGAACCCGAGTGTGAACTCCTCGTCCCTCCAGTCGCTCTGGTATATCTTCTTAAGCGGCACGACCCTCCTCTTGCTCGCAAAGAACTGCTGGTGCTTTTCCAGGAACCTGTCAAGGTCATACCCTTCTATCCCGAACTCGCTCTTGATGTCCGATATCCTGCTGTTCTCAAACCTCGCCGAATACAGCTGAATGTCCAGCAGCCAGTTCGATTCCGGGTCCCTTTCTGCCTGATCGGAATAGATCAGATAGCTGGACTTCGTATCATCATTCTCCAGCATTTTCTTCGTTGCAAAGAAGTTATTCTTCAATACATGCAACTTAATTCCCCTCTCCACCAGAGCTTCCCCTATCTGTGCAAGCCCCTCCTCATCCGCGGTCCCGTCCTTATCATACCAGAAGACGATCTTCCTCTTCTCGAAGTCACTGAGGATTTCGAATTTCTTAAGTATGCTCTGAGTGGTTTTTTCTGGGTTTAACATGATTATTCCTTTTTCAAAGATGCATTTCAGTCAACCAGATACAATTTTCGGTATTCAGTGTTTGCGTAGTTATCTGACATTCCTGAAATATAATCGCAAATTGTAGAAAGGTATGCATAATGGTTTTCTAAGAGGCACTTTAATAGTCTATCTGTGCTGCTAGTATTAAGCTCATCTATTTTAAGAGAATTAATTGACTTTAGCTCTTCATAAAAGGCTTCGCTTATTTCTCGTTCATTCGTTGATTCTTGCATTAAAATTCTCATTTTGAGAGGAACTTTTGATATAGTATCTAAGTTTTCTAACTTTAATGATTCAATCAACATTTCTACTTCAGTACGATTCATTTTGTTGAAATTAATATTGTTTAATGCTATAGTTTCTCCATTATGTGTGAGCTTTATAGGATAATAGAAATCCCAATTCTGGTTTAAATTTGTTGCAAGCCTTCCTAACACATAAGAAGGCATCTGACGTGGATTTGTATAGAATGCCTTAAAAAGCTGTCTCACAATAAAGCGAGATTTGCCATCAAATTTATTGACTTCATATGAATTTATAATCCGGTATTTGACAAGTTTTTCAAGTTCTTTGTTTAAATCTCTACCAACTAGAGAGAAACAGACAACTTGGCTTTGTAATATTTTCCTTTCTCCATCTGGAGTTAGTTTTAGATTTCCTTGGATTTTCACGCGAGAATTGGCAAAAACATCAAGAATGAGGTATTCAATAATATTTCGTACTAAGCTATCTGTTTTAAGTAGTTGGGTTGCTTCTTTATTTTCGAGTAAACTTTGATGAAGCCGGATTAAAAGTTCTATTAAGTCATCTAAATGTTCTTTTTCTATATTTGTATATAGTGCTTTGTTAGAAACGATTTTTTCGATAATACCTATTACTTCATCGTATAATTTGCCTAATTGAATCCCTAACGCTTTATTTCTTAGACCATCGTCAATGTCATGTTGTCTTTGAGCAATTTCATCAGCTATTGCTACAATTTGACCTTCAAGCGTAACTGAAAACTCATACTTCACGTATAACCTTTCTATCAAAGACTGGTCACTGACAAATCGCCTTATATCCCAGCAATTTCCGTACTCTTCACAATTTTTGTGCTTTTTTATCTTTGTATGTTTCAGAATTCCCTCTAAGACCTGCCATGAGAGATTTAATCCTTCATAATCCTCAAATTTAGATTGAACGACATCCAACACACGCAAACCATTGAAATTGTGTTTGAACCCACCAAAATTCAAAGGATACTTGATCAGACCAAGTTTATCCTCACCACTCATAACTTGATCTAATACTCTTTCCCCCTGATGCCCAAACGGAGTATGACCAATATCATGCCCAAGAGCTATTGCTTCAACAAGGTCCTCATTTGCACCCAAATATCTTGCTAAACTCCGTGCTATCTGAGAA
The DNA here is from genome assembly GCA_000306725.1 of Methanolobus psychrophilus R15. Classification (GTDB taxonomy): domain Archaea; phylum Halobacteriota; class Methanosarcinia; order Methanosarcinales; family Methanosarcinaceae; genus Methanolobus; species Methanolobus psychrophilus. Next base: position 157,496 of record CP003083.1, on the reverse strand, counting down.
ACTTCTAAAGTATGAGTCAGTCTTGTTCTATAATGGTCTCCTGTTTCATTGGAGAATACCTGTGCTTTATGCTGTAAACGCCTAAATGGTCGTGAAAACAGAATACGATCCCTATCTTTTGCAAACTCGCTTCTTTCAATATCTTCCAGTATCTTACAAGATAGAGGTAACTTTTTTTCAACCTCCTGGTTTAATCTATCAGATGGTTGAAATTCTTGCTTTAATTTGTGTTTCATATCCTTCTCACAACCCAATACTAGCAATTTCATCACTTTAATACTAATTTAAAAAAGCACTCCCACAAATCATATTATAGCACATCATCTTGATTTGTCGGGTTGTATTTTCTTATCAATAGTCTTGAGCAAAAAGTTCTTTTTTTCTCTCTTCAGTTAAATGAAGTCCAGCCATTGTGATAGGTTTTAACAATTTCACTGGCTCTTTATACTTCTTTAAAGAACCAAACTCTAAAACCAAAGCTTTCTTCTGTTCTCTGCCTTTAGCATATGTCCTGAAATCTTCTTCTGAAACAATTAACCTCTCAAGATATTTATCTAATACAGACTGCATGTCTAAATAATCGTATTTTAGGATAGTGGTTTCACCGATTATAGATTTACTCCCACCTGACTCATAAAAGTATAATTTCATCCCTTCTTTAATCTTGATACTTGATTTTTTTTGAGGTTGGCGTGAAGTATACTTTACAAAAACATCCTTTTTGTTTGAGAACATATAGTCAATTACATCTTTATGAAGAGGATAGACAACACCTATAATTGAATCCATAATATACACCTTGATAAAAATTAACTATTGTTTGAGATCAAATTCAATTCATAATCATTTAAAGATTTGAGTTCTACTAAAGACGATTACTATCATCTATCACTGTATATTATAATATTATATAGTTTCATTTGAAAGTTTGCAATTTTGATGGTCATATCTTCTCCACCAACCCTTCAAACTTCCCGTAATTCACCACAACCCCATCATCCAGATTAATCTCAATGTACGCATCGGCCTTATTCTTCAGTACTTCATCATAAGCCATGAGCTCTTCAATCATCTTCCCCAGCCGCGCCTTCTCCTGAGCATCCTTCCCAATATCCGACTTGATCATCTCCCTCTTAGCATCCAGCTTCCCCTCAAGCTCCAGCAAATAATCTGTCCTCATCATCGCCAGCGTTTCCTTATTGTACCTGTGCATGTAAACGAGTGCATTGAAAGCTCTGCCCTTACCTGAGCTGAACAGCCAGTAGATGGGTCTCTTCTTGTACATCCTCAGATGGTCCTTGTAAAACGACTTCAGGAAATAGTCCCTTATCACAACCTCCGAAGACTTCTTCCCGTTACCGCCCAGAGCCTCCGCAATGAAATCCAGATTGTCGGAAAGCTTATCCTCTCCAAAGGTCAGCTTGAGGAACTCCTTGAACCTGCCTACGATGTCATCCTCAAAGTACTCATCCTCAAGCATGGGTATGATGTTATCCACATCCGGCATGAAGCTCGGCTCCGGCACCTGCTCCAGATAATCTCCTATCTTCTCACCTTGGTTCGCAAGCATCAGCCCCGGCTTGTCCAGCGAATACCGCCCGAACATGCAGCCCACAGCATAGGAGATGAATTCTTTTATTGTATCTGTGAGCAGCAATGCTTCCAGTTCTTCTTCGCTTCTGTTTCCATTATAGCGATAATGTGGATTGCATGTCAGTGTAATCTCTGAAAGTGGCACATCAGGTGTAAGTTCATCCTGCAAGCCGTAGGCTTCGATGAAAACACGGTTGTTCTCTTCCTCTAGCCGTTGCATCTCAAGTGTCATTTCTTTCCACTGGGCGCGAAGTTTGATGTAGGTTTTGCGGAGGGTTGGATGGTGGTATTCGGGTTGGAGGAATGGGAGAGTGGTGAAATCCCAAGAGTTTTCGTAGGAATCCCAGTCAGATTTAGCATTTTTTATTAAAATTGATACTGTATTTGAAATCTGATCTTCTTGAGAAATTATTAATGGAGTTTTTCCAATAGGACCTTCATGAAAATCTAACGTTGGTGAAATTGCTAACAGAAGTTCTTCAACAACTTTACAATTCATAAAGCCTAAACAATATTTAAAAGAATCATCATCAAGAGGAAAACAGACAGAACCTTTAGTTTCAAATAAAAAACCCTTTGATGAATATCTCATCGAAAGTTTAGAACTACTGATTGTAGACCAAGTCATTCCTTCTTTAAAATAGTAATTTGGATTACGAATTACAGATCCTTTGAACTTTTTCATTCGTTCTCCATTGTTCTCCCAATCAGCGACAATGTTGTTATTACCGAACCATTTCCTAAAAGTTCCACCTTTATTGCAAGGAAACCATCGACAACCACTTGTGACAGAATCTTCGTTGTCTTTACAATTAAATCCAATATTAGAGATTTGAACTTCTGACCACTGTCTTAAATAAGTATCATTATCACCTGTTGCAAAACCTTGTCGAGGGACATTTAAGTTAGAAAGTGGTGTAGCGGTTGAAAATGCGTCCCTTATGTTTTCACTCACCCAATATGCAATCGGACTTCCTGGAATTTTCTTGAAATCGGCCGCAGAGGCGCGGTAGAAGCTGGGGACAGGAGTGGTTGATGAATTAGTATCAGTTGTCATAATTAACCTCTATTATAGCCTATAATGTGACCCGGCTGAGGATTAAAAACAGTTTTTAATTCGCTACTCATTGGGTAACGAATTGTATCAATCGTCTGTTGAGTAGTCAATTCGTCACATGGCTTGTGGTGAATTTGCAGATTTGAGTTTTCATCTGCAATATCTCTGTGTACTCTGTGGTTTGTAGCGGTTACTTGTTCGCCTACTTGTTCGCCTACTTGTTCGCTTACTTGTTTGGTGACAGATTTGATAACATTCAGTGGAGAAGAAATCTTATGCAACTGGGTCGGCGACTGGGTCGATAACTGGGTCGGTGATTTGGATATTACTTGGTCCTTACTTGGTCCTGATTTATTCCCTACATGGTCCCAACGTGGTCCCGACTTGGGCCGCAGCTTGGGCCGTGACTTAGTGCCATTTATGGCATCAAGTTCACTAACATGGTGCCGGGATGTCATTCATTCTCCTCCTTGTTTTCTTGAGTTAAGAGTGCACGGCCTTTGGGTGTCAGGTTGTATTTCTGCTTGCTGCTGCGGGGTTTGTCGGGGATGGTCATTTCGATGTAATCGAGTTCCAGGAGGTTCCTGATCTGTTTGTGGAGTTCACCGGATACGGTCTTGTGGCTCAGTCCGGAAGCAAGTTCGGCTTTACTTTCTTCACCATTGGCCAGAAGCACAATTACTTTAGCCGCAAGTTCAGACTTTAGCCGTGACTTTAGCCGTGACTTTAGCCGCGGCTCAACTTCAGCCGTGACAGGAGTGGCAGTTTCAACCTCTATGGATTCCGCCAGGTAGACAATGAACCTTACTCTCATGCCGATTTCAATTAGTTCCGGCTGGAGAAGTCCGAGTTCTTCAGCATCCTTCAGGATACGGCGGAAACCACTACCCCATTGCTCGATCAGGTCAAGTTCCCTGAAGACCCTGGCAATAACGCGATTCCTGATCCTTGAGACACCCTGCTTGACATCCTCGATGGTCATGCCTGGAAGTAGGATACCGGGGTTCTCTATCTCTATCCTGTCATCAAAGAAGGACACCCTGATAGGTGCACCTCTCTGGGAATAGTCCGCATGGACGATGGCATTCACAAGAGCCTCACGTAGGATAGTAAGGGGAATGCTCCACATGTCCTTACGCCGAATCTCTGAGAAATCGGCACCTTTGAAAGCATGTTTCTTCAAAAACAGCATCACTGATTCAACAGAACCTGGAAGGTCTTCATTAATCTCGTTATGGTCGAAAATGTATGCCTTATCCTTTCCTTTGAAGCGTCCGCACTGAATCCATGCATCAGGGAAATGAAAATCCCTCTGTTTTCCGAAAAGCAGCATCGCGCCAGTGGTCGGAACCAGTCTGCCCTGCTCCCGGGCCAAGAGCTTAAGAGTGATCAATTCCTCTTCGTTCAGCTCACGTACTCCTGCAAAGCGCTTTTTAGCAGCGTCAATATCAAGATTTTCAAAAGAGAGATCAGGCATAGCCATCTCATCAAAAGAAATACCTAAAGCACTTCTCTGAAGCTCGGCAATAAGCTCCCTGTCAGCCTTCCTGTTAGTGGAACCAAGCCTTACATAAACACCATCAAAATGGCCTTCACTCTTGACCCAATGCGGACGTGAACCACTGGGATATACTTCAACGCCCAGCAAGGTCTTACCCTCCACCGTCATCAGCTCAACATCTGGAACAAGTCGGGGAGCAATATTATCAGCAATAAGACTGCAAAGCCTCTCTTCTTCATCAAGTGGATCTGAAACACCTATTATCTCCTTTGTTCCATCCTCCACCCCTATCAGCAAACGCCCTCCGGCAGTGTTTGCAAATGCCACAAGCGTCTTGATGATGTTCTTTGGCGAGGAGATATCACGCTTGAACTCCAGCGTCTTGCCCTCTGGAATGGTAATGAGTTGAGAGGCTGGCGTACTCATTGTGCCTCCATTCGATGAATAGCAACATTTCTGGCCTGCATCACTGCTTCGCGCAGCCATGCATCTTTTTCGGCTTCGCAGTTGCCATCTACAAGCCGGATATAAGCTCCCTTATACTCCGGATGCTGTGTATTCTCGATAACAAAGGCCGTGGTAGAGACAACCTCACCGCCGATACTGTCAAAGGCCCTCGGCCCAAGATGCGCCATGGATATTATGGTACGGTCGTCCAGAATGCTTGCCCGGAGTTTCTCATAGGAAGAAAGGAACATCCAGCTCTGCATGGTGATCATAGCCACCATTCCTTTCTTCATTGCAAGGTCAAGATTGCGGTCAATGAACATCGCAAAGAAATCCGACTTGCTCTCAGGATAATTGTCCTGTGCAAAGCTCTTAAGTCTGTCATTCATCCCCTTGCCACCCATATACGGCGGGTTGGCAACCACTACATGATATTTAGGGCTGAGGTGATCTGCCTGCTTCAGGGCCTGCAGTACCTTCTGGTGAGTGGAAAGAAGAGTGAGATTTTCAGAAAGAACCTTTGGTTTCGGCATTTTCAGGATAGTCGAAACATCCGCAGCTTTCGGACGGATGAGGGAACCGAAATTGTCAGCCTCATTGAACTGAAGCAGCGTGGCCCTGACCTCATTGGTGAACAGTTCCCGGCCAACGGCTGTGATATAGGCATTAAGCTCTCCTTCCTCAAATGAAACGTTCTCCAGCACGCAAATATTGGGCTGGACAGGCTTGCGGAAGAAATTGCGGTTCTTTCTACGCGCTTTCATAACCAGCGCAAAGGCTGCCAGCTCTCCGGCGCGCTTGTCTATCTCGACCCCGAAGAGGTTGTGTGTCAGTATCATCTCAGGGATCTCGGAATGGTCGTAGCCCTCCTCCTCGTAGATGGCATACAGCAGGTCAAAGGCATAGACCAGCATGTGTCCCGAGCCACAGGCAGGGTCGCACACCCTGATATCCTCCGGCGAACTCACCTTCAGGTAATCCTTCTCAGCCTGCTCCGGTCGGATATAGTAGTCCATCTTCTCTGCCAGCCGCGAGCCGGGACGGTTGAGCATCCACAATCGCCCCAGGGAATTCTCCACCAGGTAGCGGACGATCCAGTGCGGTGTGAACAACTGGGTCGCTGCAGGGATATTCTCCTTGCTTATCTTCACATTCTTCTGCAGGTCCTTGAACACCTTATCCTTTTTCGGAGCGATGTAGTCCTGGTATATCCAGCCGATGACCTCCACTTCTCTCCAGTCGTCCTCGGCAATGATCCCGTTCATATCCTTTACAATGGAACCGATATGCAACAATTTTTCAGGGAACAGAAGCTCAGTATAGTCTGCGATCTCCTCGAACAGGAAAGACATTGTGCGGTTCAGGTAGTTACACAACCGCAATATCAGGTACTTGTACAGCTCCTCATCCTCGTTCTCAGCCTTCAGATCAAGCACAAGTTCCAAATCAAGCTCCAGGAGATCCAGTTCAAGAGCATGTGTAATAATTCCCGGCTCGGTCCTCTCAGAATCATCCGAAGTGAACACCTTCACCGGAATATAATCGTTGACCTCCATGAACTTCAGCGCAACAAACCGATTGAACCAGGTATAAGTGACCTCATCCATCACCTGCTCATAGCCCTTGCGTCTGACCTCTTTCACAAGCTGCTCCCTCTGGGCCTTGATCTTCTTATTGAAGACCTTGCCCCCGATTACCATCGAATCCGTGTGCTCGGAATCCACAGGAAGGATCTCTTTAGGCTCTATGCCATAGAATGCCGCCCGCTCCCTTACTTCCTGGTGGAGCTTATCCCGCACAGTATCCGAGAACTTAATGATGCGTGCCTTATCCATAATCACTGCACCTTGAAATTATCTGTCTTGAGCATTTCTAACAAAGCTGTTTTCAAATCCTCGAGGTACTTGTCCAGTTCCTCTTTAGATTTGATCGTATCTTTAGTTTTGAATAGTGACACGTCTCTAATGACTCTAGTCGATCTTACAGGAGTTATCTTGTCCTTATCCTTACCCTCTGTTTTCTCCCTAATTGTTTGGAGTTGGTTCTTTATTTCCCCATAAGTAGTTTCATCGAGAAACTTCAATGTAGTGGACTGTGCTTGCACGAATACACAGTCACTAGCTTGTGCAATAGTTTCCTTCAACTGATCAAAGGGCTTTAGCATCAAATATCTATAATCCGAATCTAACTCCACATAAGAAGCCATGTATTTTTGTAATTCAATTTTGATTGATCCTATTTCTGTAAATGCTGCTTCCTTTAAGTTGGCAAGAGCAGTAGAAAGGGAACTTTCAATGCTTGCTTCGAGTGGTGGTAATGATTTGATATCTGAATAAGGTTCCTTTGAATCCAGAATGGCTTTAACTTCCTGCACTTTGAACTTTGTATCTTCATCCATGAACTGCAGGTCCCGCTTGAAGTTATCCATCTTCTTTAGGACCCTTCTGAATATATCCACCTTAGTGCTTCCAAAGAACGATAGTACCGGCTCAACCTCTGCGCGTGCCCGGACAAACTCATCCTTCCCATCAGCTATTGCTTGCAGGAATGATGAAGGGTCTGTCACGTTAAGGACATTGTTCAGGAAATCAGCATATGCCCGTATCTTCTCTTTACCGGGGAACCTTGGCTCTTCTTTGTATCTGCCTTCTATCTGCTCAAGATTTGTGTATTCCGCTTTGAACAGCGAGTATGTGAGTTCGAAAAGCTCATTCTCCTTCTCAGGGATATTAGTCTTCTCGAACACATCCCGCAGGACCGATTTTACAGTCCTGATGACCTCAACGTTCGCCTTCTCCCGGATCTCAAGCACGACCTTATCTGCAAAATCCTTCCTCGTGAGATATCTCACGATCTCCTCCGCGGTCGGTCTCTTGAGAATGAGATATGTCTTCTGGTACCTGACTTTGATCTCATCCCTCGCAAACAGCGTAGCTACAAGACCGGAAATGGTCACCTCATTCCAGCCATAGGGCTTGCGCCTGAACCTCTCCTTGATATCCTGCAGCACAACAACATCATTCTTCTGATGCCTTACGTTCAAATAGTCCAGCATTTCCCGCAGGGCAAGCTGGTTTTCTTCTGATTCCCCTGCACCGAACTTTTCAAGGTCATCTGCCTGGAGTATTCTCAGTATCTCATTATCGCTGGTAAACTCCCTTGTCACATAACCTGCCTTCTTGTACACGTTCTGAAAGAGCAGGTCTAGTCCGTCTTTTATCCTTTCCTTGGGGTTCTTCTTCTCAATACTTGTGACTTCCTTCCCGTCAACAAATATCCGTGCCTCTGAAATCCCTTCCTCCATGGACTTCTTAGCAGCTTCCCGAAGCTTTACCTCATCGTTTCTCTTGCTGCTGAGGATGTCCTTGACCTCTCCGATATTCATATTGGAAGTATTCTGAAGCAAGTACTTGCTGATCCTGATGTAATCCCGTATCTGGTTCACAAAAACAGCATCATGCTGGAATACAAAAAGAAGAGTATCAGTTGAGTCCACATTGCTTAAGTTTTCCCCGCTCAGTGACCTCTGTCCACTTCCCCGCTGCACGTCATCCGACAAAGGCGTCAGGAACTTGATGGTCAGGTCTGCACCTGCCGTAGACTTGACCTTATCATCAATGGATTTGTGGAATTTGTAATCCTTATGCTTGGCAGGACATACCTCATCAAAGACATACGCGAACATCTCATCAAGGATCTTATGCTTCTCAACATCGATGTTCTTGATCTCCCGGTTGATCTCCTGTTCCTCATTGGTCAGGAAATAATACCTGTCCCCTGACTTGTGAATAAGTGTCTGGGCCTCCAGACGCTGTAGGGATGCAGATATCCTCTCCTTCAGTTTCCTTTTATCCTCATCGACATGGGATATGGAAAGCACCACAAGGTTATCCAGGCTCGGCTGCAACACATTCACATGCCTTATCATGAAAAGTATCTTGAGTATCTCGCAATCCCCATCCACAAGACAATCATTGCCCTTCGCCTGTTCAATAGTGCGCTTAATGATGGGATCAAGGAAGCTCTCTATAGTGTTATAGAATGTGGAAAAAGGCACCAGCACCCCAAGCTCTTCCTCAGCATACTCCTCGGATGCCTCCTTGAAAGCGTTAAGCATGGACCTTTCTCCTTTTGCAAGGTGCTTGCCTGTAAAACCGGTCTGCCTTATCTTATCGAAAACCTTCTGCAGCACAAAGAAGTGGTAAGGCACAAAAGGATATACATTGACAAAGTCCTCATCTCCCTTGTACAGCTTCATCTCAGCCCCGCCGGGCGAGAAAGTGAGGATGTTCTTCATTATTGTCTTCTTATCAGTGTAATATGATGTCAATGTCTCCACGTAAACTGCTTTTTTTGCCAGTATCCTCTTCTTGATCACTTCATCAACATTGGCACTGGAAAGGCTCAGACGGGTATCAAAACGTCCCTGGATCTTGGAGAAATCATAGCCCTTAGCATCCTTGGTAATGGAATCAATATCCGCCTGGGATGTGACAACGATCCAGGCTTTTCCTGTAAGCTTTGTCCCAAGAGCCTCCACAACCGTCTGCAGGTTAAGCATCAATTCACTATTTTCACCAATATACTGCCCGATCTCGTCAATAAGGAAAATAACCTGGTGGTCCTTACCCTTTGAATCACAGTATCTCTTTACCTTTTCAGCGAATTTCTCCACGCTGAAATGAGAGCTGCTTCCGTCGCTATGGAACAGCCTTTCAAGAGATTCCCTGCTTTGGTAATCACAATTTACAAGTGCCTCGATGATCTCATCCTGTTCAAAGATATAGGCATCCCGCTTCTCCTCCCATGGGGCACCGCTTATCTGCCTGAACTCCTCTTTGAACTCACCATAAAGACCTTTGTTAACCAGATCCTCTTCCATCTCAGCAAGCCACAGGACATCCCCGAAAAAACCTCTTTTTTCATTGAATACCCTCATCAGGATATTCACAATGAGCTCATCGCTCCGGTTAAGGGTGTTTGCCTTTGAGTCGATGTTGAAAAGGATAACGTCCTTTGTACCATGAATCACAGCTTTTTCGATCGAAGAGAATAACTGCGCATCATCTATCTTTTCCCTGAAGAACTCAAGGGCCGACTTGCCCCGTACAACGCGGTTTTCCAGAAGATAGGATAACATCTTGATAAAATGGGATTTACCCGAACCAAAGAATCCGGATACCCATACACCCACTTTATCCGTAGGGTTTTCCAGAGCATTGAAGTATCTCTCAAAGAAAAGGTCCAGATGCTTCAGTGATTCTTTTGTAACCACGTATTCATCAAGTTCAGTGTATACATTCTCATCGTCTTCCTGATCGACCTTGATAACACCATTTATCTCTCTCTTGATGTCTTTTTGGAAGAGATCTTGAATTTTTATAGCACTCGTCATTTTTCCAACAACCCTTAACTTTAAGAAACCCTGTCCGTGTTTATGAGCCTGAAAGCACGATAATAATTTGCATCCCTGAATTTTCCGAATAGACTAAGATCAAAACCACTGTACTTGCCGGGATAGAATGTAACAAGCGGTATATTACCAAGAAGAGGCTGTACGTTATTAAGAATAGTATGAGACCGAACCATCGGCCAGGCCTTACCCACGCCGGTCAGAAATATCAGCTGAAAACCACCATTCTCATTCATTTTCTGCTGGATGGCACTTTTCAAAATATCAGGCTTCAGCATTAACTTTAATTTCTTAAGCAGTTCATCAGAGCCTTTGCTCTCCTCAAATGCAGTTATCTTCTCAGCAGATATTTTAGCTTCTATTATTTCAAGACATACATCATAAAGATTGATTTCAAGCACCGGGATCGATCTCTTTTCCAGGTTCGCTGTGATTTTTGTGATAGTATCTCTTACAAGAAGTTCTTTCTCAGGAGGATAATCAAAGATCCAGAAGGGAACTTCATTGCCAAGACCCCTTGATTTTAAGAAATCTTCTTTTTGCAGTTCTTCTTTTAGAAGTTCGAGTCTCTCTTCGAGTTTCATAGATAAAACCAGTAATCTCTAAAATTATTTAAACATAGTCATCTCATTTGAATATCTTAGAATTAAGTTTTTTGTTTATTCAATCTCTCGATTTTATCGTCACCAACGACATAGAAAAAGAAATCAACTCCATCCACAAGTTCACCATATCTCCTTAGCCATTCTTGTGGAACGCGCTTATCGTTGCCAAATATCAGAAACTTGTGCTTGGCTCCTGTTTTTTCTAAAAGCCATACATGTTCTGCGATTGTTGCGAACTTTGCAGGTGGCAGGGAACAACCTCTTACCATCGTTAGTACTTGGCATCTCCAACGATTTCGCCATCATCTGATACCATGTCAAATATCTTGGGAATGTTAAGATGCTTGCCGGCATGCAGGGGATTTGAATAATATTTTGACATGAAAATGCGGGCTTTCTCTTCAAATTCAACCGCTTGAGTGGATATTTTCGAAAACGAGTCAATCTCTGCCAATGACATTTTCTCTACATGTCTGTTTATTGAGCTATTTTTTGTGAAAACTACAACTTGAGCACTTAAGTCCACTCTTGATTTCCACCCAATGTTCAACCACCCATCTATTGCATTGGTGTGTGAATGACCACTGTTTGCCCACCATGCCTGATGTTCTCTTGCCGATTGGGGGAGAGGAAAACCCAAGATTTCTTCTACCTCACCAAGGGTTAGTTTTACAATATCATTTGTGTTGCTTTGAAGATAGACACCTAGTTTTGAATATTTTCCCATAGAATATCTCCTCGCGTTAGAATTTACTGTGAATAGTAACTCCAAAGTTTTTCTAGTTCTATTCTGTGATAGTTGATTGCATCTTTACCTTGAATTGAACCATCATAAGTGCCTAGTAATTGCATTTTTCGGAAAAAACCAGGTCCAGGCATTCCGCTTTCTTTTCTAACTACCAGAGAAGATAAGATAGGTTCATTATGCTCCATATTATAGATGATCATTGGATCAAGTCCTTCTCTTACAAGAAATCCTACATTACCTGGGTTCAACTGCAGCCTGAAATTGTTCAAGACTTGCTTATATGTAATGGTTTGTTGGGCTTTTGCTATATCTATCAAGTAATCCCTTAGATCTTCAAAGTAAATTGATAAATTATGAAGTTGAGGTTTTGAGTTTCTGCTTACTATCTCATCCCACTTGTTTGGATCCCATTCACTACTGTCCCACTCAAAACTCCAGATCAACTCCAGTTCTTCAGCATGTACTGTTCTTTTATCCGTGACATTTGATAGTTCCAGATTAAACATTGATTCCATTGTATCAAAGAAACCTTTTCCAGGGAGATTTTGTTTTTTGTTGATGACTAGAGATGAGAGAACAGGTTGATCTTTTTCAATATTATACTGGATTAAAGGATTTAGAATCGGGTTCGTCAGTTTATTTTTCACAGTATGAGGAAATGTCTCTATCTTGTATGATTTTAAGATATCACTGTAATATATCGTACTGTGTTTCTTTGCAACATCTATCAGCTTTTTATAGATGGCGTATGGTTCAATTGTAGATGTCATATTTATCAATAAAAGTTAATATAACATGTATAAAAACAATATGATATTTGTTTAGATTCGATTTGAAACATCAAAACAAATGAAGGTTTTAACATGGATCGAACAGAAATACTAAAACTACTAGAAACGCGCCTGCCTGATTGTTCAAAGTTCGAGGAAATGGTCATCAAACATATTCAGGAAAACTATTTTGCTCTTGTGTACCAGGCAATGTGCACACAATTGAGATACAAAGAACGAAATAACAAGTTCACTACACATGAATTCAAGGAACTATTATCTAATAATAATTTCTTAGACTTTATTAACGAGGTTTACAGGACACGATTGTCATGGGAAGGACTTAATGAGATTAGCAGGCAACTTCAACAGGTTGAAGACTTTGACGACTATGCAAGCTCCTTAGATATTTTCGAATCATGCGACCCTGTAACTTATAAGAACGGAAATGAGATAAAGAAAAATGCCTTCAGTTTAGGCACTAAAGTTCTGCATTTCTACAACCCAAATGAAAATCCAATTCTTGACTCAGTTGTGAGGACAAATCTCAAGATTAAAGGAGAGATGGATAAAAAGCTCTGTCTAGAATTCAGAGAAGCAGCAAGAGATTTTGCAAAAAAACATGAGAATTATTTCACTCAGTTTACTAAATCCGACAACATCCGTCGAGAACTAGTAAAAAGGCATATGACAAACGAATTTCCTACTATGGAAATACTTGACATGGCTTTGTATGAACCTGAAAGATAAGACTATACATACATGTTAATGAATTCTCAAAAATCCCCTCCCAACACCTGCTCCAGTTTCACCTTAAGCCTCTCCTCAACAAACTCATGCCCGTCCGCCGACCAGAAAGGTACGTCAACCGCCTTAATTTTGATACTTTCGTCCGTACTACCATTCTTGACAACAAAGGTGTAATCCTCTGCCAGTTCCTCGAATGTATTTGGATACATTAGTAAGACTTTATCTGTTCCTCTCCGGTAGGCGTAGCTGACCATCTGGTACATGTCGGAAGGAGATATGCCTTTCTTAGGGTCACCGTTCTCAGGGTTCCATCGGGGTTTGTATTTTGTGTCGATGATAATCTGCTCGCCGTTTTTTTTGTTCGTGAGCAGGATGTCATGTTGCAGGTTGAATGTTTTGGGATCATTATGCAGGTAAAGGTCAGATTTCTGGGCTTCCACCTTGAACTTGTCACTGAAGTGTTTTCTGATATAGCCCGCTACAAACTCCTCGAAAATAAGTTCCATGGGGAACAGCAAGCTCCAGTTTCTCATATCATAATTTTCATGTGAATAGACCTGGTTTTCCAGTATCATTTTGCATATACGGACGATATCGTCGTAATCGCTGTATATGGGTGATATCCGGATTGTGGGCAGTTTATGTATGGAGCAGACCTGGTCATCCACTTCGTCCAGCACGAAAATGATTTCGTTCAGCAGTCTCTGTGTTTCAGGAATGCGTGCCTTTGAGAGCAATAATCTGGCACAATATTTTATCATACGGTTTAGTGTGTTGTCAAAAACAAAAGGTTCGTAGTCACAATCAATCCGGTGGTAATTGCTATATGAGATTCTGTTCACGTAGCGATTAAAATTGATTCTCCCTCGCGGAGTCTGCAAAGCCTCATGTACCTCTTCATATGCAGAATAGGGCTGAGTGCTGACAGTCGCATGCATTTGTTCTGCAAAGAGGTATATAATCAGCTCAGGCAGCTCGTAGAGCTTGCAGCTATCCAGATGAGCCCGATTGAATGGAAATTTGATTCTGTTGCAATAACCAAACCAGTAAAATAAGTGGCAGTGCATTAGCTCTTTGCTGACCCCGTGTGAGTTCTTAAAGATCTTGGGGAATATTTCAACCTTGAAGTCCTCAAAGTGAATGAATCCTATGTAATTTCTTGCCCCAGCCAGGTTACCATCAAAAATCAAAAATGGCTGGTAGTCTGAATCCTGTTCTTGGTTTTGATTCTCCTGCTTGGATGGCCAGGTGTCTTTGTATTCTCTCCACAAAGAGCGCAGATACGATTCAAGCGGCTTACGGTCAGGAACCGTTACCTTCTCCCCATACTCAAACAAAGTGTTCATGGCCTTACTGTTAGATCTGCCAGTCATATTGCTCTGTATCATATTTCACTGGCCAGCCGCTGTCTTTGAAGATCTCTTCCACAACCTCAGTTTTACCCGCGAAATATTCCATTAGCAAGGGTATCACTTTATTGCGGAGCACATCAGGAGTCTCCATACCGTCCATTAAATATCCATGACCTATCAGGTAATCGGCCGATTTTTTACGCTCATAGATCTCTTTGTTGATATGTTTGAGGAGGTTTCTACGGTCTTCGTTTTCGACCATTTCATACCGCGGGAAGTACCCCATGAATTCAAAGCGCCTTCTTAATGCTATATCGAGTAGTGCTATGGACTTGTCAGCAGTATTCATGGTCCCTATAAGATAAAGATTGGGAGTTACTCCAAAAGCTCTTTCTTCATTGGGAATGCTAACTTTAAGTTCATTTTTGGCGCCTATGCGCTTATCCTCTTCCAGAAGTGTGATCAATTCACCAAAGACCTTTGATATATTTGCCCGGTTTATCTCGTCTATGATGAGGACATATCGTTTCAGTGGAACTTTTTCCCCAAAGGTCTTCCCTCTTTTATATAGCTCCTTTATTAATGGGTCATAATAAAACCTCAGCCCACCATTTATGCTTCTGGTTCCTTCATAAAGACCTTGAATAGTATTTACACTTAACTTATGTTTTGTGCTACCTGACTGTTTCCTGAAGCTCAACCTATTAGAATTGACCTCTGTGAGCCAATAAGATGACTTGTTTGATAGCATAATTTCAATCTCTTCATCATCTTTTTCCAGTGGCTCAATGAACTCTGAGAATACTTCATCAAAAGGTTTAAGGGCATCTATCATGTTCCTTGATTGCAAATAATTCTGCTCTGCTCTTTTACACAGCTTATAGAATATCCCTTCCGTTCTCCTGAACTTTAAATCAGAGTCCTCAAGGTCTGGACGGATACCTATCATGAAATCTTCATAACCGTAGTTCTGATGGAATGTCACGAACTCTATCTGTCCCTCTTCTCTCAAAGAGTCAAAAATCTCTTTATTTTCATCATGGCTTGCACTATTACCAGTAACAATCTCAACTGCCAAGTCAATAGTGTTGAATGTCTTGCCGGTTCCCGGAGGGCCGTACAGTATAATGTTACAGGGAAACTTTGGCAGTTCTACATCCTGTTTTATTGATGTTGCTTTATCAGATCTGAATTCCACACCAAAATAAGGCCTGAATAAGATCTCATTTGCTTCATTAAGATCTCTCGTAGTGATTTCGGTCAATGTGCTGTTTCCACTTGGGTAAATATCTTTTTTTTGTTCTTTCAATGCATATGGTTTTGTTCTTACTGCAGGTTTAATGTACTCCACTTCCCTGTATATCCACCCGGGTTCATTCGTTATTTCTTCCGGAACATATTTCCAGGAACCCGGTTTAACTTTAGCTATTGAATAAACTTCATCACCACCAACGTTAATATAGACATAATCACCTTCAATAAGCGTGTTTTTGAATTTATCGGCCTGTCCTTTTTTGGTAGTTTCATGAAGTACTATCCACTGGTTTCTTTTAAATGCCTCTAACTTGCCTGCATCTTTAACTAGCTTAAAAGCACCATGCGACATCTTGTAGAGTTTTCGTCCTTCTAGTGATATTCTTAATAATTGATTCTGTACTTCAGTTTCCATGGTGCATCTATTCCTTTTTTATTACTGTGAACTCAAGTAGGCATTTACGATACAAAACTAAAATAAAATTAGTGTTAATATATATAATGTTTGTTGAAGAGTGTCCGTATTACAGGCATTAAACGATTCGACCTCATAGTTCTGTTCGCAGTACTGAATGGCGATTTTTATTGAGTCAGCGGTTGATGTTGAGAAAAAGCGCTCGATATTGCTATGACTTTGATGGAGCTTGTTAAGAAGTACCCATTGATCTCATTTACGTGAGAGCTGTTGAAGTTTCAGATCACAACCAATCCTTAAGGTCCTTAGGGAAGAGAAAACACTGGGAATCTCTCATAAGCTCGTACTCTAACCTTATCATGACTCTATCACTCAGAATCCTCTAGAATATTCTTCCTAATCCATAAACGGAACACGTTATCCAGTATACCGTACACCCCTTCTTTTGGCTTTTGTACAGTCATCGTGTAGTAAAGATTCCTCATTGAGGTAGTAAGTGACGATGCGGGGGTTTGCATATCCCTGGCTACCTCCTTAAGACGGCATGTTTTCTCTTTCGAGAGATGTTTCAGGATATCCTGTTGCTGCCGGCTGAAGTTGCTGGAGTAGCTTGCCTCAAACTCGTTGTCGAATTCCCCGAGCATGGAAGAGAATGCAATATCCACGTCCTTGGAATCTATAGAATTCCTGTTCTCAAGAACTCCCTTCCAATAAAGCATAAAACCAAGTTTTTGGAAATAGAAAGGGAAGCCATCAGTATACTCATATATCTTGCCCAAGGCTTCATCCGATATCCGGATATTTTCTATTTCCAGCCGGGAGCGGATGTAACTTATCCACATCTTCTTTTTTTATGGGGTCAATATGAACCTTGGCAGCCATCAGGTACAAAGGTGAATCTGGTTCAAGGAATACGTCATTCAGAAAGGAAAGAGAGGAGCCTGAAAAGATATATCTCACATGGGGCTGGCTGTCCATGTGGCATTTGAACAGGTTGAAAATGTTTCCTTTGAGCTTGCTAAGTTCCTGGAACTCATCGAATGCTATAACTAGCGGTTCTTTTATCTCCTTCGAGAAATTGGCAATGAAATCAAAGGTTTCAGAAACCAGCTCTTCTTCATCTATCTCTTCTTCCCGGAATCTGAGATACACGTGACCTATATATTCAATAGTCCCTCCGACCTCTGAGATGGAACTTATTGCTGCGGTTATCTTCCCTTTGAAAATCTCTGAAAATTTGAGTCCAAGTCCTTTAACCCTATGTTTACCCTCGTAGGCTAAAATCAATTCCAAAGTCGTTAGCCTGAAAAAATCAGCAAGATCAGTTATCTTCCTGCAGTTAACATAAACAAAGAGAACTCTTCCCTCTACGCTGTTTTTAACATTTTTGAGCAGTGATGTTTTGCCTATTCTTCGTGGGCCGATGATCACATTGTTTTGGGCAGCATTAAGAATGTCTAACTTGATTTTTGCAATCTTTTCGTTTCTGCCGATAAAGTAAGGCGATTCAACTTCTCCCCCAACTACAAATATTGGTTCCGCCATAATTTGTAGTTCATTTTGACGATATTTAAATTTGACTAAGATCAGATATCCAAAAATATATAGAAGCGTCTCTCTTTTCAAAACAGAACTCTTCAGTAAAATCAATAGCCTTCTGGCAATAATTCTCTCTTAATCAAAGACGGAATAAAACTTATATCTTTACTTTCGAAATTATCTTATCCTCAATCATGCGAGCATAGAGTGGATTAGCAACACGTATTGCATACCAGATCATAATCGCTCCCATAAAACTAATCCATATGGCATCTAACATTTTGAATTCAATCCAATGATGAAAACATAATGCAGCATATCCAAGAATAACAGACTCTCCTAACCATCCAATAATAATAGCACGTGGTGTCCTTAATGTAAGCATTTGATCATCCCAACTGTGCTATATAGTTTGACTCTTCTATTATAAATTGGTTATTATGAATTACGTTTGAATATTAGTAAACATAGCGCGAGATGTTCATAAAGAGAATACTTAACTAGCTCCAAAATAACTGCTTAGGATTTCTAAAAACTAAAAGCAGAGATTTAATAGAAATCGCTCATTTAATAAACATATCTATTGACAGGGATATTCTCCCTGCCAATATGAATAAATCATTCCTTCTTCTTGTTTGCCTCCGTCTGTGACATTATCTTGCTCATAAGATCGCGCACATAAGGCTCACTCATTAATGCTCTCACCAACATGTTCTGTGTATTATTGGACTTTGCAAGCTCTTCATTTGTATCTTCAAGCTCTTCGACACGTCCCCTATACTGGTATGCCAATGCACGGTTTGCATCATTCTGATTACTGAGCTCCTCATTCTCTTCTTTTAGTGCCTTGAACTCGGGAGAAGTTGAAACGTCTGCTTTTTCATCGATGAGTAGAGCAAGATAGTTCTCCATATAGACCTTCTTCAAAAATTTATGGTCGTATTTGATATAAGCCTGTTTCACTTCACCCAATGTGTGTCCCATCATGTGTTCAATGATATCTCCATCTACTCCAGCGTTCCTCAATACTGTACTGAAGTATTTCCTCATATTATGACTGCGAATCAATCTATAGATGCCTGGTCGCCTTGTGTCCTCTACCTTATCTGAAATGTTTGCATAGAGTTCAACGATCATGTCTGGTGTCAGCGCACGATCACACTCTTCCTTGCTACATAGGTATTTGTGGTATTTTTTCTCTCTTATAAACAATGGACTATCGGAGGTTACCTTGATTGCCTCACGAAACATCTGTTTCTCTGAAATATCTTTGAACACTTGTTCCCTTTTCATAAGGTAGGTGTTCACAGCTCGTGATGCCTCTGGAGATAAGAAAGTAGTGAAATCAATCTGTGTTTTCTGTCTCCTCAAAGAGAGTGTTGTAAATTCAGTCACAGGGTCGTATCCATCCCTAAAATCCTGGACAGTAAGGTTACATATGTCTGATGCCGCGAGACCTGACGCAACTCCTGTCAAAATGATAGCTTTGTCTCGTATTGATGCTATCTTACTCGCTTTCAAGATAAGTTCACAATCAGGTAACTTCTGGTTCTCTTTTTTTGGTCGTGCACGTACTTCAGCACTGCGCAGTGATGCCGGAACAGGCATGTAGTACGACGAAAAGAAAGACCGTGTTTTATTGACATGGCATTTAATGCTGGTTGGTGCATAGGAAGTATTCACAATCGTTTTCAATCCCTCTAGATGTTCCCTGAAGCCTTCAATCATCTTGAAATGGGTCATCATATGTGGTCTTACTCCATTATCATATTCATGTTGTGCAATCTCCAGAAGCTTGGAAGGTGATAAACCTGTAAACTCTGTGAACAGGACAAAAGCACTAATATAGCAATGGATGGTACTTTTTGATTTAAGTCCCCGCATGCGGAATAAGTTCTGAAGGGCAGGGTCATTTTTTATGTCATTGAACTTCATTTTATCGATTTTCCCAAGATTGAGAACATCGGGTATAAACCAGTAATTCATGCAGAAAACCTATATGAGTTTATAAAAATCCTAGCCGATCAATACTTTGGTTATGAACGTGACGAGGAGAACAAACTTCAAAAATTGATAAAAAGGGATATTTGGTATTGTTTAAGATTAATCATGTATTTGACTGAGGATACATGGGAAAACATCTCAGCCAAAATTGGTAGAGAAGGTCAAAGGGGTACTCGTTACAAGGTGTACTCACGAATGGAAATGGATACATTAGAAGTTATATTTCCTGATGAAAAAGAAAATATTAAAGAAAATGCCATGCTCCACATTAAGATTCAAATAAAGCATTATAATGAAAAAGTACCAGACAAAAACCGAATTGATATTGAAGATATTGTACCGTTTATAGCGTTTATAGAAAAAAATGGCTTAGAGCATTTTTTAATATTTATGGCTGATGTAAACGAAGATTTTTTCAGTAATGAATATAAGTCTGAAAAAAATCTTACTTTCCACTTAAGAAACCTAAGTATATTCATTGAAGAAATAATAAAGGTAATTGGTTTAAACTCCATTCCTGAAATTAGTAACAAATATCCCCCAAGGAAGAGTGGCTTCAAAGCAGCTTTATCTCCATTATGCCAGCAAGAAGGGTGGTGGCAAGCTTATTGCGAATTAACAACTGATGGAACTATCAGTAACGTCAATGCAACTAATTTCTTTCATAAAATTGAAGATATTCCTAAATTAGTTGAAAGTAAAAAACATTTGGATGAATACAATCGTATTATCTTGACTAATTTATCAAGAGCTACAATCATCAGAAATTACTACGCTCATAATTCAACACAAATACAAAGTTTTAGAGATGTATATCCATTACTATTTGAAAGTTTAATAAATACTCTTTTTATGATATGGATTATCGGAAGGAAAAATATTTCATCACTAGAATGATTGTAATTGCGGTTATCTATAACAGTTTTTTGTTTTTTTTAAGTCAAACAAGTTAGATTTATTTTAATAGTTCCGTTTTTTCTTGTTAACTATATCCCCGCACATTCCCATTGGGATATAGGTAACTCTGATTTTTTGTACGCTCGTTAATTATGAGCAAAATATAATATATGTAACTATTTTAAAATAGTAAATAATAACTACTATAATTTTACTTTAAAATTTAAAAGTAAAAGGAGTGAAATATTTATGAATATTAAATTATTAATTTCCTCGGTCATTCTTATTTTAATTCTTTTTACTTCAGTTTGTATTGGCTCGACTTCTAAATATGATCTTCCAGAAAACCAAGAAAAACTCGTGCGAAAAAATATTTATATGTCGAGTTTGCCTACAACTCTTATAGAAAATCTGCAATAATACAAACTTATGTAGTATGTTGTCGTGCTATAGTGTGCACAATCATAAACAACAAATCGAATAACAATATTATTAAAGAAGTAATGTATACAAATCTGCTAGTGCCAATGTCATGAATGTCCTAAACTCATAGAGGTGTCAGATGGGAGGAACACTCATAGAGCTCACAACCACGATTCCAAAAGAAAAACTGGTGTCTTCCATATGCAAATTTTATTGGGATATGGGGCATAAGACAATAAGTATTTATGGAGAGATGCAAGGGGACAACAATCATGTGTATTATGATCCTGCGTATGAAATTATTGATGTCAGTAAATGCAAGAGAATAAATGTTTCTACTGAGACAGAAAAGGATAATAAACCGGTTTTTGATTCCATTGAAATCACTATTGAAGAAGCTAAATTTGAAACAAAAATAAAGTGGTCTGTTGATTTTGAACTTAAAAGCCGTTGGGTTTCAATCCTTTTCATCGTTCCTTTTTTAATTGCTACCTATCGTTCAACTGTTTTTGAGCTGGAGAGGGAATCGGAGTTATTGGGTGGAAGGGCAGAAGGTTTGGTGTATTTCGTTTATTTTTTAATAATACTGGGAATATCGTTGATACCATGGTATACACTTGTTAATATTTTGAATAAGCACAATTTAAAAAAGTACGGTTCTCACTCAAGTATTGAGCGATATAAAACTGAATTTGAGGAATTGATCAGTAAAACGGAGAAAGAAAACAATATTGAGAAATACAGGAACGAGTTTGAAGAACTGATTCGTGAAAAAGAGGAAGAAATCAGGAATTTATAGAAATCTGTATTTAATTATAAGCTGTGATTGTAAAATTTAAGGTGATCGGGTGCAAATAGAATTAGTTACTAAAATTCCAAAAGTACAACTACTGTACTCTGTCTGCGATTTCTATTGGGATAAGGGGCATAAAACAATAGAACTCTCAGATGGAAATACTTCTTATTACGGTACTAATAGTTATTTGAACTACACTCCTAAAAAACGAATTAAAGACATGGACAAATATAAGGAGATTACTGTTTCTACACATAAAAAAAGAGAAAATAAGCAAGTGTTTGACTCTGTGGGTATGGTGTTGGAAGAAACAATATTTGGGACTAAAATCAACTGGTCACTTGATTATGAATTAAAAATATGGCAATTTATTTACTGCTTACTTGCCCTGGGATTCGGATTTGTTTATATGGAAGCCTTTTTTCTGGGAATTATAGTTGCTATACTTTTATGGATACCTATGTTCTATGTTATCAAGTACAGGGCCAAAAAAGGTGAAAGCAATCCAAACACTGAGAGATACAAAACTGAGTTTGAAGAATTCATTCGTAATAAGGAAAAGGAAATGTTTCTTGATGATTATCTGGGTACTGATTAAAGTGCTCCTAGATTCATTTTTGCAACTTTAATTTTTCATTTCCAGCAATTTTAATAATTAAACCTCTTTACAAACTAGTTAATAAGAAACAATATGATCATTTTGTGAATTTTGTAACTCAAGAACCCCACAATTCCAACCTTTCCCTTACATGAGAGTTCAAAGTAAAAGGTTTATCAGCTTCAGCATTTTTCTTCATGTAGTGGAGTGTACCTTTTGAGAATCCCATATTCTCCCACTCAGTATATGAAATACTTAGTATCTTTTGCCTGATGTCTTCTGAATCCTGCCTTTCAATAGTATATTCAGGCTTGCAGAAATCAACAGACTTCTTTTTCTCAACAAGGAACTGAGCAAGCTCTCTGGTTTTCAACAATAATGCATAACTCCATATAACAGATTGCTTCTGATATGGAACTTTCTTGTTCATCCACCTATTGAATTCTTCAGTGACTTTCTTAGCTCCTGATGGCTTTATTTTGTTCATACCTTCATATCTTTCTAGAAAGTATGTCCAGTTAGCGTACAAAAAATTCAAGATAACTATATCCCCACATCTGGTTTTTGTGATATATACAACGAACCTATTTCACAATTTCTCCGAACCCTCTTTTCCAGCACATCAGAAAGCATGCAATATCTAAGAATCCTTTGAACACTATGCTAAGTCTTTCATATCTGGTTGTTAATCTTCTAAATCCCATCTTCAACCACGCAAAGAATCGTTCTATTGCTCCTCTTTTTATGTAAGTTTCAGGATTGAATCTTGTAGGTCTTTCTCTTTTTCTTGTTTTAGTGTTCCTGGGATTTATCGGAATGTTGCTTTGTATTCCTCTAGACCTTAAATGTTTTCTTATGTCTACATCATCGTAAGCTGCATCTGCCAGTACCAATGCCATTGATGACCTTAACCACGCAAAGAATCGTTCTATTGCTCCTCTTTTTATGTAAGTTTCAGGATTGAATCTTGTAGGTCTTTCTCTTTTTCTTGTTTTAGTGTTCCTGGGATTTATCGGAATGTTGCTTTGTATTCCTCTAGACCTTAAATGTTTTCTTATGTCTACATCATCGTAAGCTTCATCTGCCAGTACCTGTAAGGGTCTTGTTCTCGGTCTTCTTTTAGTCTTGATCTTGATATCTTCGATTACTTCAATGAAATGTTTTCTATCGTGCTCTGTTCCATAAGATAGTTGAACGGTCAAAGGAAATCCTTCACAGCTTACACAAGCATGGATCTTTATTCCATTCCTTTTCTTGTGACCGTTGTATGCAGAATCTTCGCCCCTTTTTTTGTTTCGACAAAAGTACTATCAACACATACAATGTCCATAGAGAACATATCATCTTTGTAAGCGGAATTCCGAAGGGATTCCATGATCTTACCCCATATTCCTTCTTCGGACCACCTTTTTAGCCTTCTCCATGCAGTTGCATAGGAACCATAACGTTCAGGCATATCTCCCCATCTACAACCTGTTATCAGGACAAAGAGAATGCCATTGATGACCTTACGGTCATCAGCTCTCTTTGTCCCAGTTATTGGCTGTGGTGGTAAAAACGGTTTAATAAATTTCCATTGTTCATCAGAGAGTTCTCTGAATTCCATTCACATCCCCATAATACCATTATGGAAAGTGGTATTTATACTTTTGATATGGGTTCATAATTTCATTGAGAACGCAAAGTTAGATATAAAAATAGTATTTTACAGCATGGTTACAATCTTCGTTGTTTTAGTCATATCAAAAACGACATTATCCGACTCGTTTTTATCATTTATAATAAATGAACAACTAATAACACTGGAAACAAAAATTCAAACGTTGGTATTTATAAGTTTCATATCTTTATTGATGTCATTATCCTCAATCTTAGATCTAATAACATCCATATTCGAATTAGGTAAATTTAGATATGAAGCATCAGAGACCATTAATAAAATTATTATTAAAGAAAATAGTGATACTCCAAAAGATGTATAAGGATTTTAAAAATATCACTATTATAAAATTAAAACAAATATTAGGGCTTGGCTATTTTTTATTAACCTCATAAAATTCCAACAACTACATGAGCATTCTATTTTAGATTGAGTTCTTTTGCCTGGCCTATAATAAAGATTCACGCCGTCAGCTTTTCGGATGACAGAGCACAAAACTTCACAGCCTGAGCACTTGATTTCCTTGTTGTATGCCTGTGAACATGCGCCACAGCCTGGGCAAGTCCTTGACGTTGTTAATCTTGCACCATCCATCCTCCCTCCAAAACCAGCCATATACCACCAAATCACTTCAATCAATTTCTTCCTCTGCCATCAGATGATTCCAGAGAAGAGTAAGTTTGAAGTCTATCTTTTCGAGGCTCTTCAGGTTTTTTTTTCTCATCTGGGATTGTCATTAGAATTAGAGTATTCAGCTGTTTTTAATGACCAGCCACTGGTCTGCAGACATGGCCAGAAGGAATCATGGATGCTGATAAGAACAATTTTGTTATTGCTTACCGGAACCTCCGGAATTCTGGCCTTGTCAACTCCGGCGTTCATAAGTGCTGTAAGCAGGCAAAGTTATATATTCCTGTAGATTTTATGGGCGGTCAATCATAAATCTGCGGAAGATAGGGCCGTGAAGACATTATCCGGCTTTGAAGATCGCTATTGCGGCATTACAGATAGCGGAAACAAAATCCGAAATAACCATTTATATTAATCGTGTTAATTACCATAGGTGACATTCATGGAAGGTATTCTTGCTAATGACCCCTTCGGGGCTAAACAGACTCTTGACCTTGGCGGTAAAAAAGTAACTCTCTACCGCCTGAAAAAACTGGAAGAACTTGGTATTGTTAACCTTTCAGGTTTGCCATACTCTATCAGGGTCCTGCTTGAAGCGGTCCTGAGGAACATTGATGGAGAGGTCATTACCGGAGATGACGTCAAAAACCTTGCAAAATGGAGCCCTGACTCTGCTCCGGAATCCGATATTCCTTTTGTTCCCTCAAGAGTGATACTTCAGGATTTCACAGGTGTGCCTGCAGTCGTTGATATTGCTGCTATAAGGTCGGCCATGCAGAGACTGGGGGGAGATCCGAAGAAGATCAATCCTGTTATACCCGCTGATCTTGTTATCGACCACTCCATCCAGGTGGATTATTACGGCACTTCCTATGCGCTTCACTGCAACGAGAAATATGAGTTTCATCGTAACAAGGAGCGTTATGAAGTGCTCCACTGGGCTCAGAAAGCTTTTGACAACATGAGAGTTGTCCCTCCGGCAAGCGGTATCATCCACCAGGTCAATCTTGAGTACCTGGCTCCGCTGGTGCATGTTGTGCAGAAAGGCTCTGAAGTGATCGCCTATCCTGACACTCTTGTGGGCACTGACTCCCACACCACGATGATAAACGGACTTGGTGTGCTGGGCTGGGGAGTAGGTGGCATTGAGGCCGAGGCAGTGATGCTCGGGCAGCCTTACTATATGCCAGTGCCCGAGGTCGTCGGGTTCAGGCTGACCGGAGAGCTCATGGAAGGTGTCAACTCCACAGACCTGGTACTGACTGTTGTGCAGATGCTCAGGAAACATGGTGTTGTGGGCAAATTTGTAGAATTCTTCGGCCCCGGATACAGGACACTTGACCTGGCTGACAGGGCAATACTTGCCAACATGGCTCCTGAGTACGGCGCGACCATGGGTTTCTGTCCTGTGGATGAGAGAACACTCGATTACATGCTCCAGACAGGCAGAACCGGGGAGCACATCAACCTTGTCAGGGAATACTGCAAGGAACAGGGCCTTTTCATGACAGAGGACTCTCCTGAGCCGGCTTTCAGCTCAACCCTGGAACTTGATATGAGCACTGTCTCACCCTGCCTCGCAGGGCCTAAGAGACCTCAGGACCGCATTGCCATGCAGGATATGTCAAAAGCATTCCACCAGACAATGAAGGAAACCTTTGAAGCAAAGAACCGCAAAGCACCCAACGGGGATGTTGACTACGGCCGCTGGCTTGGGGAAGGCGGCTACAGCATTGCTGCAGCACCACACTACACCGGCATCGCTAAGGTGAAGTGTGCGGATGATATGAACGTTGCACATGGCTCGGTGGTCATCGCCTCTATAACATCCTGTACCAACACTTCCAATCCCTCGCTTATGATGGAGGCAGGGCTCCTTGCAAAGAATGCAGTGGAGCGCGGACTTAAGGTTAAGCCCTTCGTGAAGACCAGCCTGGCGCCGGGATCACGTGTCATTACTGATTACCTTACAAAGGCAGGCCTAATGCCATATATGGAGGCGCTTGGCTTCCATGTAGTGGGCTATGGATGCCTCACCTGTATCGGTAACAGTGGTCCTCTCAACGAGACCGTTTCAAAAGAGATCGAGAAAAAGGACCTCACCGTTGCAGCAGTGCTCAGCGGTAACAGGAATTTCGAAGGCAGGATCAATGCCCAGGTCAAGGCCAACTACCTTGCATCACCTATGCTGGTAGTTGCCTATGCGCTTGCAGGGACCGTAGATATCGATCTTGCTACAGAGCCTATCGCATGTGATCCTAACGGACAGCCTGTTTATCTGAAGGATATCTGGCCAGGGAAGGAAATAATAGACAATTATACAAAGGACTTTGTCACTCCTCAGATGTTTGAAAGGGAATATTCCAACGTTTTCAAGGGAACAGCGCTCTGGAGAGAGCTCAATGCGCCTTCCGGATTGCTGTATGATTGGGACAAGGACTCTACCTACATACAGGAGCCGCCGTTCTTCAAGGACTTCCCGCCTGTAGCAGCCCCGCTGGCTGACATAAAGGATGCGCGCGTCCTTGTAATGGTAGGTGACAGTATCACTACTGACCACATTTCTCCTGCAGGCTCCATACGTACCAACTATCCTGCAGGTCAGTACCTGCTCTCCAGGGGAGTTGATGAGAAGAACTTCAACTCCTATGGCTCCAGACGCGGCAACCATGAAGTAATGATGAGGGGTACATTTGGAAATGTGCGCCTGAAGAACAAGCTCACCCCTGCAAAGGAAGGTGCCTGGACTCTCTATCATCCCACAGGCGAGGAGATGCACATCTATCCTGCGGCGATGAAGTATGTGGAGTCCGGCACTCCGCTTATTATCCTCGCCGGAAAGGAGTATGGAACAGGAAGCTCCCGCGACTGGGCCGCAAAAGGCACACAACTGCTGGGTGTAAAAGCAGTCATTGCAGAGTCGTTTGAGAGGATACACCGCAGCAACCTTGTTGGTATGGGAGTGCTGCCACTCAGGTTCAGGGACGGAGAGACTGCTGAAAGCCTGGGACTGACAGGCAGGGAAACCTTTGACATCCAGGGAATCGACAGGCTGAAGTCATTTGGCGAGCTCTGCGTCACAGCCATAGATAGCGAAGGTCAGAAACAGTTCAATGTTATCGTAATGCTGAACTCTGCCATTGAGATAGAATACTACAGGAACGGTGGAATATTACATAAGTTCCTGAGGGATAGGGTTAAAGGGGAATAATCCTCTTTACCTATTAATCACATTTAATCACACATACTTAATGTGTTTTACTCATTCATTGAATAATGTCCGGTCAATTTGACACGGACTTTTAGTGGCTCTATAACTGTATGTCCAATCCATTATGGACATCTTTCTACCAAAACGTAGATTTCCTGCGTAGGGGGCACTTATATGCAAGATACGAAAAAAGGACTTGAAGATGTTTTAGCTCTGGATACCAGCATATGTTCTATCGATGGTAGGCAGGGAATTTTGAAATACAGGGGGATCGAAGTTGAACAACTGGGACAGATGCCTTATGATGCAGTATCATACCTTCTGATACACGGAAAGGTTCCTGACCAGCGGGAGCTTGATAGCTATTCCAAAAAGCTCAGGAGTGAGCGATACATCAATAGTGACATACTAAATGTATTAAATGTCTGTAACTATGGTTCAGAAGCCCTGGACTCATTGAGGACGGCTGTCTGCTGCTCTGCCCATATGGATACGGAAAAGGATGACAGCTCAATGGAAGCAAACATGAGCAAATCCATCAGACTGGTGGCAAAGTTCCCGACCCTTGTTGCATCAGTACACCGGTACAAGACCGGACAGCTTCCGATCGCTCCGGATGAGAATCTCTCCCATGGAGCCAATTTCCTATACATGCTAAAGGGAAAAGTGCCTACTGAGCTCGAAGCTGATGCTATTGAAAAGGATTTCATCCTGAGTGCGGAACATGAACTGAACCCATCCACTTTCTCCCTGAGAATTACAGCTTCAACGATGGCAGATATCTATTCCGCAGTGATAACAGGCCTATGTACACTTAAAGGACCTCTTCATGGCGGTGCCCGTAAAGGTGTGATGAATATGCTTGATGAAGTGTCCCATCCGGAAAATGCTGAAAAGTATGTGCTTGATAAGTTATCACACAGGCAAAAAGTGATGGGTTTTGGTCACAGGGTGTATAAAACCTGTGATCCCAGGGCAAAACTGTTCAAGGATATCGCAAGAAAGCTCGCAGATGAACAGGGGAATAGCCACTGGTACGATGTAGCTGAGAACCTGGAGCATACCATGTACCGTGAGTTCATGGCAACCAAAGGGAAACCTATCTTTCCTAATGTGGATTTCTACTCTGCGGTAGTGTATAAGTATCTTGATATCCCGCCTGAACTCGCAACATCCGTGTTTGCAACAGGAAGAGTATCGGGCTGGGTATCCCATTACTTTGAGCAATATGCCAATAACAGGGTGATAAGGCCAAGAGCAAACTATATCTGAAGTTCAGGACTTTTCACTTTCTTTCTTAAGAGAGAGGTTCATTGATTCAAATCCCTGCTGCACGTCTTCTCCTATCATATGAAGGATAAGAGGTGCAAGTACTCCCTTGAATCGCTCACACTGTATCAGGCGTGATCTGTTCTCATCCAGCTCCTCTATCCTGAAAGCGTGTTCCCCGTCAAATATCCCTTTGACCCACATGCTGCCAGACCAGCGAAATTCGCGGACAGGTTCAACCTTTACCACAGTTGGCTTCATAGCAATGGGCTTGTGCCCTGGCAGCTGAAGCAGAACCTCTAGCTGTGCGCCGGTTTCAAGCTTTCCTTTTTTGACCCGTATGAAAGGGTTCCAATTATCAAAACTCTCAAAATCAGTCAGAATGCCCCACACCTTCCCGGCAGGCGCATCAATAATGATGTCTGTGCATATCTTTTGCATCTCGAAATGAACCTCCCTTAAAAAAGGGAATATTAAAAACTCTGCTTGTTAAAGCATTGATATACTCTTTAATATTTATACTTTGACTTTTATGCAAACATCTTCTCTTATTCATCCATCCCATAACCTGCAGATATCTCACAAACGCCTTCTTATTTCCTCAGCCAGGTTCCCGATCGGTATCAAGGTAGCGACCAGGTTAACAAGCCACCCTATTATCGGGATGGCACTTACCAGCAGCAGTACGAAGAGCCCGAATACAAGTTCCACCCATGGTCTCTGTATTCTTCCCATTTTAGCGAACATCCACTTTCCAAGCCAGAGCCCTGTAATTATCCTCACTACATAAAGCAGGATAATAGTCAATATCAGTATTATCAACCCAAAGGGTATTCCTATGATCGTGAACATTAGCAGCACAGAGATGACGAAAGCTGCTATCACTACCAGTAACCCTGTCAGGAAAGCTTTTCCCGGATTTTCTGATGTTCTTCGTGCCAGGCGCTGCATCCTGTCAGGCCAGATTGCCAGGGCCACAAGACCGATAACAACAAGAGCGAGATAACTGGCTATCCACCAGAGGATCATAATAGCTCCAACTTCCCCGCTTCTGTCGGACATCATGTTGTAATAGACATCTCCTCCGACCGTTCCTTCGGGGACTTCGATCCTTTCGGGAGCAGTGTATCGAAGATCGCCTTCTATGCTTGCATCCGGCAGCATTACAAGGCTCCCGGATTGAAGTTCGGCATTTCCGCCAACATGACCTCCAAGTACCATGGTGCCAGCTGAGCCTGTAAGGTCCCATGTGACATTCCCAAGCATTTCCATCTGGCCGGCTGAGAACGCAAGCACTCCGCCTACAAGTGCTTCCCTGCCAATGACCGTATCGCCGGTGAACAGGGCAAGGTCGCTTTCCACATCCCCGTTGAAGGTCAGGTTACCTGCTGCAACTCTTATATCGTCACCGACACTCCCGGTAATGACAACCTCCCCGGCTGCAACAGTGAGATCTTCTGTGATATTGCCGCTGATCTCTACTCTTCCCCCCGCTATCACGACGTCACCGACAACTGTCCCGCTTATCAGGACATTGCCTCCGGCTATATATACATCATCCTCTATCACATCATCTATTGCAACAGTTCCACCGCTCCTTGCTGTCAGGGCGGATGCTGTCCCACTTAATGTGAGAATCAGCAGCAATGCTGCCATGAAAACCGCATATCTGCTTTTCATATTAACCCCATTACCCTGAAAATACTATGGTGTGGGAGGTTAAATTCTTTGCTAACGTATCATAAAAAATGGCCGGAATATATGTACCTCCTCTGCCAAAAAAGACGGTAGCTGCGAATAAATCCGTAGCTATAGAATCATTTATCACTTGTCATGGCGTTTAAGAGCATGGTAACTATGGACAAAAAGAAAATGATACAAGAAAAGAACCCAAAGAGAAAATGGATTCCTTTAGTGTCGATTGTATTTGTTGCATCTTTTATATTCCTGGCAGGATGCTTAGACAATGAACCAGGAAATGCGGATGCTGATAATGGCGAGTTGATACTTGGTGCAGTTATAGAAATGTCCCGGAACACTTTTGGTACATCCGATCTCATAGAATTCGATATAAGGAACACAGGTAACACTAACCTCATGTTCGGCCGTACTTTTGACATTGAATTCTACAATGCGAGCAATGCGGCATGGGAACCTGTAGAGATGGACATGGTCGTGACAATGGATATGATCATCCTTGCTCCCGGTGAGGTATTCACCCAGGGATTCACCCCGGAAGAAGTCTTTGTGGATGAAATAGAAGAGGGACAATACAGGATTAAGAAAATCGTATCAGTTGCTGAAACCGATGAAAGTATGGAACTGGAAAAGACTTTCATGATAGAAGCAGGTTCTGAATAAACAGGATTATAGCCTGATAGATAAATAGATAAATTCAATTATTAAATTAATTCTAAGTTTAATTTTAAAGTTAATTACCCCTTCCTAAAGGAAGGGGGATTGGATATCTTTTTCTTATTTTCCACATTTTACATCAAGGACAAATTTACCTGCACCAAATGTTCAGTTTTTGAATGCTAGCGCTTTTGTAGGACAGGCTACAACACATCGCCCACATTTTATGCAATCCGGTTTATGGTCGTTGGTATGCACCTCAAGCTGCATGGGGCACTTCTTGTCGCACTTGTTGCAGTCAATGCATTTTGAGTCATCGACATGAAGCCTGTACTTGTAACCGCCGATGATGTTCTGCATGGTTCCCATGGGACAGAAGGTGCACCATGTGCGCGGACTGAAACTGACACCTGCAATGAGTGCTATGCTAGTGGTTATCAGACACATGACAACAAAGACCATTCCGACCTGGTTTACAATTCCCTGTGTTGATATGAGCCTGTAGCCCATGAATCCCATCATAAGCGCAAGGATGGGAACCCTGACCCAGAAGCTCCGGAGAGATTTTGGTATCTTCCTGCTTCTGGATATCTTGCTGACCCAGAAGTCATTGAAACTTCCCCTGGGGCAGAGATTCCCGCAGAACCACCTTCCTCTGAAGATACTGGTGATCATAAGTGTGGCAAAGACCAGCAACAGGAAATAGCCAAGCAATGGGAACCAGAGTCCTGCGATGGATACTATAAGGACAAAAATGCCCAGGTATGGAGTTATTTTAAGCATGATTACACTCTTGATTTAAGCTTTTGAATAGGATGTTTTGAGTATGAGAGTTTCATTCGGTGTATCTGTACCACATGATCACTTCTTTTCGTGCTTTTCTTCAGCCCAAGCCTGCAGTTCAGTATCGACCCTGTTCACCCAGCTGTTGACAACCTGCATTATGAGCTCCCTTATCTCCTTCTTGCTACGTATCTTGTAGACAAAGAAGTACCCGCCACCGTCCATATTGTTCTGGGAGCGGATGAGGATGTTACGTTCATATAGTTTCTTTACACTTCTCTGGACCGTTGAAAGGTTCAACCCGAGATCCTCTGCAATGTGCTCGGTGTTGAGCCAGTCCTGGCCGAACTGGAGGAAATGTCTCAGAACCCCAAGGTCAGCTTTTGTCAGGTTCAACCCGCATTTGATGACAGCTTCTATCTTAAACTCCTTACAGGCAAAGTCGATCATATAATACCTCTGTTTTACAACAGTACTGTATTAAATCAGCAGCCTATATAAATAGTTCCAAGTACTGCATCAGAGTTCAAAAACCAGAAGTACCGTTTCTTATATAAAAAAGAAAGAAAAAATAGATTCAGATGTAACCGCCGATGAGTCTGTTGATCTCATCACTGCCGATTATGCCCAGTATCTTCCTGTCCCCGTCAACCACCGGCAAAGCAGAGATATTCATCTTTTGCATTTTCTTTGCTGCGCTCTCGATTGTCTCTTCAGGACTTGCGGTTATGACTTCCCTTGTCATAATGTGTTCGGGGGAAGTATATTTCAGGGCAACAGCTTTGGATATGTCCCAGGAGGTGATTATCCCGGCAAGCTCGCCATGCTGGGAAACCACTGGCAGGTGGGTTATCTCTTCCCTGCACATCACCCGGGCGGTCTCTTCAATGCTTATCCCTTCCCTGATAGAGACAATATCCTTTTTCATGATGTCTGCAACTGTCACGTGAGACAGGAAATTGGTCAGAAGGTAATTCAACTGCCCGGTCTCCAGAAGGAACGCATCATGCCCGTAGTTGGATTCGATCTCCCTGTAAATGGCTTCCTTGTCATTGGCGCTCAGCGCGGTTACAATCTCCCTGGACTGGTAAGGCGGGTACAGCCAGTCCGAACTGACTCCTATTATAAGGAATTTGGCCTGGACACCCTTTAACCCTTCCCTGAGAGAGCCGTTCTTGGTAAGGTCGAAATAGTCAAGTGCCTTTGTTATGTACAGGTAGGTGTTGGCATCGAACCGCTTCGTGAAGGACTGGCCCTGATGATGGAGATAGCTCTCCACCTCGAAATCGAAAGCCAGGTCAAAATCATATTTGTTCTTGCCCTGAAGCCTCCTTCCGAACTTATGCTGCATCGAATCATCACTGAGGTAGGTGATGTGGCCAATCATCCTGGCCAGTGCAAGACCGTGGACCGGCGGGCTCTGGGAATAATAATTGCCTTCACTCCATTTTGGATCTGAGACTATAGCTATCCTGCCTACCTCGTTGAAGGCTATCTGCTGGGGGGATGAACGTGAGGTTGTTGCTATTGCTATCGCCTTGCTCACGGAGTCCGGGTATGATACCGTCCACTGCAGCACCTGTACACCGCCCATGGAGCCTCCGATGGCAGCAAAGAGCCTTTTGATGCAAAAGTGGTCTGTGAGCGCTTTTTGCGCCTTCACCATGTCGCCTATCGTTATCACCGGAAAATCGATACTGTAGGGCTTGCCCGTGGCCGGGTTGATACTTGATGGCCCTGTGGAGCCTTTACACCCTCCCAGGACATTGGAGCATATCACAAAATACCTGTCCGTATCAAGCGCTTTGCCCGGGCCTATCATCGTATCCCACCATCCGGGTTTTGTGTCCCCGGCATGCCAGCCGGCTGCATGTGCATCTCCGCTGAGGGCATGGCATACCAATATAGCATTACTCCTGTCGGAGTTCAGGCTTCCGTAGGTTTCATAGGCCAGCGTCACCGAAGACAATTTCTTTCCGCTTTCAAGTTGCAGGTCTTCAGGAAGGTGAAAATACTGCGTCTCAACAATTCCCAATGATTCGTTCTTCATATTACTGCGACCTCTTCAGCGCCTGGTCTATGTCTGCGATCAGGTCCTTGGCATCCTCAAGTCCTACTGAGATCCTGATAAAATCATCGGTCACACCTGTGGCTTTTCTTTCCTCCGCGGTCAGTTGCTGATGGGTAGTTGACGCAGGATGGATGACCAGGGTCTTTGCGTCCCCGATGTTTGCGAGATGGGAGAGCAGCTCAACGCTGTCAATGAACTTCCTGCCGGCTTCAAGTCCCCCCTTTATACCGAATCCCAGGATAGCTCCATATTTTCCATGGAGGTACTTTCCTGCCAGCTCGTGGCTTGGATGGTCCGAAAGGCCGGGGTAATTGACCCATTCCACAAGCGGATGCGCGCTGAGAAACTCTGCGATATGGAGAGCATTGGTGCTGTGCCTTTCCACTCTGAGGGGCAGTGTCTCAAGACCCTGGAGGAGAAGGAAAGCATTGAACGGGCTCAGGGCCGGTCCCAGATCACGCAGCAGGTGTACCCTAAGCTTGATAATGAACGCTATGTTGCCAAGTTCAGGGAAATTTCCGAAGGTCTCCCAGTATCTCAGGCCATGATAGCTTGGGTCAGGCTCTGTCAGTCCCGGGAACTTTCCGTTATCCCAGTTGAACTTCCCGGAGTCCACTATGATACCTCCGATGGTTGTCCCATGCCCTCCCAGGAACTTGGTGGCCGAAAGCACCACTATGTCGGCCCCGAAGTCAATAGGTCTTGTAATGCCTATGCCCACGGTGTTGTCCACAATGAGCGGCACCCCTGCTTCATGCGCTATCTTTGCTATTGCTTCAAGGTCAGGTATGTCAAGCTTGGGATTACCGATGATCTCCGCATAGACGGCCTTTGTCTTCTCGTTGATGGCCTTGCGGAACTCTTCTGGTTTTGTGGAATCAACGAACCTGACCTTCCTGCCAAGGTTGGGCAGGGTATTGTTGAATAACTGGTAAGTGCCACCGTAGAGGTTGTTGGCTGAGACTATCTCGTCTCCCGGCCCGGTCACCCCGAGGATGGCCAGGGTTATCGCAGACATGCCCGAGGCTACAGCAAGCCCTCCGGTGCCGCCTTCGATTGCTGCAACCCTTTTTTCAAGGACATCGGTGGTAGGATTCATCAGCCTGGTATAGATGTTGCCAAATTCCTTAAGCTCGAAAAGGCTGGCTGCATGCTCTGCATCCTTGAAGACATAAGCTGCTGTCTGATATATCGGCACTGCCCTTGAACCTGTTGTAGGGTCAGGGACCTGCCCTGCGTGAAGGGCAAGTGTATTGAATCCATATTCGCTGTTGTCCATATTTCTTCCTCTGCTGTGTTAATCGATCTATAGTTCTCCTGCCAAGTGTGAAATGATTTTAGTTGAGTGATAACACTGTATAGTAGCATTAACAAACATATATACTTTTGCATATCACATACGTGAATAAATGAGTGTCAGTAATAAAGATAAGGTAAACTCAAGTACCAACTACATCACCTAAATATAGATTGAAAGAAGGAAAGAGCATTCAGGTATACCCAGAAACCAAATCGGCTGAGCAAACAATGTTCAGTCCAACAGACTTTTTAACCTTCTTCTGTCTTATTGATACAGATTATTTCCGCGCCTTCCAGAAGTTTTCGGGTATATTCGGTCAGCTATGCCGGGATCAGGTGCAATATTGCAATTGTCCCTTTGAATTCGATCCATTAACAATCTTATCAAAAGCAAACTTAGATAAATATAAATACTATGATATAAATATATGAAGTTATAAGTTTGCACCAATTGCCCTTCTTCAGGGCAAAACATGACTGCTGAATGTCTGCCAAAGGAGTATACTGGTTTAATTTCCACAGCAGGAAGGTATAATGTTTTATTGTGAAATGGACTTTTACGGGATATCTGGCATTCCCCGGATTTCCGCAATATACCATGTCGATTCTTCAAAGTGGAGCGAGTGTAAAGCCCGCTTAACGGATGAAAATCTGGAAATTCATACTTCCCCTAAAGTGAGCCTGATTCCTCTTAAGCAAATTGAATTCATAGACAGGCCACTGTCACTGTTAGTTGCAAGCAGGATCAAGAGTTCCACAAAACATGGCTATTTCCTTATGATCGACTATAAACAAAAAGCGACAATAGGCAATGGAAATATTCTTTTCTCTTTAGTGCTTGCAGGCAAAAAAGAGGATGTATCTGCTTTTAAATATTTTTTAATAAGCCTTTTGGGTTCAGAGTCCGATCCAGTGGTTGGCAACCTCATGGCGGAGGAGCTGCGGCTGTTATTTCTCTTCGCTGCAGGGATAAACAAGGCGGATGTCATACTGCCACTTTTTGACGGAGACAGCGCCTTACTCCAAAAAACCTTTAGCGACCTGAAAATGAAGGACATGGTAGATGATTATGCTTTACTTACCTCTTTAGGCAGAGATGCAGTTGAAAAGATAAAGGGCAGCGATAGAAAAAGAAATAGTTCTGATATGGATAGTCAGTTCGATGAGTTATCAGGTAACGGGGCTTTCGTGGATGAGCATTCATCAACTCCCGTGGAGAACAAGGTGTTATGGAAACATGGGAACTCTTCCCTGAGCGGGTCAATTGCAACAGAAGACTTGTGGAAATACCTGGACATAAGACAAATTAGTAAAACAGAACTGAAGAAAATCACAGGTACCGGTCTGGGCATGCTTATGCATACCTTTGACAGGGCAGCTATTTCCTTTGCGTCTCATGATAGTTCCATTGTCCTGGCACTCTATGGTATCCTGAACAAAAGAGAGGACATCCAGATCAGGATTCTGTTTACATTCTATCTGGGCTATGAGACCAACATAAATGTGCTGGAGTATCTTGAACTGAGCGAGCATGATTTTGCTCATCACTGCAACCAGCTGGCCCAGAAAGGTATCCTGAACGAATATTGCAAAGGAATTACGGGCAAAGGCCTGGACCTGCTCTATAAAAAGCTAATAGGGGATGCTTCAGTACTGCTGGAGCATGATTCCGCTGAAGATCAGTTGGGCGAGTTCGACAGACTTGACCAGATGAAAAAGCTGAGCGCAAAAAAAAGAGTCCTGCTTGCCCTGCAAAATAAGCACATGCAACTGGACAACGCAGTCTAGGATATATCTGCAAAAGCAGCATGCAAAGGGAAAACATCATGCCTGCGTCTCGCTCTGCATCTTCTTCATTTCCCGTATTTCCCTGATCCTCCTGACAATCACTTCCCCGAGGAAGATGATAAGGGCGGCAAGCAGGAAATACATCTTATGGCTGACGATATCGCGCACCAGTTTCTGGGATTTTTGCTGGGCTTCTGTAAGGAGACTGGCACGCGCCTCATCTTCTGTATATGTGTTGCCCCCATAGGCCCTGATGAGGGAAGGCAGGTCCTCATTGAGCCCTACGTCGCGATATTCCAGCGCATAGTTGACTGCCAGCGGATAACCTGAAAGGTCATGCACTCCGATGGTGTCGGGACTGACGCTCGCTTCATATACATTGTTCCCTGTAAGGGAAAGATCAACATTGTTGCCGTTGAGCTTCAGGATAGGGATGCCGGTGTCATACATTGTAAGCACCACATCGGCAGGTGTTCCATACCATGTATCGGGTGCTTCCACAACTGCACCCGTTTCCTCGCGGGGGTTGCCTATGGCCCAGTTCACAGTTGAGGAGACCATTTTTGAATTGTTACCGGAATATAGTGCAGTTCCCCACCTGTTCCCGCCCCGCTCCCCATTATCAGTTGTGATGGCTGCAACCCTCCCCAGACCATATCTCCATGTAGTGAGTACGGGTTTACCTGTAGCTGTGATAACCAGCCTGTCGGCTCCAGCCTTGGGTGTGACATCATTATATCCGGTTATTTCACCCTCCACTTCAACATTGCGTGTTATGAAATGCTGCGTATTGAGCTCTATGAGGGGGAAGGTACCAAATGCCGTTTCGTTCTCTTCTGATGGCTCTGGCAGTTCATTGAAGACTATGTTAGCCCTTTCGCCCTGTTCCAGTTTGAAATAGACCCCATCGACCTCCTGCATGAGAAGCTGGGCAAAAGCTACCTGATTCTCATTATATTGTGAAGGTGCGCTTGACCTGATATGGATATAGTAAAGGTTCACTCCTTCTCCCTTTATCTCCTTCGCGATAGCAAGACTGCTGTCGTATGACTGCTCTATGCCTCCGTCGGATATTATTATGATATCAAGTTCACCTGCCTCGTTATCAAGCCAGTCCTGTGCAACTAGAAGGCCTTCATTGAGCGATGTCTGGCTTGTTGATGCAGGAGTAAGAGTTGCTATCCTTGTCCTTAGCAGGTCCAGATTTGAGGCTGTTCCAAGGTAAACAAGCCCGTCCGAAACATCATAACCTTCGGTACCAAAGGCGATGACTCCCATATAGGCATCGCGCAGATTCTCGTTCTCAAGTATGTGGATGGCATTTCCAAGAACATCTCCCTGCGTGCCATGTGCAGCCGTACTGAAAGAAACGTCAAGCAACACTACCACATTCCGTCCTCCGGTCCAGTCAGTGGGCCTGGAGACTACCGGAAGTATCTCCTCGATCGGAGAGTCAAGGTAGTTGCCGTAGTTATACGAGCGGTCCCCGCCGACTACTACGATCCCATGTCCGTCATTAAGGAAAGCTTTGAGTTTTGTCACATCGCTCTGTGAGAAGGAATTGGCATGTGTGTTGTCAATCACTATCGCCTTCTTGTCGTCTATATTGGACAGGTCCGTTGCTGTTGAGACCGCATAGAGGTTTTGCAGTGAATAAGCAAGGGGGGAACCTGTCTCAAGACCGATGGCAGTTATTTTAGGCTTAGGGATAGCGTATACGGATTTATAGAAATCATTATTGATATTGTCGCTGTCGCCGCCGGAAGGTATGATCACCAGTTTCATGGTGTGCTTCCCGAGTTTTGAGAACTTGATGTCGTGGAGCGTTATGGTCTTCTCCCTGCCTTCCTGCACGACATTTGCGCTCCTTGCAAGCTGATCGTTGAGGTACAACTCGTAGCGGTAGCTGATCTCCCCGGTGCCAGCCTGGGAGATGATCATATCGAACTGGTTCACGTTGTTCACGATAACTGTCTTGTCACCGGTTATCTGGGCGCTTATATCGTTGGACGTAAGATCAGGCTGGACATAGTATACCGTGGTCCCGATGTCCTGTGCAAACTTCAGAGCTTCTTCAAGGTCAGCTCCGCTGTTACTGTTCCCGTCCGTGACCATTACTACTTGGTTATCTCCTGTCGAATATTGCATTATCGCATCACCAAGGGAGGTCTTATCCCCGGTGAGCCTGACAAGTGTCGTGGGTGTCTTCGCTGCCAGTGATTCATACAGATTGGTTGCAGCCTGTTTGTCAAAGATGTTCATGCTTTCCGTTTCATCGGAGATCAGGACAATGTTGGGATTGTCATCCACAGTCACTCTGGGGCTGAGTGTATATGGAGACGCCAGTGCGATGATAAGCAGTGCCACAACTATGATCCTGGAAATAATGAGGCCTTTCTTTGTGGCTTTCCTGAGAAGGTACATCCCGCCTATGAGGACAGGCAGAATAAGCCAGAACATTTCCGGATGCTCAAAGCTTACCATTACAGCTCACCCCGTTTTCTGATTATCATCAATTCAAGCATAACCAGTAGGAAAACTATGATTATCATGTATGTATCCAGATAGTTCTTTGCTGTGTAGCTGCTGGCTCGTACGATGCCGGGAGAATCCTTTGCCTTTGAGCGGTCTATGACATCCTGCCCGGTAAGGGTTGTGTCGGCTTCCCTGTCGTTATATAGATTGACAGCGACCCTCTTTCCTGCAGCTGTATAGACACCCGCTTCATTATAGTGCACCCGGTTTGTGGTCTGCACACCGCTTGGCGTCTGTATCTCCTGTTCCCTGGCAAGTGCGGATACTGAGCCTGTCTTCAGGTTATAATCCGAGATGCTCCCGGTGCCTCCAAGCCAGCCTGCCAGCTGGAACAAGAACACCGGATACTCAGGCAGGTTGTGGAAATTGTTCCAGGCATCCTCGCCCAGGGCATCGTTCAGTCCCAGATAGACCACTGTGCCCTCTCCCAGAGTACTGTATACAAGCATAGGAGTACCTGTAGTGGTAGCCACAAGGGTTGTTGCATCCCTTCGTGCGGTTGCATTGAGGTACTCGTAAACTGCGACCTCATTGAACTTAATATCCTCGCTAAGTCTTGTTTCCTGCAACACCCTGAGAGTCACACCCCTTTCAGCACTCGCAACATTGCCTGTGCTTACAGGCAGCAGGCTCTGCAGGTCCGTTCCTGCTTTGTTCGCGGACAGGGCTTCACTTGCTATGAAAACGACTTCCCCGCCTCCCCTGATGAAGCTGTTAAGAGTGGATACCTCATTGGATGCAAGAGCTCGCTGC
This sequence comes from Methanolobus psychrophilus R15, assembly GCA_000306725.1. Classification (GTDB taxonomy): domain Archaea; phylum Halobacteriota; class Methanosarcinia; order Methanosarcinales; family Methanosarcinaceae; genus Methanolobus; species Methanolobus psychrophilus. The sequence goes on along the minus strand of CP003083.1, from coordinate 116,980 downwards.
TTATTGGCAATGACAACGACACTATACTTCGAAAGGTCCGCAGGTACGCCCTGTAGCAGGTTGGTCTGGACACTGGGCATGAGCGAGAGAGCAGTATGAGATGGGAGCTTATCGGTATCTGACACTACAAGCATTTGCTTGGAAGAGGCAGGAGGTACTGAGATGTAGGCCACGTTGTCGACCATGAGACTGTCAGAAGCGGCTATTCTTACTTCAGTTATGCCTGTCTTCAGGTTTGTCACCTTGAATTGCTGGGTGGAGCGGGCAGGTACGCTGAGGCTTACCTGCTGTGCACTTCCGCCTTCATTGACGATGTTCAGGTTCACACTCTGTCTGCCGTTGTTGTAGTTTTTCAAGACACCGGTGTAGGTGTAACTTCCTTCCACTGCCGAGATCTCTCCCTGGATAATGCCAACATTGCCGGTGCTGCTGCCCACAAGGACATATTCAACCTGTAATCCGTAGGATTCGGCAAGGTTCTTGGCGTTCACAGGGTCATCCCCGTCCCAGTGAGCGAAATCAGAGATGACAACTATCCTTCCGCCTTCCTGTGAGAGCGTCCTCATCCCCGCGGAAACGGCCGATGAGATATCTGCGACCACTGCCTTTGGCTGCAGGGAATCCAGAGTCTCATAGGCAGCCGAGGATCCCGCAGATGAAAGCACAGTCACGGGTACGTTCTCTGCGAGGATTATAGTGTTCGTGTTGCTTACATAGTCACTGGCCTTTGAGATCGCATCACTGAACCGGCCATCGGTCTGCATGCTTGCGGATGAGTCGATGATTATGACAGTATGCTCTCCGCTGAGAGGCTGCTGAGTCTCGATGAAAGGTGCTGCTGCAGCGAGTGCCAGTAATATCAGCACAAGCAACTGTATCAGGAACAGCGGATCTTTTATCAGTTTTGTTATCGAAGTGTAGAACCGCTTTTTTTCCTCCCGGATATTCATAAGGAACATCAGGGATGGCACAAGCACCTGGAGCGGTTTCGGGCGTAAAAGGTACAACAATATAAGCGGTATCACGCTTGCAAGAGCTGCCAGCGCAAGGGGTGATTCGAAAGGCATTACCACATCCTCCTGCTGATGGTGTTGAGAAAGGCATCAAAAACAGGTACGTCAGTAGTAACGGTATAGAACTCAGCACCAACCCTGTCACACACAGCAGTGATCCTGGAAATATGCTCTGTCAGCTTTTTCTGGTATTCATTCTTGAAGTCTTCGCTGACGTAAGTATCCAGTTTTACTCCGGTCTCGACATCGACCAGTTTGCTGTGACCGTGTAGGGTAAGCATGTTCTCTGTCCTGTCAAGGACCTGTATAAGTATGAGGTCATGGTCAGCAAATCGATAAATGGCTGACTCGATAGATGCGGGATCATCAAGGAAATCCGAAATTATAATTATCAGGGACCTTGAACTGATAGCTTTGACATACTGGGACGTGACCTGGTCAATGGCTGTCCTGCCTTCAAGATGCACGTTCTCCAGCCTATCGATCATCTGCAACAGGTATCTTTTTCCCCGGCGCGGTTTTGTGATATCTACATCCTGGGAAAATGTCGAGATAGCAAATTTATCGTTGTCCCTTGTAACAAGGTATGCAAAACCGGCTGCCAGCATCGTTGCATATTCGAACTTGGATATCTCGCCGCTCCCGTAGTCCATACTTTTGCTGGCATCGAGCAGGATATGGGTGGTGAGGGATTTTTCCTCTTCGAACTGGCGCACGTAGAGTTTCTCGGACCGCGCATAGGCCTTCCAGTCCACGGATTTAAGCTCGTCTCCCCGGTTGTACTCCCTGTAGCCGACCGTATCAAGCCCTTTGCCGCTGTGGAGGGAACGCCTGTTTCCAGCGTATGTGCTCGACATCCTTTTCTTCACCATGAAGGTAAAGCGGTCAAGCTGCCTGAAAAAGTCAACGTCGATAGTATGTTTCTTGTCGCTCATTGCCGGATATTGGATTTGGGTGTTTATTCAGGAGTGGAAGATCATTTGATCTTTTCGAGGATGTTCCTGATAACCTGGTCTGTTGTGATCCCTTTCCTTTCGGATTCAAAGCTCAGTATTATCCTATGCCTCAGGACCGGATACGCCATGGCCTCAATGTCCTCATTGCTGACGTAGTTCCTTCCCTTGATCAGTGCCCGTGCCTTTGCTGCAAGGATAAGGCCGATGGAAGCCCTCGGGGAAGCACCGTACTCTATGAACTCGCTCCTGATACGTGTGGTCATCACTATCTTGATCACACGGCTCTTGATGTCGTCAGCGATAGGCACGTCCCTTGTGAGTCTCTGCAGGTCAAGGAGCGTGTTCTTGTTAACAACCTTTCCAACAGTAGGCATTATGGAGCGTGTATAGCGATTCACTATCTCTATCTCGTCCTCGTAGCTTGGATAATCCACCAGTATCTTGAGGAGGAACCTGTCAAGCTGAGCCTCCGGAAGCGGAAATGTGCCTTCCATTTCTATAGGGTTCTGTGTGGCAAGGATGAAGAACGGCTGCTCCAGCAGGAAAGTGTCATTACCGACAGTTATCTGTTTTTCCTGCATGGCCTCAAGGAGTGCGGACTGTGTTTTTGGCGATGCACGGTTTATCTCATCAGCAAGCACTATGTTGGCAAACAGCGGTCCGGGCTCGAACTTGAAGTGTTTTGAGCCACCGGTTTCTTCGATGAAATGAGTTCCTGTGATATCAGCCGGCATGAGGTCAGGGGTACACTGTATCCTGCTGAAATTGAGGTCCATTGACTTTGAGATCGTAGATATGGTGAGGGTCTTGCCCAGTCCCGGGTTACTCTCCACCAGGGCGTGCCCGTTGCACAGTATCGCAATAATTATCTGCTCTACGGTATCGTTCTGACCGACAACCACCTTTCCGATTTCCCTGAAAAGGGTGCCAAACATATCTCCGGCAACCCTGTATGTTTGTGTCAGATCCCTTGAGTTAATGTCGCTAGCCATTAGTTTTCTCCTTTGTTCTCGTCCTTTGGATGTATTGGTAAATATAAATTTAGTAATCCGGCAGTCAACACTGTTATTCTTCTGCCATCTTCTCAAAGTAAGACTTGATCACACTTTCATAGCCCGCCGGGAAACTTTCGTAGTACGTATCCGAGGATATAGCATCGATCTCGTAACTTGAGGATGGCACAAAGTCCGTATCCTGTTCAGTATCATTACCCGGACTGAAGCCAACTCCGGATCCCGGAGGTAAGCTAAGGTCCACTTCCGTCCCCTCCACCACGATGACTGCAGAAGGCCCTGTAAGGTTCTCTGTACCCGCACTTTCCTGAGGGTCGTCATCTATCTCGAAGAGGTCATCCCCATTTGAGCTGTCCGGAACGAAGGGGAGATTGTCTACCAAGCCTTTCCAGTCTTCCGGGGTCATGTCTGCATGTATATCGTTCAAAGTCACAAAAGTCAGCAGCAGAACAGAAGCTATTAACACAATTAAACCAAAGTTCACCCTCTTTTTCCGGAGAAATATAGATGACCTTACGCTTTCAACAGTTGAAGACACTGTCTGCTTCAGGTCATTGGCTATAATGTTGTCAAGGCTTATGTTGTCATAGGCAGTGCGGAGCCTTTCCCGTAGGCCGGGATATTTTTCTTCAACCAGTTCAATAGTGCTGATCTTCTTATCTTTTCTGTGCAGAATGAAAGTCAGCACCAGAGAAACGAGTACGGATATTGTCAGAAGCACCACTGTTTCAAAAGCAATGCTGAGGCCGGCCACGTTGTAAGCTGTTCCCGCACGTACCTCAAAACTGCGGATGATCGGCAATGCCTGGTCGATACTAAGGACCACCATTAGTGTGTAAAATAATGTAAGGATGGTGAGGAAATCAAGCAGTTTATAGGTCCTGCGGTACTTCTTCAGGGCAGCTTCCTGGGTTTGCACAAATTTCCTGATGTCCATTTTAAGCACCGCTTTTAATTATTATCTGCTGTTCCACGAAGTTCATACCGGGTTAGATGCCGGATATGAGCCAAGCATCTTGAGCATACCTACTTTTGACTCTATATTATATATTGCTTCTTTTATATTATCATCGCTTGTGCTACCTTCCAGGTCTACATAGAATAGGTAGTCACCAAGCTTGTTTTTAGAAGGTCTTGACTCTATCCGGGTGAGATTTATATTTCGAAGAGAAAACTCCCCAAGTATCTCATAAAGGGCTCCTGGCCTGTCGCGGTCCAGGTAGAGTATTATAGATGTCTTGTATGCATTTCCAATGTGGTTGGAATAGATTGAGGAAGAGTCTGAGCGCACTATAGTAAGAAAACGGGTGTGATTGTGTTCCCTGTCCTGAATATTGGATAACAGGACATTCAGGCCATACGTCTGAGCAGATTCGCGGGATGCGATGGCTGCCATTTCTTCGAACTCCGTGGCGAGCCTTGCGGCGTGGGATGTACTTCCCGTGGTCCGCAGTTCAACTCCTTTGAAGTTCTCTTTAATGAAATGCCTGCATTGTGCAAGAGCCTGAGGATGCGAGAGAATTATCTTAATCTTTTCCTTCCTGCCTTTTGACAGGAGGCAATGTTCGATTGCAACAACAGTCTCTCCTATGATGACAACATCGTGCTCAAGGAGCATATCAAGAGTGATCCCGACAGACCCTTCTATGGAATTCTCCACAGGCACAAGGCCTATATCTAAAGAACAGGCACGAAGGAATGAGAAAACATCCTCTATGTCCTCGCAATATTCAAGAGCTAAGTCACCCTCATACCCATCATTGCATTTAATTCTGCACTCATTACTGCGTTTCTCAGCAAGCCACTGTTGAGCTGCCTTTTCCGTATAGGAACCCCTGGGTCCAAGCACGCCTATTATCATTGAGAGTGTAAACAACCTTTAGTTTGAAGTATTTTTCTTCATTTTGAATAATCTGCCTTCCGATGAATCATCGGTAGGGTTATATAAAAATCTATGTATCCATAATAGCATAAATTTGGCAGTGACATGTCCAGAGTTGCTCTGTTCCATTTTCTCTATATTTAATACATCTGCTTGTCAGGTTTCCTCTCCCAGCGTTCAAGCAGTTCCATGCATTTATCTCTCTCAACATTGACCAGGTTGAGTTGCGACCCGTCACCATTTCCCTTTAGCAGCTCATAGAAAAGGCTGTCATCGAATCCTATTTTCGCTACTTCCTCCTTATCGGAGCCGAAATAAACAGTCTTGATGCGGGCCCAGAAAATAGCGGCAAGACACATGGGACATGGTTCCGAGGTGGCGTATATCTCACACCCGGACAGGTCAAAACTGCCAAGGACTTCGCAGGCCTGCCTGATAGCCAGTATTTCCGCGTGAGCCGTAGGGTCATTGGTCCTGAGCACATCGTTATGAGCTTTGGAGATGATATTCCCGTCCTTCACTATTACCGCACCGAATGGTCCTCCGTGATTATGATCCATCCCGTGCCTGCCTTCATCTATGGCCGTCTGCATGAAATAATTCATGGAATTGTATCGTTACTAATTGGTTTTAAGAGCAGTGGTTAGAAAGGATATCGGGATGTGTGCAGGCGCACGCTGGCTTATGTCACTCAGCATCAAGCGGCAGCCAGGTAGCCAGCTACAAATAAGTGCCACTAGCCAGGTAAATTGCCATAAACATTTTACCCTTAGTTATTTATCTATTAGTGCAGTTGACATATCTAAAAGGTGTGATCATGCAGTTAAAAGTACAACCCATTGATATCAAGGTCGGTAAATACAAAGTTGTGATGAATTCAATGGATGCCAAGGAACTTGGTGTCTATGAAGGTGACAGGGTCAGGGTGCGCAATCATGTCACTTTAACTGCGATCGTGGATTTTACCGAGGACATGATAGCTCCGGGAATGATAGGTGTGTATCATGAGGTGCAGGAGCAGCTCGGCAAGCAGTGGACAGAGGCTGTTGAAGTTGAGCCTGCGGAGAAACCCAAGTCGGCACATATTGTCAGGAAGGTAATGGATGGCAAGAAACTGGACCGGGATGAGGTAAATCTGCTTGTCAGGGACATAGTGGAAGAGAACCTTAGCGATGTTGAGCTCGCCGCGTTCATTACATCTACTTATATAAGAGACCTGTCGGAGGATGAGACCGAGTGGCTGACAAGAGCTATGATCGAAACCGGTGAGCAGATAAAGTTCGCAAGTTCCCCCATAATGGACAAGCACTCCATAGGCGGGGTTCCGGGAAATAAGATAACCCTTCTCATAGTCCCGATAGTTGCAGCTAACGGCCTGCTCATCCCAAAGACCAGCTCACGTGCCATAACCGGGGCGGGAGGTACCGCTGATCTCATGGAGATACTTGCGCCAGTGGACTTTACGGCTGCACAGATCAAGGAAATGACCGAGAAGGTCGGAGGGGTCATTGTATGGGGTGGCGGAACCAACATTGCACCTGCTGATGACAAGCTCATTAAGATAGAATACCCGCTTTCTGTTGATCCCCATTGCCAGCTGCTTGCATCCATCATGGCTAAGAAAGGTGCTGTCGGAGCTCAGAAGGTAGTCATGGACATACCCATAGGTCCCGGAACGAAGATACTTGATGTGAAGGCCGGACGTAAACTCGCAAGGGACCTCATAAGCCTGGGAGAGCGCCTGGGCATGGATGTGGATTGCGCCCTGACCTATGGAGCCTCGCCAATTGGAAGGACCGTGGGTCCTGCACTTGAGGTAAGGGAAGCCCTGAAGGTCCTTGAGACTATGGAAGGCCCTAACAGCTTTATTGAGAAGAGTGTCATTCTTGCTGGCATGCTGCTTGAGATGGGCGGAGCCGCACCTCGCGGTCAGGGTAGGGAACTTGCCCTTGAAACCCTTAGAAATGGCAAAGCTCTGGCAAAAATGAAAGAGATAATCGCAATACAGGGCGGAAATCCTGACATCACCCATAAGGACATAGCTGTGGGCCAGTACACTGCAGAGATCCTGGCACCTTCCAATGGATACATCATCGAATTCTACAACAAGAGGATCGTTCATCTGGCACGTTCTGCAGGAGCTCCCAATGACAAGGGGTCAGGTGTCCTGATACACAAAAAGCGCGGTGAGTCCGTGGAGAAAGGTCAGCCGGTTCTCACAGTCTATGCCGACAAGAAAGAGAAGCTTGCAGATGCAGTAAAATATGCAAGAGAGTTCCCGCCCATATTCGTTGAGGGTATGCTCATTGAAAGAGTGGATGAGATCAAGGGACTCTGAGCAAAGGTGCATGATGAAAAGGATCGTTATCTTAAGACTTGGCCACCGCCCGGTGAGGGATAAAAGAATAACCACTCACGTAGGCCTTACTGCAAGGGCTTTTGGTGCTGAGGGTATGCTGCTGGCATCAGATGACCGCAAGCTTGCAGACAACATACTCGATGTTGCAAAAAGATGGGGGGGCAATTTCTATGTTAAGAACGATGTGAACTGGAAGGCGGAGATCAGGAAATGGAAAGAAGAGGGCGGTAAGGTCTGCCATCTATCCATGTATGGTGTGAACCTGCCTGATGTCGTGGATGATATTAGGCAGTGTGAAGACCTCATGGTTGTTGTGGGGGCTGAGAAGGTTCCCTTCGAGATATATGAAATGGCGGACTGGAACGTTGCGGTAGGCAACCAGCCTCATTCAGAGGTTGCTGCCGTTGCCGTGACACTGGACAGGATCGCATCGATCGACCCCCTTAAAAATGAGTTTAATGGCGGAGAGCTGAAAATAATCCCCGCAGAGCGCGGGAAAAAGGTCATTGATAACAGGCAGGAAGGGCCAGGTTCATCCTGATCTGCCTCTTTACCACATCACTTTTTTACTGTAGGCCCTCTGTAAATGCCCCTTCTCTCATAATCCCCGTATCCCCTGTGTTTTGGCTTTTCTTTGAGCTTTGATTGGTCTTGCAGCATTTCCTCCAGCTCATCCTCGTCAATGTGAACTTTTTTGTCTGACATGAATCCTCAAAGCACTTCTATGAAGGGGTTGTGATCAATGAACTCTACATCCAGCCTGAGCCTTTCCTTCAGTTGGGGACACAGGTCCTGCATCCCAGGATTCTCTGTTGCATAATGCGTTGCGTCAATAAGCAGCATGTCTTCCCATGAGCGTATGACGTCATGCCTCAGTTCAGCGGAAACGTAGGCATCGACCCCGTGCTCTTTTGCGACTGAAAGATATTCGTCCTTAAAGCCGCTACCTCCAAAGACCATCACCTTGCTGATTTCCTCTCTCTGACCAGTGAACTGGACATGAGTGTTCAGACTTTTAGCAACGTGGTTCACAAAGGTTTCTGCAGGGCACGGACTTATAGTTCCTATCCTTCCGATAGTCGTATCAATTATGTTAGAGAGACCAATCCTCCTTGCAAGTGCATCATTGATTCCATTCTTTGCTTTGTCAAAGTTAGTGTGCATCGAGTATAATGAAATATTATTATCCATAGCTATTTTGAGGATGTCCGCAAGAGGTTTCCTTATAAAGTTCAGCGGATGAAAGATAAGGGTGTGATGGGTCACAAGCATGTCTGCATCTATCTCTGCAGCCCTTTTCAGCACATACTTTGTAGGGTCTAGGGCGACAGCGATTTTCTGAATATCATTCTCAAGATCCAGGGTCAATCCTATTCTACCGATATCGAAATCCTCTGCCAGCTCCGGAGGAGCCAGTTGTTTTAGGACGGCAACTACGTCTGAAAGGTTCATAGATAAATGATGTTTTTCAAGTAATTTCAATATGTCGCATTCCAGTACACTATTAGACTACTATTATGTATAATATTGTCATGTATACTATGTGCTGAATAATAACAGTAATATATATGCACGTCGTAAATATAATAAACTTAGATATATTTGCTGAGGGCACCTTATGAGAATTAAAACTGGAATAGATGGTCTTGACGAAATCCTGCAAGGAGGATTACTCTCGGAACGCGTTTACCTTCTCAGCGGGCCCCCCGGAAGTGGTAAAACCACTTTCTGTGTTCAATATCTTGCACAGGGAGCTGCACTTGGAGAAGTCGGTCTTTATGTGAGTCTGGTAGAGAGTCCGCAGAATATAATAGATGACATGTCAAACTACAGTATGAACGTAGTGACTTTGATCAAGATGCAAAAACTATTGTTTGCGGACCTTGGTCCAAGAATGGACTATGGTTTTATCGATGACCTGCATGAGCGCGGCATCCACGAACACGATATGGTCAATTCTCCTGCCGATCATGGTGCTCCTTCCCCGGCTACAGTGTATAAGGAAATCGCATCCTATGTTGCTGAGTATGGCGTAAAGCGACTGGTGATTGATTCTGTGTCAGCGATCCGTTTCACTTCAAAGGACCCCTCTCTTCAGGAAAAAGAGATGAGCAGGTTCATCCGCAACCTCAAGAAATTAGGATGTACCACGATACTGATATCCGAGATGACAGATCCGACAGTCTACTCCACAGAACAGTTTGCTTCCCACGGGGTCATATTCCTGCATAATTTCCTGTACGATAAGACCATGACGCGCGCTATTCAGATAATCAAGATGAGGGGAACCAAGCATGACTGTAACCTGAGAGGTGTGGGTTTCACTGAAAGGGGCATGGCTGTGCAAGAACTTCTTGAGTGAGGATGTGGGACTATGGTAAGATTTTTCAAAAAAAAAGAGGAACAAACGCAACTCACCAGATCTGAGATCGATGAACTTATTAAGAGTGCGTATAAGCTTGGTTTTGAAGTAGGGTACCACAAGCATTCCGAACTTGGCTGGGTTAGTGAGCAATACTCAATGCTTGAGGACCTGGCAAGAGAATCCGGCCTTGGAAAGCTTGTCATGCAGAACTATAGGGACGGCAAAGAATATGGGACCAAGGCCAAGGAAAGAGACCTTAAGTCCGATATGTCAAAAAGGAGCTCAGAAAAACAATCTGAGAGGACAAATATTTTTCCTGAACTTTCAGAGGTTATTGTAAAACAAACAATCGAAGCGGGGTACAAAAGCCAGCGAACCGCAGATGCGAATACCGCTGGACTCATACAGCAGCCTGCCATGACCGACCTTCCAAGTTCCACTTCCAGGACAAAGGCAATTGACCGACCTTCCCAAATCAAGGGATTTAAAACACTGACACCAAAAGACTGATTCCATAAAATTAATATCTATATCACTGCTACTACTAACATGTATGAGGTTGAATGATGCTTAAAAAACCCCTTATTTGTTTACTCTTATCAATGTACTTTCTCTGCCTGCCTGCATTAGCCTATACTGTAGATGATATTGAATGGAAGGACAGTGCGGATAAGACCGCTACCCTCAACTGGGGAGGTACATTAACAATGGAAAGCTATGTCATCAAAGCTGAGGACTTTAATGCAGAAGGTTTTGTCAGCATTAGCATTTCCAGGAACAATCAGATAAAAGCAATTTCCCCCCTGCGTGTTGGAGAAACTCTGACTTACCGTGATACAGATAGTGGCAATGACATCAAAGTAATTGTTGATTCCGTGACCCTCAACATTGATTCATGGACAGGTAATATGAAAGATCCAAAAGCTGCAGTCAAAGTATATAAGAGAGCTTATCCAAAGATGAAAATCGATATAAGCACTGATAAGGATACTTATGATCCGAGGTATACTGGTTCCTCCATTATTACGGCAACAATAAATATCAAGAACGAAGGAGATGCCAAAGCCTACAATATGGATGTAGAGATAGATCCATGTGGAATGGAACAAACTTCCGGAAAACTGAAGTACAGTTTTACTGATGTGGAAGAGGATGAGGTACTTGAGCCTATAGTTGTTAAATTCAAGGCTTCCGAGTACTGGGACCAGACAAAGATCGATTTTAAGGTCACAACTAAATCCAAGGACATCAACAACCAGATACACTCCCATGACAAAGTAAAGACCCTGACCATAGAGCCTGTTGTCGAACTTATCATCACCAAGACCATTGCCAAGGAAATCTACATGGATAAGGCTGTTTACGTTTCAGTGAGCGTATACAACAAAGGTATCTATAGTGTCAGTTCCGCAAAGGTTACCGATTCACTCAGCGAGCATTTCGAATTACAGGATAGTACCAATCAGGAGACAACTGTCAGTTTTACCCCGGGTGAGACAAAGGCCGATCTTTTTAAATACACACTGAAGCCCACAAAGACCGGCGAGATAACAATTCCTGCGACGACTGCTACATTCACAGGACCCGACGGTAAGGTGCACACATTCAAGTCAGAAGCACCCAAGGTCAAAGTGTCTGGACCTAATATAGTACTTACCAAAGCCGTGAGTCCTTCTTCCGTAAGCCCGGGAAAAGAAGCTACTGTAACTGTAACTGTACATAACCAGGGAAACAAGGATGCCAGTGTAACAACTTCTGAAAGCCTGCCTTCCACCGTGTCTTTTGTAAGCGGTAACCTGGAGTTCAAGGAAGTTATGAAAGGAGGCAAATCAGCCACATACTCGTATGTGATCAGAACAAAGGAGGCAGGAGAGGTAAAGATGCCTGCAACGACTGCTACGTTCATTGACATGGAAGGCTTTAAAGGTGAAAGGATATCCAACATGCCCGTACTGTCAGTTGTAGACCCTGAAGAGCAGGGTTCTGCGTCCCTTTCAGATAAACCACAGAGTAGTACTTCCGGCAGCACATCGGGCAGTTCCTCTTCTTCCACAGACAGCACAGTAACCAGTCCTGATGATACCAGGGTGCAGCCTGGTTTTGAAGGGTCCCTGATGATATTCATTCTTATCTGTGTCTTTGTCATGATCAAGCGCAGGGAACAAGAATAGAACTATGAAACAGGTAACTTTGAGATTGGGGGCGCTGGCCCTCCTTGTGTGCCTATGCAGCCTTGCAAGTGCAGAATCGTTTACCGATGATGAAGGTGTCGAGTGGCTTGAAGCAGGGAACTATACCATTTATTGGGGACAGGAAGTCAATGCCAGCGGTTATCTGATCAAGGCTGCTGATTTTTCCCCATCCAAGGCATTTGACATAGATAATGATTATGTGATGTTGACGGTAGTGAGCAACCGTTCAGAATCATGGCAGTCTATTTTTGCCGTGAACAATTCAAATATACCTGATAATTATATCTTTGGAGACCGCCTTAATGTCACTGCATTGAGTGTTGTTACAGGTAATAATATCCCGGTGCCCTATACAAATATCAGTGTCTTTCTTGCAAACGTGACGGATGCCCGGGATATTGTGATCGAGAAGATAGATGCGACAATTAAGGTTGAGGAGAATCGGGCAACTGAGATCTATATAGATGAGAGGGCTCATTTTGAGGTAAAGATCAGAAACCTCAGGGTTGTTCCGACAGCTATACAACTTGTCCAGGAAATCCCGGATGGCCTGGTATTTGATCCCGATATCGATATGGACTGGAACTCTACCCTTGCTGCAGGCGGACAGAAATCCTATAAATACTCCCTTACGGCACTCAGGCCCGGTACTTATAATTTCACGGGCACGCAGGTGCTGGTTAGTATGGATGAGCGTATTTACAGGAAAACGCTTAACGATACACAGCTCATTGTGCATGGTCCTTACATCAATCTTACCAAATCCCATTCTGCTGAAAGTGTGCAGGTGAATGATATTATTGAGATACAGGTAAGTGCTGTTAACGAAGGCGACAGGGCTGCCTATGTGTCAGTCTCTGATGAAATTCCCATGGAGGCTGTTCTTGTGGGAGGCTCTATAAGCAGCAGTAAGATCCTGCACCCGTCAGAGAATATCACTCTTACATACTTACTGCGAGTGGATACGGCCGGAAGTATTGTGATCCCTTCGGCAAAAGCTAGTTTTACTGATCCCCGGGATTATAAGGACATTGCTTACTCAAGGCGATATATGCTATATGTGGCAGATGAATATGGGCAGGGTGGATATGAACAGGACAGTTATTATGATAACATTCCTCAGGACTACTCCTTCTATGATAATATGAGTGCGGAGCAGCCGGAAATTGTGGAAGAGGATCATGGGATGTTCCAGATATTCTATGATCTTATGGATGCTGTCAAGAAGTTCATATCGAACTTAAGGCAAAAGTAAAATACATAATAACGCTTTTCCTTACTATAAATGAACAGATCGAAAACAAAAACTGCAGGCGGGATAAAACGCATATCTTCCGGTATGAGCAGGTCCCTTATTTTGACTCACGGGGATTCTGACGGTGTCTGTTCCGGTGCCATTGCCAAGAGTGCCTACCCTGAGGCAGATGTGTATTTTACTTCTCCGGTGGGTATACTCGATGAGCTGAAGATGGCGGATGGATACAGGAATATCATAATCTGCGACATTGCCGTTGATGTCAGGTCATGCACGGAGCTGTATAACCGTCTTGAGGAGCTTGCCCGAAGTGCCAGCATCACATACATCGACCATCATCCTCTGCCTGATAAGTGCTGGGATGTCGATTGGATGCATAACGACCTCAACATGTGCTCCTCAGAACTGACATATAAGGTGCTGGAGGACCAGCTGAGCAGTGACATGCGCAGAGTGGCTATATATGGTGCCATAGGCGACTATTACGACAATACTCCATCTATCAGGGAGTGGCTGCAGGACTGGGATAAAAGAAGCCTTTTCTTCCAGGCAGGCACGCTCATACAGGCTCTTATTCACATGGGCCGCAATTATGATTTCAAACGCAAAGTGCTTTTTCCCCTTTCGCACGACATAATCCCCACAGAGATCCCGGATGTGCTTGGGATAGCAAGGGAAGGTGCACAATTTGAAGAAGCTCTGCGCCTGAGGGTCAAGAAGGAGGTCACCTCTCTTCAGAACCTGGCATATGTCATCGATCCGAAAGGCTATATGTCCAAGTCTGCCATTTACGCAGCATCGTATGGAATGCGTGGGGTAGGTGTCGCTGCTGAGTATCGCAACCATAAAGATGTATATGATATGAGCCTAAGGTCAAGGGTGAATATCGACCTGAACAGGTTGCTAAAGATCATCGCGATCAAGCACGGAGGCACAGGCGGAGGACACGCTGCAGCTGCAGGAGCAAGGGTTCCGGCAGCCTCTTTAGTGCAATTCCTGCAGGATATGGATGCTGCTATAGGAAAGGAAATACATAAGGTTTAAGTGTGAGTTATAATGGCTAAGAGTGAAGATCTTACTGAAGGAGTTAATTTTGAGATCATATTTGTCGGCAGGTCCAATGTAGGTAAATCCTCTCTCATCAGGGAGGTCACGGGGCAGAGAGTAAAAGTGGGCAAACGCCCCGGCGTTACGCTGAAGCCTACACAGATACGTTTTTCAGATCTTCTCCTGACAGATATGCCTGGTTTCGGGTTCATGAGCGGCATTAAAGAGCGCAAGCAGGACATTGTTAAGGACCAGATAGTGCGCTACATCGAAAATGGAGCCGGGCGCATCCGGATGGCGGTAATGGTCGTGGATGGCCCAGTTTTTGTGGAGGTTGTGGATCGCTGGGAGTCAAGGAACGAGGTTCCGATAGATATTGAGATGTATGACTTCCTGAAGGAGCTTGATATCGACACTGTTGTAGCTGTCAATAAGATGGACAAGGTGAAGGAAGAAGAGCAGAACAATGTTCTTGATGATATAGTGAACAAGCTTGGAATGCTGCCTCCATGGAGGCAATGGATAGATGTTATTGCACCTATAAGCGCAAAACAGGGTAATATAAAACCCCTCAATTCAATTATCAGGCAGCGCCTGCATGCAGAGAAAAGGGATGATCTGTATAAATACTTCTGATCTTATCTTACACGAAAAGTAGCTCCAAGACCTGTTGCTATCTTTTCACATTCCTCTATATCGATCCCAGGCATACCCACAACTGTCATCTGGATCCTCATGCCTGCTTTTACAGATTCTTTTGTAAATTCCAGCAGAGAGGCGTATGCATTACTGAATTCAGGGCTGCAAAGCTGGTTATATTTCTTTGCGGATTCGGCATTGAGGCTGATAGAGATGGATTCCATGCCTGCTTCTTTAAGCTCTGCGACGACATCCCTGCCAGGATACATGAGTTTAGCATGACCGTTGGTGTCCAGGCGCACACGTTTGCCTTTTTCACAAAGCCATCTGGTTACCTCAAGAAGTGTGTCAAGCCTGCATGTCGGCTCTCCAAAGCCAGTGAAAACTATCTCCTTATATTTTGTAAGGTCTGTATGCTCAAGCTCATCTATGATTTCATCGTAAGTAGGCTCTGCTGACAGCCAAAGACTATAACCGTAGACTCCGTCGCACATATCCCGGAGACAGAAGCTGCACTTTGCAGTACATCTGTTGGTTATATTTAAATAGAGATTCCCGTGAGCTTCATAACCAATGGTCCCTCCGGTGAACCGTTTCTCTCTTTTACTGTTATTCAACTTGTTATTCTCCGACATACTCATTCTCCAGACTTCTCATTCCAGAGGCCTTCAATAACTATCCCGTACTTCTTTCCACTATCAGGGATATCTCTGAGGAAATACATCCAGGCTGTGAACCCTGCTTCAAGTTTCACTTGTTCCCTGCAGTACCAGTCCCCTTCGTATTGATCCAGTATATCAAGCAAACTGTCGCCGATATCATATACTTCCCCATATATCGGGGATACACTCTGCCCTTTGATGACACCGGGAAAGTGATGCAGGTCAACCATGGCAAAGTTTTCCCTGGTGCGGGTCTTGCAGATGAACTGCGAGCCTCCTATAAGATCATGTTTTGAGAACCCTTTTTTCAGTGAACCATATACAAATATATACATATTCAGTCAAGACCTATATTAAGTTTTAACAGGCTTTTCTTTACAGGGTCGGGAAGTTGTCCGCACTGGATAGCTTTCATATGTTCTGGTGAAATTACCCTGATAGCGGCGCTCATGAGCTTATCCGAGAGCATGAGCTTATCCATGAGCCTGCGTGCATAGACTGCAGTCTTTATTTCCATTCCCATCTGCTCCCTCCAGCGCCTGTCGTATTCTATGAGGCTGCACCTGCCTTCCAGGTGATCAGCGGCCGTTTCACCTGCGAGCTTGCCGCCAACCATTGCTGTGGAAATGCCGCCCCCGTTGGTTGCGATGAGGTGTCCTGCGGCGTCTCCTGCTATGACTGTGTCGTTAGTGGCTGTTATCTTCGGCGCACCGCCAACTGGTACAAGGCCGGCAACAACGGATAATATGGACGCGCCTTCAAGCTTTCTGCTTGCAAGGGGGTGCTCATGCATGAACTTGTCGAGGTAGTCCCTTGCGCACATTCCCTGGCCAAACATTGCTTCGCGAATGCCGACGCCTATATTGGCCGTGTCATCCCCCTGGGAAATTATCCATGCATAACCTCCGGGCACATATTCCTTCCCGAAGTACATTTCTACGGCTTCCCTGTCTGCATCTGCGCCGCTGATCTCATATTCGAATGCTGTTCCAGTGCCCATAGGGTCGGCGCCCCTTAGCATGTTATTGGCTTTAGCAACGATGGAGTTCGGCCCGTCGGCTCCGATGATGACCTTGCCTTTGACTATGAATTCCCCGAAGGCTCCGTCCATCATAAGTTCTGTGCCTCTTACTTCCGTGACGTTGGTCCCGACAAGCAGATGCGCACCGGCTTTTGCGGCCTGTCTTGCGAGGTGCTTGTCAAAGCGTCTTCTGTCGATTGCGTCTGCATTAACGTGGAATCCCTTTGAGTAACCGTCAGGAGCTATGAAACGCTGGTAGGAGGTGGTAGCATGGATGCAGCCGGAGGGTATTTCCTCGAGAGTGGAGGGCAGTTCGGCATTGGGAACCAGTTCATGCAGGGTCTCGTAGTGGGGCAGGAAGCCTCCGCATTGGAGGGGTGTACCGATGTCTTTCTTCTTGTCTACAAGGAGAACAGAAATGCCTCTTTTGGCTGCGTACATGGCTGCCGTGGAACCTGCAGGACCGGCGCCAACAACTATTATGTCATACGAATCATCAGGCATCATGGTATGTCCGCTGTTTTCACTGAGAGTTCACAGAAATGTATCATTTTTATATTTTGTGCAAGCCGGGTGCCTGCAACCTCTCATGGATTATGCTTATCACAAACCACATTCAATTAGATATAACTAACTATTGGCTCTGCAGGATGCTCAGTAGAAAAACAGATATGAACACATATAATCCTGTAGAACACTGGTCTGAACCGGAATGCAGGTTTCTCTAACACCTGAGTATTATCTATTTAAGTAACTGCGAGTGACTATTAACTAGAATAATTCACACTTATGTGAGAGACAATATGGTTTACGAACACAGGGCAAATGTATGGATAGTGCGCGCGGGATACGGCGGGCAGCAGGAGAAGGACTGTTTCGAGAAGGGAGTGCTTTCCCTTGACCTGAGCCTGCATCTTCTGGAGCAGTTTGGCCAGGAGTTCATGGAGCTGAGGGACACACCTGTTGACCACAAGAAACACTTCTATCTGGGAGAGCAGTACAGGGAATTTGACGACAAGTTCAGGAAGGAATTTGCTGAGGCCACAAAAGGTCTTGACTTCTCTTCGGAGCGTCCTGAAGTGGTCCGGAAGATGCAGGGCCTCAACAGGAAACTGAAGAACTTCAATGAGGAGTTGAAGCATTTTGACGAGACGATGCACAAATTCGATAACTTTGAGAGGCGTGAGCAGATCAAGGAGATGATCATTGCAAAGCTGTCCGGGCTTGACGAGTCAGTTCTTGATGTATGGTCTGAGGACATTTTCAATTTTTCGATGGGCATGAGACTGAATGATATCGTGGTGCTGCCCCTGGAGTCCGAAGGGCTTGCAGGTGTGGGAAAGGTGAGGGAGTTCTACAAGTTCAGGAACGGCTTCGGGTACCTGAGCCATTACAGACGGATGTGGTGGGCTGATGATAAGGTGCCGCTCTCAGGCTTTTGTCCGGAGTTTGCCGGGCTGATGACATCCCCGCATTCCGTGATACTTGTTGAGGGCAGCTGCAGGGACTCTATACTGGAAATTGTTTCAGGAAGCACTTTTTGAACGCGCTGACTGCCAAAAGGTTCTTAAAGAAATATGAGTATAGCGTGCAAGTAATTCTATTCATAGAGTATTAACCAATTAACTGAGTTGATCAATTTGGCAATTGAGAAAGGCGATTTCATAAAACTTAAGTATACAGGAAAGTTCAGCGAAGGCATGGTTTTTGACACAACCGATGAGCAGCTTGCAAAGGATAATGGTATCTTTAACCCTCGCGGCGTTTACGGCGGGGACATTATCGTTGTCGGCTCAGGCCAGACCATCAGGGGACTTGATGAGGATTTCGTCGGTAAGGAACCCGGATACACCGGCACACTGACCGTACCCCCGGAGAAGGCTTTCGGCAGGCACAACCCGGCTCTTGTGGAAACCCTGTCTGTGACCAAGCTTGCGGATCAGTTCAAAGGCAAGAACCCATACCCCGGCATGCCCGTTGAAGTTAACGGCAAGCGCGGTGTCATTGCTCAGATCATCGGCCGCAGGGTCCGTGTAGACTTCAACCACGCCCTTGCCGGCAAGGAAGTCGAGTACGATTATACTATCGAAGAGAAAATCGAGGACCCCCTTACAAAGGTAAAAGGTCTTATCGCTCTCTACACCGGCTTTAACGACATCGAGGCCGAGATCACCGACAATCTTATCCGTATCGTCACCCCTATCGAGCTCAGCTTCAACCAAAGATGGCTCGTAACTAAGGTTAACATAGCCAACGAACTTATCGACAGGCTCGGCATCCCCAACCTCGAGTACGTAGAGAAACACCCCTACGTGCCTCCAGAGATGGACGCAGAGGACATAGTAGAAGTGCCTGCCGAGGAAAGCTCAGAAGCAGAAGCTACCGAGAGCGAGGAATAACCCTCCCTCTCCCTTCATTCTTTACCCAATAACCAACCCACAACGTTTTGTATCAAAAGCCTTATATCTGAATCTGCTATTTAGGAACCATTCAACATGCTGAGGTAGCCAAGTGGTCCACGGCGCCGGTCTTGAAAACCGGTAGTGCTCACGCGCTGCGGGAGTTCGAACCTCCTCCTCAGCGTAATACTCACTTTTTCCTTCTATTTCTATGATAGTGATGCCATATTTAATGGTAGTTTTATAAGTTGGATATGCAAATCTCTTCTCATCATCTGGGGTCATGGATGCAATTCTGTTGTCCTGATTATGTGGAATGTATAAATATGTGTATCTATATATTTTCTCTGATTTTACGATATACTCATAAATAATATAGAATAAATTTATATTGAACTAATCCCTTTAATATTTTGTTCGTTTCGGTGGAACTACCCTCGGGCATCGTTCCTAGCACGATGCCCACTATTCTATTTTCATCTAAACTGTTGGCTGTAGAAATCCTCAATATTATGGGAAGAATAATAGTCTAATTGTTTAAAAAGCGTTACTCCTAATTGATCATTTGTTAAAACCAGATTGGACTATGTGATTTGAAATGATCTATTGTGGATTAGCCATCATATTTAGCTAGCGTCTTTCCTTGTATTCCCTGAGTTTCTTGGGGCTGACCTGCATTCCTTTGTATTTTTCCTTTTCAAGCCGTTTGAGTCCGATTTCATTCTTCTTGGACTGGAATGTCATCTCCGCATTCAGTTTACGATAATTTTCAAGTCTTTCTCTGGTAATGGTCCCGTCCTTTACTGCCTGCTGAACAGCGCATCCCGGCTCCAGGTTATGTGTGCAGTCCTTGAAATGACATTTCGGCGCTATCTCTGTGATGTCAGAGAACGCTTTTTCAAGCCCTTCATAGCTCTCTCCCAGCTGTATCTCCCTGATGCCGGGATTATCAATGACGATCCCACCGTTTGGAAGAAGGAACATCTGCCTTACTGTGGTCGTGTGCCGTCCTTTGTCGTCATCTCCCCGGACATCCATGGTCTTCTGGACAGACCTGTCAAAAAGAGCATTAATAAGAGTGGATTTGCCTACACCAGACGAACCTATCAGAGCCACGGTCTCGTCAGGACTAATATATGGCTCAAGCTCTTCAATACCATTTTTTGAAAGAGCGCTGACGGCAATGACCGGGACCTTACCGGCAACAGCCCTTATGGTTTCGATAGCCTGACCCGGTTCTTCAGTAAGATCTGTCTTGTTCAGTATTATCACAGGTTTTGCTCCGGATGAATAGACAACTGTCAGGTAACGTTCGAGCCTTCGTACGTTAAGATCTTTTCCCACTGCTGTCACAATGAAGATGGTATCAATATTTGCAGCAATTATCTGCTCTTCACCGCCGTCGCCTGCAGCTCCCCTTGAAAGACAGGTCCTTCTTGGCAGGATGTTGACAACTGTATGTGAACTCATTTCCGGCTGCTCCAGCAGGACAACAAAGTCCCCTACCACCGGCTGCTTACCAGCCTTAATAAGTGCCCCGGAGATGCCTGCACTTATCACTGCAGCTCCTGCAATAAGAACATCACAAAGAGTCTTGTGCCTTGATGTGATCCTTCCGGCAACATAAGGACCTTTGTAAATGGAAACCGCTGCTTCGAATCCCTCGTCCCAACCGGGGATATCTATCCTTTTATTTGATCCGGCAGTTTCAGGTAATGTTGCAGGTAGTGATCGATCGTTCATTCTCAAATGTTGTCCTATCTACTTTAAATAGATTTTGACAGGGATAATCAAAATACTGTAAGAAACATTGTAAGAACAATAATACTTATATCAGGTAAGCCAACTTATTAGTTATCCGGAGCTTGCACCTTGGATCATGATAGAAAAACGCTGATACTATTTTCGCTGATTTTATTAATTGCGTTCACCGTTACATTTCTGGATATCGGGGCATACAAAAATGAGAATAGCTCTGATTCTGCCATTAGCGCCTATTCAAGTGGTAATGCTACCAGCATTTCATCTGGTGATATTATCCTTTATCTTCCTCCGGAAGAGGGTATGGAGGTAAGGATGGAAAAAGAACTGGTCAAAGCCTTTGAAAATCTCGGTTATTCAGTGACATTCACAGATGAACTCAAAGACGATTACGGCTCACAGTTCGCGTTCGTTAACGTCCTTGATACAAGGATTTTGTATACTCCGGTATACTCCAGTTCAGATATCGATGTAATATTTGGGTATTCTTCATCTGGCAAGACACAGTATCTTGACGTTGAAGGCTTGGATGAAAGAAGAACAGTGGTCTTTTCATCAAATGGCACAGATGGTTACCAGTTGCTTGTGCAGGGAAACATTTGCTTCCATGATGAGACAAAAGGACTTTTCACTTACCGGTCCTATCATAATCACCTTGCTGATGAGGTGGCCCGCTCTGTGGCTCAAGCTCTCGACTCCCAGATCAGGACCGACATATGAGTTTTGTGATCTAAGGAAGTGTTCATGACAGGTAAAACAATTCCCTCCCACAAAAACCTGATCGAAGTGCTTCGTGTTCGTACCGATGCCGAAGGCATGCTCATAGCAAGGCCGAACAGGTTCCTTGCCATTGTTGAGATAGAGAACAATGGAATCAAAGAGCATGTGCAGGTTCATGTACACGACCCTGGAAGGCTCACGGATATACTCTTTCCGGGGAACAGGGTCCTTTTAAGAAAAGCGGACAGCCTGAAGAGAAAGACCGGATGGGATATGATAGCAGGCAAGGTCTCGGATGACTGGATACTCATCAACTCCTCTTTTCACGGAGAGATATCCCGGTGGGTTATCGAGAACGGGATTGTGGACTTTCTAAGCACTTGTGACAGCATCCTCCCTGAACAGAAATACGGTGACAGCAGGCTTGATTATCTTCTCCGGAAGGACGGGAAGGACATATGGGTGGAGGTCAAGGGCTGCACACTGGTACAAGACCGAATAGCTTCTTTCCCGGATTCACCTACTACGCGCGGGAGGCGCCACGTTGAAGAACTAATAAAAGCAAAGGCCGAAGGCTATGACGCAGCAATGCTCATTCTTATTTTCAGACCTGAGGCTGAGTGTTTCACAGCTAATGAAAGGATCGATCCGACATTTTCACAGGTGTTCCACAGGGCCATTGAATCTGGTGTCAGGGTATTTCCTGTTTTATTTACCTATGAGGACGGGAGTATTCATTTCTGTGCACAAATCCCAGTTTGTAATTCACTCGATGATAAACTTATAGACAGTAAAGTATAAGTTCCATAAATTATAATAGGATAATATTATTGATTTAGTCGATAATCAGTTAATATAAGCTCTTAAACTAATAAAAGTGCAGACGATGAGCGGCAAAAAAATCCTATGTGCAGTCATAACAGGAGATCTTGTAAGATCCTCAGAACTTGAGTACACGGACAGGCAGTCAGTGCTCTACAGTTTGCGTGATTCCTTCAGGTCCATAGAAAAAAAGTTGAAACTCAAGGATGCTGTTCTTCTGCCCTTTGAGATATTCCGTGGGGACAGTTTTCAGGTAGTGATTGCCCTACCGGAGCGCGCCCTGCACGCATCTATATTACTGTCCCTGATGCTAAGCCCCTACAATAAGGAAAAGGGCTCTCCTGCAAGGGTATCCATCGGTATCGGAACGATCGACTATATTCCGGCTTCCGGTAACGTGGGTGAGGCTGATGGGGTCGCTTTCAGGCTTTCAGGGAAAATGCTTGACAGCATGAAACAAAAAGACCAGAGCCTGCTGATTACTACTCCTGATCCGGTGATTAATTCAATGTTGGAAACCCAGTGCGCTTTTTTTGATCTCATAGCCGGCAGGTGGACGGATATCCAGAAAGAATTGATAATGGAAAAGCTTTCAGGCTTAACTCAGGAAGAGATAGCTTTGCAGCACGGAAAATCCCAGTCCACAGTTTCTCAGAGCCTGAAAGCTGCAGGTTTTGATGCTCTGAAAAAGTTCATTGACAACTATGAAAGCTTATTTAAATACCCGGGTATATTTCTAAAAAGTGATCGGCTATAAGTGATAGGCAATGGAAGCGCACTACCTGAACATACCCCTGCTGGCAAAACTTATTCTTGCACACCTGCTTGCCGATTTTGTGTTCCAGACAAGATCTATGGTGAATGACCGCTTTGAGAATAAATGGCGTTCCCGTTGGCTTTACATGCATGGAGTGCTAGCGGGTCTGCTTGCGTATATTCTTTCGGGAGCCTTCACCCATATCTGGCTGTTCACGGCCTACACGATTTCCCACATATTGATCGATGGTTTCAAATCGACCCGGAAGGACGACCTCAAGTGGTTCGCCTTGGACCAGATGGCCCATGTGCTCACTATCCTTGCGCTCTGGGTTGCAATAACAGGGCCTGCATTTGTCCTGAAAGCCATTCCTCTGTTGCCGTTCGCCGGAGCAGAAATCTGGCTACTGCTTGTAGCCTATGTGATAGTTATATGGCCCTGCGGAATTATCATCGGCAAATTCACCGAACCCTGGCATCGTGATAAGGACGGGGCCGAAGGCATGGGCCTGTTGAACGCCGGTCTGTGGATAGGTCGCCTTGAACGTTTCCTGCTCCTGACCTTTGTCCTGCTTGATCAGTATCAGGCAATAGGTCTGCTTGTCACTGCAAAGTCCATATTCAGGTTCACCACCGACCGGAAAGTGAGTGAGTATATATTGATAGGAACTTTGCTGAGCTTTACTGCCGCGGTGCTGGTGGGCATTATTGCTAAATTGCTGCTTGACATGGGTTTATAGATGTATCATCCGTTATTATTCTCTTTTAATTAAAATTTGTACTTAAGAGAATACATGTTGAATTAATGACACATTCATGATCAGAGTGATTGAACCATTTCCAGTATGGATGTTCTTATGGAGCTTCTGTTGTGAGGCCGTCTAATTAGAACTTCGGCATAAAAGCTTATCCTTTTTTTTCGCTAACCTCAGAACCTTTTTTTTTGGGGGGCGGGCGGTAGCTATAAATAGCATAAATCTGGCCCGCCTCATGGCTAAAAAGTCTATAGAGTATAAAGGAGTCCTCTTTGAGGACTCTATCGAGAATTATCTGAACAGAGAAAGCGACTCAATTTGCCAATTCCTGCACTTTCTCTGCATAGAAGATATTTCAAAGCACGTAGAGCGTACTTTGTATGCCAACAAAAGTTGGCATTTTAAGTATAATATCTCATCGATGATAAAACTCTTCATTGTAATGTGTTTCAGGAAATTATCTTATGAAAAGACTGTTTCTTCTTTAACAGAAGAAGAGGCTATATTGCTCTCTTTTTACGATGAAAAAGGTTTTATAAAGCTCCCTTCGCAAAAGACCTTACATCACTTTGTAAAATATCGATTGGGTGAAGATGGAATAAACGAAATAATGATGTTAGTTGGTGAAAGGATCCTTAAACTTGCTCAAATAAAAGAAGCTAAGATCGATTCAACTCCGCTTGAAGCATCAAGATACGATAAATATGCTGATTACAATTCACATTACAAATGCAAGATGGACAAAGCCCATATCACGATGGTAGGGACTTACCCTGTTTTCATGACACATACAAATGGCAAGGCAGGAGATTCCCCTGAACTTATCAAACACATTGAAGCATTGAAAAAAATGAATGCTGATCTTGATTATTATTCAGCTGACACTGGTTACAAAGCATTTACGAATCATGCAGATATCTGGTATCATCTGCATGCAAGGCCAGTTATTGCCTATCCTAAAAATGCTGTGATCAGCAACGAGGGTGAAATTGACCGAATTGATCACTGGGTGAACAAAATGTGGAAAATAGGCGGGGATGTACATGCAAGTATTGAAGCTAAACTAAAACTCCTATATGAAAATAAGAGGGCTGAACAGGTTGGAATGTACTTACGGAATCAAAATATGAAAGACGGATCATTCAATAGCCTGTACAAGAAAAGAGGAGAATGTGAACCAAAACATGGACACATTAAGGATGTGGTCAAGTTCGATATAAGAAGAGTTAGAGCAGAGAGTAGGAAACTCTACTCTCTACTGAGTTTTGTATCGTATCAGTTGCTTGTACTTACAGAAGTACAAAATGGGCTTACGAAGAGAAATTCATTTGGAAGGTTTTATTGAAAGATGATATGTCTAATTATCCCTCAAATGTTCTTTTGATCTGACAAATTTGACTGACACTTCTCTTTTGATTGTTTTCCAGACAAATTCTACTGGATTTAGATCAGGTGAATAAGGTGGTAGGAACACAAGTGTTATTTTTAAATCTCTCGCTTTACTTATCGTTTTCTTTGCATGATGCGATCTTGCATTATCGAGAACAAGAATTATTCTTTTCCCTGGGTTTTGCTCTACAATTTTTTCCAGGAATTCACACACATCTTCTGTTTTTGAGCTTTTCATAAAATCAATGATACTGTTCCCGTTGATCGAATAAAACGCAAATGCATTTGCTTTAACGTAATCCGTATTTTTTATTATCAACGGTTTTTTAAATGACCATAATCTTTGCGTGTTTGCTTTTGTTTGTGGTGAAGATTCATCCAGAAAACCTATGATATACTGCTCATCTTGACCAATATTTTTTGGAATTGCTTCGGTTAGTTTTTTTTAAGATCTCTTCAGCGTTTTTAGGTCTTCTGTAGTCAAGGGGATATGGCTTTGAGTGATACATGTTAAAACTGTGAAGTATAACTCCTACTTGTTTCTCTGAATATTCTACGCCATATTTTTCCTTTATTAACTTCCAGACTTCTCTTGTAGTCCAGTAATCCTTATTTTCCAACAAAGCTCTTAATTCCTTTTTTTGTTCATCAGTAAGTTTGGATTTCCTACCTCCGCCAAAATTTGGCATTAAGGCGGCATAGCCGCCTTTATTCCAACTTTCTTGCCAGCAATATCCTGTTTTCTTAGTCACTCCTACTTTAGTAGCAGCTTCTTCTACAGAATCCCCTAAATATCTAAATTTAACAAAATAGAGCCTTTTCAACACTCTTGAATTGTTCTCGTGTGTGATCAAATCGTTAATCTCGTCGAGAATTACCTTTCGGTCAATCAGAATTTGTTCTTTCCCCGCCATAAGATAAGATAAACATTAATACGTGTAGTAAGTTGCGTTGAACACTATAGAATGGGGGAGTTGGGAGCTAATTAGATATCTTCGTTGTTACTGGGTCCAGAAACAGAATCATTTAAATAAATTTAAATAATACCTTACTAATCTCTTCAACATGGCGCGGTGACATGCAACCCAAAACATGTCTTTGGCAAAATCTCAAATACCAACCACCTTTTTGCAGAGGGATGCACGTGCCTTTTTGTATCTTCTTTAAAGTGTGATGATGAGGGGCTTGTTTTCAAGGCTTATATTTAAGCAATTATATATACTTAAGGCGTCTAAAAGTAGATAATACTACAACATTATCTAATATGCTAAAAGGCAGAAAATTATCATTTGTAGCATTTACGGCTAAATAGGTTGCAGGGAAGTGCACCATAAAAATAGGTGGACATGTATTTCAATATTTACACAATTCCTTTGATTGCCTCAGTGTTTATTCTTTGTATAATGGCCTTTCACGTCAGAAAACTTAAAAAGACGCCAGGTGCAACCTGCTTTAGTTTGCTTTTGTTCTTTACTGCTATTTACTCACTCTTTTATGCGTTAGAGATATCCTCAACTACAGTGCACACGGTTTTGATATTTTACAAGATCGAATATATTGGTATTTCTATGATACCTTTCTTTTTTCTGTTCTTTGCCATGAATTACACAGGTAAGAAGCATTGGATGTCAGCATATTTGACAGCTGTTTTCCTTATTATTCCCTTGACAACAATTCTTCTGGTTTTCACAACTGAGTTTCATGATATATTCCATAAAGGTTTTTATGTGACGAACAAAGGTCTTTTTCCGGTACTTACCTATGAGCCTGGAATCTGGTACTGGGTACAGCAGTCCTATAGCATCCTTTGCATTATTCTTGGACTCAGTCTGCTTTTCAGCATGCTACTGGGAACTGCACCAGCCTTCCGCAAACAGGTCATCATCGTAATGGTGGGGTCCATGATCCCATTTATGACTTTGCTGCTTTTCCTGGCAGGAATGAGTCCTTGGGGTGTCGATCCTGGCCCTTTCGCCATGACATTGAGCAGTCTTGTCGTTTTTGTAGGATTGACACGCTACAAGTTGTTCAATCTGGCTCCTCTGGCCCGCAGCTTGCTCTTTGAGAACATCCCTGACAGTGTCATCGTTCTGGATAAAGAACGAAGAATAGTGGACATTAATCACTCGGCCACGGAATATATGCAAATGAATGCCAATGACATAGGGAAACATGTCTCGGAACTAGCGGATCCGTGGTGTGAACTTCTGAGTAAAGGAGCTTATGCAACCGAAAAAAGCATCATTGAGATCCAAAGTAAAATTGAAGGCTGTGTCTTTTGGCTCCATGTGACATTTTTGCCACTCCACGATAAGCATGGGAATACAAGAGGCCAAATGGTCATTCTTAACAATATCACTGAGAGGAAGAATACGGAGGATGAGCTGCTTGAAAAGAACCGCCTCCTCAAAGAGACTACGGAGCATGCCAATTCTATGGCTGCTCATGCGGAGATGGCCAACAGTGCCAAGAGCCAGTTCCTTACTATGATGAGCCATGAGATGCGCACGCCTCTTAACGGGGTGATCGGATTCTCGGACCTGCTTATGCAGACAGACCTTACAGAATCGCAAATGCAATATATGCAGGCCGTCTACTCATCAGCGATCTCACTGCTTGACCTGATAAACGATGTGCTGGACCTGTCCAAGATAGAGGCCGGCAAACTGGAGCTCGATCCTGAGAAGACCGATCTGATCGAACTATGTGAGCAGATAGCGGATATCGTGAAATACAGGGCGCATGAGAAAGGGCTCGAACTGCTGCTGAACATACCTGCAGATTTGCCTCGCTATATTGTTGCCGATAGGTTACGACTGAAACAGGTGCTTGTGAACCTTTTGGGGAATGCTGTGAAATTTACTGAAGAAGGAGAGGTCGAGCTGAAGGTTGAAGCCTCTCCGGTCCCGGACACTAACAATATGGAGTTCACATTTTCGGTGAGGGATACGGGGATAGGTATTGCAAAGGAGAAACAGTCCCGGATATTCAGTTCATTCTCACAGGCGGACGGTTCCATTACCCGAAAATATGGTGGGACCGGGCTTGGGCTGACCATCTCCAATATGCTGCTTGAGAAAATGGGTTCCCGGATTGATCTTGGAAGTGAATGTGGGGAAGGGAGCATTTTCCATTTCACTGCTATGTTCCCGACAGAAAAGGATGATACAATTGTAAACTACGACCTTTCACATATCCATAAGGTTCTGGTCGTGGATGATAATGCTTCCAGCCGCTCTATCTTGCAGAATATGCTGGTTTCCAGAGGCATCATGGCTGACGTTGCAGTTGATGGCGCAGAAGCGTTGGGTATGGTCGGCAAACATACCGATTATGATCTTGTTGTCGTTGATCACAATATGCCTTCTATGGATGGTCTCGAATTTGTACGCATCATGCATGAGATGCCCGGTTTCACTACCAGCGGGCAAGCCTTCATTATTCTGCATAACTCCTCGGACAGTTCATCTATCTGTGAAGGTTACAAAGAGCTGGGTATCCGTTCCATCTTTGTCAAGCCTGTCAAAGTGTCGCAACTTTTCGAAACAATTGCACATGCAAATTCTCCGAAAGGTGACCTTGCCTACGCGGGGGATTCTGCCAAACAGGGCGAGCCGTATGTACTTCATCGCAGGTACACAATTATGGTCGCTGAGGATAACGAGGTAAATATGACACTTGCATCTGCTATTCTGTCGATATGTTTGCCGGATGCAGAGATAATTAAAGCCGTGGACGGCAACGAAGCGGTCCGGGCATTTAAGGATACTAAGCCAGATCTCGTATTTATGGATATCCAGATGCCCGGAAGAAGCGGGTATGAGGCGGCCAGTGCAATCCGGGAAATCGAAGTTGAAACTTGCAGAAATGGCAGTCACATACCTATCATTGCCCTGACTGCAGGCACGGTGAAAGGTGAAAGGGAGCGTTGCCTTGATTCAGGCATGGATGACTATATCACCAAGCCTGTTATAGCTGAAACCATCCGGGGTGTTCTACAAAGATGGTTGCCTGAATTTGAATGCACTTCCAGGTCCGCTGACATCGGGAGCAGCAGTGCTGAACGTTTTAACAGGGAACAGTTGCTGGCTAACATTGATGGTAATCTGGAATTGTTCAATACGCTGACTTTAATAGCAATGACCACTTTTGCCCAAAGCCTTGAAGATATAACGACGGCACATTCGCAGAAAGACATGCAGGATGTAAAGAAGCGCGCCCATAAGATGAAGGGCAGTGCTCTTAATATGGGCTGCACTATCCTGGCCGAAATGGCAGCAAGATTGGAAGAAGCAGTGGAACTCGATGAAGGAAGTGTTTGGATATTACTGCAGGAAATGAGGGAGGAGATTGCACTGATAGAACAGGATATGGAAAGTAAAGCTTAAGAACAGATATACTATCATGTCTGAATACAATCGGCATCGTTCGGTTAATTTTATTAATGCCTGATGCTCAAACACAGCTGGACATTCAAAGGTCGCAGTGCTATCGTTACAACAAACATATTTGTACTCCATTCATATATAGGGATTCATATGGCAAGATATTGTAAAGTATGCGGAGCCAAAAGCGGGCGATGTAATCACCTGATCCTTGATTTTGGTAAAAGGGAACCCGAACGTGAATTGCAGAAGAAGGACGGGAAAGAATAATAGCGCAGCATTTACTGTGAGGCTGTATTCTGAGATGTGGCCAAACTGACGGGCAAAGTGGGAAGGGGATGTACAATGAATACACACATCTCAGAAAGCCAACTATACCAGTAGCATATAATATTTCATCCTTTTAATAATTTACGGTGTATATTAAAACACCGGTATAACCGGTACTAATGCATCAATGTTTCAAACTACAATTATAAGTATAGTTACTACCTATCTAACTGCCATTACTGTTTGATACTGTTTGATGCATTCAATGTTGTTCACGAGCAGTACAGGCAAAACAAGAATAACACTAAGAGGAAATGATCGCAATGAAAGTAGTTGGTTTTGTTGGAAGTCCCAGAAAGAACGGGAATACAGATGTGTTGGTACAGCAGGTGCTTGACGGAGCTATGGAGGCAGGTGCCGAAGTAGAAAAAGTGTACATTAATGATATGAATCTCAGGGGATGTCAGGGGTGCAATTATTGCAGGACCGTCGATGGCTGCAAGATAAAAGATGACATGACAAAGGCATATGATGCCCTGAAGAATGCAGACGGATTTGTATTTGGCTCCCCGATATACTTCTTCCAGTTTACAGGACAGATGAGACTTTTCATTGATCGGTGTTTCGCGCTTTTGAACCCTGACTTTTCATCACGTATCATTCCCGGGAAGAAAGCAGTAATAGTCGGAGCTCATGGTGCTCCCGAAGCTGGCGTTTTCAACGGGGTCTATGATGAATTCTCAAGAACACTGGGCATGCTAGGTATGGATGTCAAAGGTACGTTCATAGATGCAGGTCATCATGCGCCAGGCGGAGTAAAAGAGGACGAAAACCTCATGGAAGCCGCAAAAGAATCCGGAGCCCGCTTTTTTGAATAAACTGGCAGATATATCTGGCGGCAATCAGGGCCGCCGTCAGACATCTGCTTTACATCATAATCCTAATTCACCGGAACCCTTGCCGTTAACTGCATTGTTCATGCAAACGCATTCTCTTCTCCCGAGTCAAGTGCAAATAAACATGAAGAACCTGTCTGTTCCACAGCCCGGCGAATGAACTCAAAATCGGCTTCATGCTCCATACTGAATATATTTATTGAGGCTTGCGAAACCCTGGAAAGATTTGATTCCATATCGCCACTCATCACTTCAGTAATAACATTTGGGATTCTTGCTATCTCAGCAAGGTTCTCCAGATATTCCTTAGCCTTTGGGGCATTACGCTGATCCCGCACGCAGCTTATCATTTTCAGAGATGCTTTCCAGTTCCTTTTAAGCTTGTAGGATATAAGGATGGAAAGATCCATATTTCCCAGATCCATGCTTATGTCCCAGTCAGGACTTCGATCGTTTATCCACAGGTTTATGGATTCCTCTCTCCCAAAAGCAGCATCATTATGGATAGCGAGCAGTAAGATACCAATCCTGCGCTCTGCGGCCTTACGGATGACATTCCTTACCTTTTCGTACTGACCGTCAAAGCTGCTCAGGTTAATGAACAGTACTCTGGGCCTGAAAAAAGAGCCGCCCAATGCTTCCATACCCACAATGAGATTTTTCTCGAATGCCGCAGTATCGACAATGGTCCAGGAAGAGAAAACCCCATTATCCCTGAAAGATTCTGTCAGGTCTGTCAGACGTGAGAAGAATTTAGTCTCATCCACTTTCCCCGACAGGCCGAGTAATTTGATCGAACCCTTAGGGTAGGCAATATCCCTGAGGAATTTGAATGCTCCTGTAAGCACATTCGGATCCTCCACAGGTACCAGCAGGTTAGCTTTCCAGGTCCTTTCGCTGGAGGGAGCAATCTTATAAGTTTGTTTTGCAGCCCATTCTGCGATGGCAACAAAAAGACCGCTGCGCACGTCTCCAAAAGGTGCCTTGAGATGCTTTTTCAACAGGTATGCATGTATCGATATAACAACTACGACTGCCAGTAAACTGAACACGGGACTGACGATGAACATCACAAATACGCTCCCAATGGCACCAATAAAGGAAACCGCCTTGGGGATTCTGAAGAGGGGCCTGAAACTTACAAGCTGCAGGTTCTGTTCGATGAACACGACTATATTGATCATTGCATAGGTCATCAGAAAGAACAGGGTGATGAGAGGAGCAATTGCATTCAGACTGCGCAGCATCAATGCCAGGAAGATTATCAGGCCGGTGAATATTATTGCATTGCGTGGCTCCCCTGACCCTGATCTTTTTGCGAACCATCCGCTTGCCGGCAATATCTTACTGTTCGCGAGGGACTGGAGGATCCGTGGTGCACCTACAAAAGATGACAGGGCCGATGAGAATGTGGCTCCCAGCAGGCCTGCAACAACCAGTTGCCCCCAGGCAGCTTTTTCCACCATGATAGTATAGTTGCCCAGAAGTTCGTCATTACTTGCTGAAGCTGCCAGCCACAGGGCAAGCAACAGGTAGACCACAAGGCTGACGCAAATAGCAGAAATGGTTCCAAGGGGAATGCTACGGCGGGGATTCTTTAATTCCCCTGACATGTTCGCACCTGCCATTATACCGGTGGCCGCCGGGAAAATGTTCGCCCCTGCCATTATACCGGTGGCCGCCGGGAAAAAGACAGCAAAGACTCCCCAGAAACCAATCCCTGAAAAGCCTGTCTCAGGGGAGCCCTCAAATGAGCCCCACCACGTGATAGGCTCCTGCATGGAACCCAGGTACGCGGCCCATATTATGGATACGAATGACGAAGCTACGACCACAAGAACTATGTACTGGATCTTGAAGCTCAGGGATGCGCTGATATAGGCCACAATGAAAAGCACGGAGAATATTGCAAGATCTACGAGGATGGCCGGATGCTCCGGAAAGATCCATCTCCATCCGGCACGGAAGCCGAATATGTACATTGCCACAGCAAGTGTCTGGGAAAGATAAAGTGGTATTCCTATACTTCCTCCGACCTCAAGGCCGAGTGACTGGGAGATCACAGAGAAAGCACCTCCTGACCCTATCCTTATATTGGTGGTCACCGAGGAAAGGGAAAGGCCCGTGGAAAGAGTGATGCTAAAAGCTATCAGTATTATCAGCCAGGCACCCAGCAGACCTGCATTACCCACGACCCATCCTTCCCTGAGGTACATTATCACGCCCAGGATGGTCAGAAGAGTTGGAACGAACACCCCTTCGAAAGTACCGAACAGCTTTCTCCCGGTAACAGCACCTTTCTGCTCCTCCACTTTGTCTTGCAGAGTTTCCCCGTTTTCAAGATCAACAATATTCCCCATATCCCCATTCTCCAGCAAAAGTCCCCTGTAATCCTCTTGGGCGGAATTATATAATCGTTTCCTCTGCATGTTTATAGGAGTGCATATATACTCTTTTTATCGATTCTGTACCCGGAGCAGGTACATGAAAATCGTGTCTGCAGGGAGGATAGGATATAAGGAGACTGGGTGTACGTATCCGTAAGGAAATAGACGTGGAGAAATACTCACTCAAGGCCCTGCGAGGAGATTTTGATGCAGTGTCCTCTCAGGATAGCAGGAGAGACCGTGCTCTCCAAGCACTTAATGGCAGCACCAATATATGAGTACTTTGAGAATGAAACAGCTGAACTTCCGGCATCTTCGTCTCTTACACATTTAAGATCTATCTGCTGGCAAGTAACATCAGGAAAGCTGAAAGAACAGGGATCATAAAGTTATCGTTAAGAAAGAACTTTACCATCCCTTTCAGGCTGGCTTTCTTTACTGTCTGGAGACTGATCGTGCTTTCAATAAGCATGCCCCCGGCAGCACCTATAAAAGCCTGAAAGGGTGTTACGAACAGGAGAGCTCCTCCAAAAGCAGCAGCCAGCCCGCTCAGCGTTCCTTCCACAGTCTTACTTTCGGAGTATGGCAACTTATGTTTTCCGATCAAAACACCCACGATGGTTGCAACCGAGTCTCCTAATGCGACTACTGCTACTGAAGCGTAAACAATGTTCCTTGGGAATAGAAGCAACGTGACAAGAACCCCCGAAAGCAACAATATGGTTCCCTGAAGCTTTACAGTTTGTATGCCTGGCCTTCCAAGTCTGCGGAACACGCCAGATGTTCTTTGAGAAAGATTGAACTTTTTAATCAATATTGAGGCAGCCACCGTTACAGTCAACAGGACTGCAAACAATAAGGCTGCATAGCTTCCTGATAAATAGATCGCAATAAGAAAAACAGTGCCTGTAAGCATATGTATAAACTGGCGTCCGACCTCGCCTGCCAAAAAAGGCCCTTTATCGCTCATACCTGCAGAAGGCCTCCCCTCCAGAGATCATGCTATCTGATAAGTATGATTTTAGGTTCGATCATATATTAAGTATGGGAATTTGAAAAAGGATAATTCTGGCAGCATCCTGAATGAGTTACCGCCAGATAATTATTTTATATGATCCTATTTGCAGTCATGAGGGTTCCAAGTGCAATCCTCTTTAAGGTGTTCTCGGTCTCTACTGATATCTCGTCCCTGTTCAGCGCATCTGTGAATTCGTTGAACGGTTCAGAGGAATCAATTATCTCTCGTGTGGTTTCTTCGTCTGTTGTAACTGTGATCGAAGGATCGACCTCATCCGGTGAGGACACTCTTTCAAAGTACAGGATTTCTCCGTTATTGGTTATTGCCTGTACGTAAAGCTCCTCACCATCATCTGTAGTAATGATGATCAGGATCACATCGTCGCCAGCTATCCTTTTAATTATCCCCGGGACATCATCGACCCGTTCATTGTAGCGCATGACCTGTTCTTCCAGTTCATTGTAAAGGTCATCCGTACCTGACAAGTCTGCAAATGTTCGCTCATCTATACTTTCTGCATTGGTTGCCAGGGCAAAGTTTGAGAACAACAGGATCCCTGCTATTAACACCCCGGCTGTTATTGCCTGTTTCCTGTTCATACTGATCAATACAAGTTACGCAGAAATAGTATAAGACCATGTCTATAAAAATAGACACTTAATTACTGAACTTCCAATCAGAATCAATAAATAACCGTATCTCTAAGTTCCTACATACAGGTGATATTCATGGATTGTTTGTTCTGTAAGATAGTTTCAGGTGCGATACCTTCATACAAGATTTATGAAGACGACTTAGTATATGCATTTTTGGATATCTACCCCACTTCAGAAGGCCACACTATAGTCCTTCCGAAAAAGCATTTCCAGCAGTTCACACAAATGAGCGAGGAAGATGCATCTTCCCTTTTTGCATCAGTGAACAAGATCGCAAAAGCAGTAGAAAAGGCTCTGGATGTTCCGGGTTCAAATATCGGCCTCAACAACGGTGAGGTTGCAGGCCAGAGTGTTCCTCATGTCCATGTGCACATAATCCCAAGAAGAGTAAACGATGAGGGTGGCTCTATGCACACTATTGTGAACCAGCATCCGGATACAGGTAATATCAGTGAGCTGGCCGAAGTGATCAAAAAAGCAGTTCTATGAACTTACGATGATGAATTATTCCTGAAAAATGAAAGAGCGATGAAATGACCCAAAATGAAGAAAAAGTCCTTGAGGCATTGAAAAATGCAGGAAAGCCACTAAGACCCGGAGATATTGCGGAGATGACTGGGATAGAAAGCAAAGAGGTAAGCAAGGTATTGAAGTTTATGAAAGACTCAGGCACTATATGTTCGCCTAAAAGATGCTTCTATGCCCCTTCCGAATGAGCAGGCTTATTTCTCCTGCTTTTTGAGCTGCTTTCTATTTTATTTTTGTCCTATCACTGTAATATCCACAATTCTTTTCCGGGGACCATCCATTTCCGCAAGGAAGATACTCTGCCAGGTCCCAAGCACCATCTCCCCATCCTTCACCGGGATACTCTCACTGTTGCCCAGCAGCATCGCTTTGAGGTGGGCATCGGCATTGTTGTCAATCCTGTCGTGCAGATAGCCGCTTTTTTCAGGGACGAGCCTTGCAAGCAGGGACAGAATATCCGCAACAAGACCTGTTTCATTCTCATTTACGATTATCGCTGTGGTGGTATGGTTTGTGCTTACGATACAGATACCTTCCTGTATCCCACTGTCAGTGACATGCTTTTTCACGTAGGTGCTTATATCGATGAGTTCTGTTCGCTGGCTTGTATATATCTGTATAGACATTCAGGATATATAGGCCGGATGCATTTAAAAAAGGCCCGGCTGTTGTATGATCACAAGCAGAATGATTCAAGCACGAATACGGGTTAAAAAAACAGCCGTATCCTGTAAGGATACGGTACTTTAAGCTTCTGTAGTTTCCTCTCAGAAATTGACGCTTATAGATGAACAGCTATTTTTTAACGCATCATATACGTATCCGCTGCATGTAGCTTCGGTCACTTTGAATGTGAAAGTACCTCTGGGATTCTTCACCTGTAAGGATGTGAACTTCACTATACCATTTGCATCCGTTGTTCCGGAAACCGATACAGTTGTCAGGCCACTCCAGCTGCCCTTTACAGTCGCTCCGGGAACTGCCTTGCCGTTCGCATCGATGACTTTAACAGTGGCCACAGCCCAGCCAAATGTATTCTTTCCCTTTACAGTGAACTCTTTTGTAGCAGTCAGGCTGCCCACGAACATTGCAATCTCTGTGGGAGTGGTTGGTGCTACTTCAGGTTCGGTATCTATTGATAATGTGTCATCTTCGACCGGTGCGTCGACTTCAGTCGGTGTGTCATCGGTTGCAGGTGCAATGTTAAGCCCGGTGACAGCTGCATAGGCGTCCACAAGACCATAGCCATAATAATTATCCTTCCCAGTGGCACCGAGGTCAGTTGCTGTACTCTGCATCCGGGAGCGGATCTCTGTCGGGTCCCACTTGCCATTCTTGTTGGAATCATAACTGGTACCTGTGACATCCGAGCTCATCAGTAAGGCTACAGTTCCTGTAACATGAGGAGTTGCCATGCTTGTACCGCTTTTGGAACCATAAAGACCTCCTGGCATCGTTGACTTGATACTGACTCCAGGGGCTGCGAACTCTACTTCAGGGCCATAGCATGACCACGATGTTCTCGTATTGGTTGAATCAATAGCAGAGACTGCTATAACTGAGCTATAGGCTGCCGGGTAGATAACAGCGCCGCCTGAATTGCCTGCTGCACCAACGAGCACTACGCCCTTATTATAAGCGTTGTCACATGCGCTCTGGAGTGTTGATGAGGATGATGTGCCACCAAGGCTCATTGTGATTATATCGGCATTATTATTGACTGCCCAGTTGATACCTGCTATGATATTGCTGTATGAGCAGTATCCAGAACTGTCAGCAACTTTCACAGAATACAGTCCTGCATGGGGTGCTGCCCCTAGCACGCCAATGCCATTGCTGGCAGCCACAACGATGCCTGCAACATGGGTTCCGTGGCTATGGTCATCCATTGGGTCATTGTCCTTATTGACAAAATCATAACCGCCAAGATAGTTTGCTTTAAGGTCAGGGTGATTGTAATCGATACCTGTGTCCAAGACAGCTACCTTTACACCGGTTCCTGTAAAACCACTGAATTGTGCATCTGTTGCCTTAATACGCATGATTCCCCATGGCACCTCATCTGCAAGGATCTGTGCCTGGCCGTCCAGTTCGATGAAGTCGATATTAGGGTTCTTTGAAAGGGCATCGATTGCCTTTTGAGGAAGTTCTGTGGCTATGGCAGGAACAATTGTATATTCGTGTTTTACATTTCCACCATAGGCCTTTACAAGTTCTGCATTCGTTTTCCCTTTGAAATTGATAAGTACGGGGATCTTTTCATTGTCCTTGTCTTCCTGGACTGCTCCTGCGGGCATTGCCAAAAAAGACAGCAAGATAGATAATACGATTAATAGGGTTATTTTTTGCCGGGTCATAGAAACACCATTTGAGATTATTATCAATCCAACTAGCTAATGACTACATATATATATGTTATGAAATTAAAATTCTGATTTTATAAAAGTAATTCGGGATAAATGATATAGACGGAATGAAAATAAGAATTTAGATTATGGACATAGGGATTATTGTATATAGTGAGTAAATCCCTGCGCCCATGGGAAGGATCAGGCTATCAGATGTTTTCCAGGCCTTCAAAATCAAGAGTGGCAAAATAATCGTTCACGGTTTCAGCTCTTCTTATCTGAACAAAACTACCATCCTCGTTGAGCAGGATTTCGGCAGACCTGAGTTTACCATTATAATTGAAACCCATGGCATACCCGTGAGCACCGGTGTCATGAATAACCAGAACGTCGCCTCTCTCGATTTCAGGCAGTTTCCTGTCAATTGCAAACTTGTCATTATTCTCACAAAGTGATCCCGTGACATCGTACACATGCGTTAGTGCTTGCTTTTCCTTGCCCAGCACGGTTATGTGGTGATAGGCCCCATAAATGCCTGGGCGCATCAGATTTGCCATAGAGGCATCGGTACCTACATAGTCCTTGTATATGTGCTTGAGGTGCCTGACTGTTGTCACCAGATATCCATAAGGACCGGTGATAACTCTTCCGCATTCAAGGTATATCCTGAGTGGATGCAGGCCGTTAGCTCTTATTCTCTCATCGTATTCCTTCTGAACACCGGTGGTTATGGCGTCATAGGAGACGCGCTGCTGTTCAGGCCTGTAGGGAATACCAATGCCTCCTCCCAGGTTCACGAACTCAAATCGTATGTCAAGTTCCCTGGAGAGGTCTATAATCAGATCAAAGAGTATTCTTGCAGTCTCAACGAAATAATCCGGGTTTAGCTCATTGGATGCGACCATCGTGTGCAGGCCAAAACGCTTGACACCTTTATCTTTCATCATCCTGTAACCTTCGAAGAGCTGATCCCTTGTGAATCCGTATTTGGCTTCCTGGGGGTTGCCGATAATGGCATTTCCTTCTTTAAGGGGGCCGGGGTTGTACCTGCAGCATACAAGCTCAGGCAGTCCTGCGGTCTTCTCAAGGAATTCTATGTGGCTGATATCGTCCAGATTTATAATTGCACCAAGTTCCCTGGCCTTGATGAACTCATCAGCCGGCGTGTCATTGGAACTGAACATGATATCCTCGCCTACAATGCCTGCCTTTTCTGCAAGCAGGAGCTCGGCCATTGAACTGCAGTCAGCGCCAAACCCTACATTTTTGAGGATTTTCATAATGTAGGGGTTTGGTAAAGCCTTTACTGCAAAGAATTCCTTAAAACCATGCACCCTGCTAAAGGATCTCCTCATATCCCTGGCATTATCAAGGATACCCTTCTTATCATACAGGTGGAAAGGTGTTGGGTTTTCTGCAATTATTTCGGCTATTTTCTCTTGCGTGAATGGCAGTTCCTTTGAAACCATGGTGTTACCTCATTACGAGTAGTCCATATGAAGTCAATACACAAATAAATAGTTGATTGGAAATCTTCAGGCAGATATATTGAGTTTTTGTGCGTTTGATTTTTATATTTCTTGTTCGCATATGATAAAACAAAGTCGGCCTCTGAAGCATAGCCATATAAATGAAGAAAGCGAAAATATGAATGGAGATGAATACATGGACGATAAAAGACGTCATGAAAATGACGATAAGTCCAATGAAAAAAGGATCGAGACGATCGACCAGCTGATAGACCATATCCTGAGCATGCTTGAGAATAGCGTAAGTGACGACGCTGACAGGCCTCTGGTACAGGGTTTCACCATTATCAGTCAGCCTGGTAAGAATCCAACGATCTTTGGGTTTGAGGGGAGAAGGTCTGTGAAACCAAGTGACGAAGAGGAGAAGGAGGGTGACTTCTATATTCTGCAGCAAGATCCTTTGATTGAAGTCCAGCAAACAGGTGACAGAGTGTATCTGCTGGCTGATCTGGGGGCCGATGAAGATAGCATTGAATACCATTCATCGGATATGCAGGTCGAGATCAATGTCATGATCGATGGCGTTGGCTATTCAAGGCTTGTAAGGCTGCCTGCAAGAGTCGATCCTGATACCGCCATATCCAGCTACAGGAATGGCGTACTGGAAATCGCATTTGAGTATCCTCATAACGGGTGAGAGGGCGCATTGCCATTTCACCGTTCATCTTTAATGATAGACCCATCTTTTTCTTCAGGACAATGACTGCCACAGAAATGTTTTTCTAAACCATTGAATACATCCTCAAGATCATCATATTTAAGGTATGCATACCTATCCAGCGGAGTTGGTATGTCATTGACTATCACAAGTTTTCCCCCGTTCCTGATCGCGTAGAAAGGAAGTGAGGCTGCCGGCTGCACAAGCAGTGAAGAGCCTATGACCACGAACAGGTCCGCAATGGAGCTTTCGAGCATAGCTTTTGTTATTGTTTCCTCATTAAGCATCTCCCCGAAGAAAATGATGTCTGGCTTGAGAATGCCGTTACATGAGTCACACTTTGGTATGATGTCTTCTTGAACTGTTCTTGCCACATCCTCATAGGGGAATTTCTTTCCGCATGACAGGCAGGTGCTCTCCATGGCTGACCCGTGTATCTCAATAACATTACAAGAGCCGGCTTTCCGATGGAGCATGTCGATGTTCTGGGTGATGAGGGCCTTAATTATCCTTCTCTTTTCCATTTTTGCCAGCGTGTGG
Organism: Methanolobus psychrophilus R15; assembly: GCA_000306725.1. GTDB lineage: Archaea > Halobacteriota > Methanosarcinia > Methanosarcinales > Methanosarcinaceae > Methanolobus > Methanolobus psychrophilus. The sequence goes on along the minus strand of CP003083.1, from coordinate 76,759 downwards.
TGTATGAAGCTTGGCTCCTTCTCTTCAAGATTATACACAAGATCCTTTGAATGTGAATAGAAATATTGTGGCTCAGAGCGGAAATAGTCAATGTCGAATATCTTATCAGCATCAAACTTTCTGTAAATCCCATCTTTTCCCCTGAAGTCCGGAATACCCGAAAAAGTGGAGATGCCTGCTCCGCTCAGGAATACACAGTGTTTTGATCTTTCAAGAAGGTTGATGAGTTTGTCCATCTCTTTATGTTGTACGTCCAAACACTATAACATTTTCTGTAAGAACGGTAGCCGAGACAGTAAACATATATCAGTGTTTTTTCTGTAAGTGCTTCCACTTTCAGTAAAAGTGGCACATAATATGATATAAAAATGTTGTGCTTGGTATCCTGTAATAATCTGTCTGTATAACTAAATTTATTAGCTGGCAACGTTCTCTTATTTTACTGTAAAAGCAGTTAGGGGGCTTGCTATATAGGTTTATATACCACCATTATAGATGTAAGATTGATATAAAATCAAGAATCGCTACACAATTGCTATTCTGCCTGTTTGTGATGATTCAAGAGATAGATCTGATCAAAAAAACGGCGATAAAATGAAACTCATCCTGGAAAAGAACGATTCAATCATTTACGTTTTATTGCTGGTCTTCATAGTGGTAGGATTGTGGCACCTGCTGACACTAGGCAATCAATTGTTCTGGACTTTCTTATTAACACTATTATTATTACTGTTCTTAATTCACAGCAGGCATATCATCAGCACCAACAGGAAGCTGCAGGATGAGGTCAAGCAACAGCATTCTGCCAGGGCAGAACTGACTGCAAAGTATAATGCTGAAAAAGCCCTCTCTGGCATTTCTTCGATTTTCATCTCCTCTGATGACATTGACAGCATGATAAGGCAGTCACTTGAAATGCTGGGTGCCCTGTATAATGCAGATATAGCTTCTTTTTTCAAATTCGAGGACCGCGGGGAATTAATAAAGAACGTAAATGAATGGCGTTCAGTAAACGTTGCTCCATTAAGTAGTACTATTGAATCAGTAGGAACGTCATACATTGAAAAGATGCAGGTCTCATGGCTTATTTCCCGGCTCAGCAGCAAAGGGCTCCTGATAATACCAAATATTGATGAGCTTCCTTTGCAGGCCTCTTCAGAAAAGGCTATAATAGCTGAAATGCAGGTAAAGTCTTTCATTGCTTCACCAGTTATAGCCAATGGAGAACTTTCAGGTTTTCTTCTTCTCGGAAATATCCCGCAAGGATGTATCCCGGAAAATGAGTACATGAATGTTTTAGGTGTATTCTCTGGTTTACTGGGAATCACATATGAAAAAAAGCAGGCTCTGGAGTCTCTAAAAAATAATAAAAAGCAGCTTGAGTACCAGCTGGAATTTGAGAGTCTTATCAGTGAGATATCTACGAAATTCCTGTCTCTCAGGCCTGATGAGATTGATGCTGGTATTGACCTTGCGCTCATGAGAGTCGGTGAATTTGCCGGAGTTGACCGTAGCTATGTATTCCAGTTCTCATGTGAAAAATCTTTAATGCATAACACACATGAATGGTGTGCTCAAGGGGTGAACTCTGAAAAATGGAATCTTCAGAATATGCCGACTGCAGATGCTCCATGGCTGATGGAAAACCTGATCGCACAGAGAACTGTCCATATATCAGCTGTAGCCAAAATGACACCAGAAGCCACCGAAAATGAAAAGCAGATACTTGAGGCCCAGGGAATAAAGTCCCTTGTTATTGTTCCGATGGTCTTTGATGATGATATCATTGGGTACATAGGCTTTGATTCCGTGCAAGAAGAGAAAGAGTGGCCTAATGAATCTATTCGTTTGTTAAATATCCTAGCCCAGATGTTCGTATCTGCGCTGCAAGGGAAAGCTGCAGTGGAGGAACTCAACATCGAGAGAGCCCAGTTGCTGTCCATCTTTGACAGCATGGATGAGGTGGTCTATGTCGCTGACCCAAGCACCTATAAGATATTGTATGTCAACAGGTGCCTTAAGGAAAAGCTGGGAACAGATCCTGTTGGGGATGTATGCTATAAAGTGTTCCAGGGACTGGATATGCCATGTGACTTCTGTACGAACCCTATCATATTAAAGAACAGGAATGAGACATGTGTCTGGGAACATCATAATCATTTCGATGGAAAACACTACATCGTCACTGACAGGATAATGAAGTGGCCTGACGGCAGTGATGTGCGTCTGGAACTGGCCCGCGATATAACCTCAATAAAAGAAGCTGAAAAGGGCGCCAGGAAAAGTGAAGAGAAATTCAGGAAGACCGTTGAGAACTCACCCATGCCTATAGCGATCCTGAGCCATGAAGGAATAATTGAGTATGTTAACAGGAGATTCACAGAGACTTTCGGATATACAAAAGAAGATATCCCGACTATTCCAGACTGGTTGGTGCATGCCTATCCTGAAGAGAATTACAGAAAAAGTAGGTGCGATGAGTGTGAGCGTCTGAAATGTATCACTGATGTGGGCGTAAGTGAGAACTCCAATGTAGTATGTAAGGACGGTACTGTCAGAAATATTGACTTCCATTTAGCTAAAACCTCTGATGAGTTCATAATCGTTGCAAATGACTTTACTGAAAGAAAAAAAATTGAGGACGCCCTGCTCCTGGAAGAAGCGCGCCTGGAAGCCCTGCAACAGTTGAACCAGATGACAGAACTCTCCGTGGATGAGATAGAGAACTTTGTGCTGGAGGAAGGCATAAGGCTTACCGGTAGCAAAATAGGCTACATTGGTTTCCTTAGCGAAGATTGCAGATCCCTGATCATGCATACCTGGTCAGAAGATGCTATGCTGAAGTGTAATATGGATCACACGAAAACCGAGTTTTTGCTTTCGGAAGCCGGGTTATGGGTTGAGGCCATAAGGGAACGCAAGCCTGTGATCATAAACGATTATCAGCTTCCTCATCCGCGTAAAACGGGATATCCGCAAGGGCACATCCTGGTCGAGCGTTATATGAACGTTCCCATAATTGACGGGAACAAGGTCATCGGAGTTGCAGGTGTTGGCAATAAAACCGATAACTATGACCAGGCGGACGTCAGGCAGCTTACTCTTCTGATGCATGGTATGTGGAGGCTTATACAACGCAAGAATGCGGAAAATTCCATGAAGGACTATGCATCAAAACTCTCAGAGGTCAATATAGAATTGTCAAAGGCAAATGAAGAGCTCAAGTCGCTTGACGAGTTAAAGAACAACTTCCTTGCTAATATCAGCCACGAACTGAAAACTCCTTTGATCCCGATACTTGGATTTAGTGAGCTTGTAGCTGACAGAAGCCTAGGACCATTGAACAGCGAACAGGAAAGGGCGATGAATGCTGTCGTACAAAGCGCGGGGCAACTCAAAAGACTGATAGAGTCGCTGATATTTATGAGTACCCTGGAGGCAAAACAGTTTGCTTATGAGCTTAATCCCATAAGTCTTGAGCCTATAATAGAAAAAGCAACTTCGATAATATCAATTGAAAACAGGGATAAGAAACTAGAAATGATCAGGGATATACCATGTGATCTGCGCATTATTAATGGAGACACTGATTACCTGTCTCAGTTATTCATGCACCTGATAGATAACGCCTTTAAGTTCACTCCATCAGGAGGAAAGATCTCTCTGTCAGGGTATAACCATAATGACTATGTCCATATAATTATTGGGGACACGGGAATCGGTATTCCATCAAACAAGGTCATGAAGGCGTTTGATAGTTTTTACCAGATAGATGGCTCAAGGTCCCGCAAGTACGGGGGCACAGGTATCGGCCTGAGCATATGCAAAAAGATTGCAGAGGATCACGGAGGAAAACTATGGATAGAAAGCGAGGAGAATGTGGGCACCCAGGTGCATATTACTTTTCCCGCGCTTTTCTGAATCCATCCTGATTCCTTCTACTTCGTTTTTCTCTTAATCCTTCAAAACCATCATGGGATTACCCACACCCACGACGATCACTTTTGTTTCAAGAGGGGGATGTGGCCAGGTCTCGGGCGATATCGTCTTTCTGGAAATTGTTATCTGTGTGTCTTGCTCAAGTATTCCGCACCTTTTCTCATAATCCAGCACAAGTTCCTTTCCTACCCTGGTCGCGAAATCCACGGCGTCAGTGTACACCTGGAAACGCTCCCTGCCAAGCGGGGAGAATACAAGGAAATCCTCGTCAGGGTTCTGGATCGATGCAGGTATTATTGTTATCTCTATCCTCTTAACTCCTTTTCCTGCAAGGGCACCAACGGCGTTCCCAACCTCTGCAAAATCAGGGACAACCACTTCTGCTTCGATCATCGAACGAATTTCATCGGCGTGTGCCTTTACGGGCCCACCGAGCAATACAACTGGTATTTCGAGTTTGAACTTTGCGGGATAGGTACGGTTCAGAAGGTCAGCTATCATATCCTCCGGATGATGTGGCAGAATGAAAGACATGAGGTCAGCTGCCATGTTCCTCGCCACAAACTCCCTTACGTGTGCACAGAACTCGTATTTTCCTTTCTGGACGTACCTTGAAAGGTGGGATGCTCCCATCTCCGCAGCATTAACATCCCATTGCGTATATATCCCAAGCACGTGCAGCGCATCGGTGGGGGTGAAGCCGATTCCCTGGATCAGCCTCTTCATTATAAGAGAATCAAGTACTTTGGTGGCAGGATTCTTTTTAAGCAGTACGCTTATCTCAGCTATTGAGGCTGGTTCTGAGCCTATGGCAGAAAGCAACTCCTCTTCCTGTTCATCAAGACCTGCTGCCTCGTAGCCGGTCCTGACAAAGAACTTTGTTGGTTGGTAATTCTCGTCCATAAGTGTCCTTGGGAGGGTCCTGCTCTTCTTTAACCTGTCCGCGAACTCAGGATACTGTGCTGAGGCCACACATAGGGGAATGACTCTCCGTGGGCCTATGTGGATCCTGTCATCTGATACCCAGATGTGGCTATCTCCACCTGTTGCGGAAGTTTCCATTCTCATAGCCCGGACCCTTGTCTTCCATCCTCCTACAACTGCACCTGATGTGCTTATCTCGGGCACTCCGTTATGCAGCATGGATACATCCGTGCTGGTGCCTCCCACATCTATTACGGCACAGGTCTCTATCTTGGAAAGGTAGGACGCTCCCAGCAGGCTGGCGGCTGGCCCGGAAAAAATGGTCTCGATGGGTTTTTCCAGTGCGTCCTCTATGTTATAGACAGAACCGTCACACTTGAGCATGAGCATCCTGGCATTGATCCCCCTTCTTTTTATGTCCTTCATAACGGAACTGACAAAGTGATGGGTGATAGGGATTAGCTGTGCGTTCAGGACTGCTGTCACGGCCCTCTCATAAGCCCCAAGCTCGAGGGAAAGCTCATGTCCGCATACTACCGGCATTCCGGTGATATCCTTAACTATCTCTTTGACCTTCAGTTCATGGTTGGGGTTACGTGCACCAAAATAGGCAGACACGGCATAGGCCGATACTGTGCCTTTGGTCTTCAGTGCAAACTCCCTGACAGCATCCACATCAAGGGGGAACTCCTCATCTCCCCTTGTATCATGTCCGCCTGCGACCCATTTGACATGCTGTGTGGGAAATACCTTTTTCACAGGCTGCTCACCTACTATTATGAGACCTACAGGCACGCCTGTACCTTCAAGCAATGAATTTGTGGACAAGGTTGTTGAAACTGACACAAAGTTGACATCTTTTAGATATTCCTTATCAAGAGAATCCAGTACACTCCTGATACCTTCCTGAAGGTCAGGATAAGTAGTAAAGGATTTTTTTGAGTCAACCACTGCCCCATCAGAACCCCGTATTATAACGGCGTCTGTGTATGTTCCTCCGGCATCTATCCCAAGACCATAGTGCATATTGTCACCTGCTAGTATTTCAAAATAATTTGTAATTCATCGGATATATAAGTTCTTAAGTGTTTTGTCTGAAGGTGCCGGGCTTTATCAAAAAGACACTTGCAGTAGAGCTCTACAGATAGGGTAAAAACTATCCTTGGGAAAGCCACCTAACTGGCAGGACTTAATAGTAAGTGGAAAATACTTGTCCTTGTGGACATCAAAGGTGTGTCTCTTCTCTATTCTGTGGAAGATATCGAGGAAGATCTGAAAACATTAAAAGAACTGCAGGGATAATATGCCGGCAGTTCTAACTCTACTCCTCTAAAGTACTTTCCAAAATAGGGAAACTTTTGCAGAGCCAAAATTTGATGTTCCAGAATATCTATCATTTTTTATTTTTAACAATGAATCTGATTAGGTCTGGACCCATATGCAGATCATTACTCAGCTTTGCTTCAATTTCATCATCTGATAGACCATCTGCACTGTATTCTTTTATGTGGTCATAGATGCTTTGAGAAATCTCAGAATATTCATTGATGTCTTTCCTGTGACCCCATACATCGCCTTCCAGGAGGGCGATACCTTTCATCTCAAGGAACATGCGAGTTGATTTGGAAACCGTTCTTATATATGATGGAGGAATGTGCAGAGCTTTGACATTTGGACACTTGGTTATAAGAGTAAAGATATCCGTATTTGATGGTCGGAATGCAAAGTGTATCATTTGTTCATTTGGACCAAGGGAATTAATTTCATCTTTAGAACTTACTACTCGTATTTTCATTTTTTTACCTCTGCTATAATTAGTATGTGTTTTAACGCTGTGAATATTGGAAATTATTTATAATTATCGTGTTGTTCACATCAACATGAAATATTATAATAATAACATTACCTTCCCTAAAATTAATTATTCTCAATGTCATAGTTTTTTAGAAAATGTGTTTTTCCATGGAATTGGAAATTCACTAATAAAAAATATTATGAAAAACTGTTCGCTTAAATTGCAACTATATATGCAAAATAGTTATATTGACAAATGATATATAGTGTCATCGTTAACGAGTATTCTACAGGCCTGTGTCTTTTTCTACCACCAACCCCCACTCCCAATTACCCACACCTGATTTAAAATATTTCTACTTCGATAAGTCCCGTTGGTGTTAATTGTTAATCCTTATGTATTTTCGACCTGTCTTAAACTCTTGCTTCAATAAGCCTCTTTTCTCTTATAATTGGCCTTCCCATTTTTGCATGTGGTGATTTTTGCTGGCAACATGCTCGTAAAAAATGTATAGTGTTTAAAGGCTGTTATGTATCTGGTTTTCTGATTTCCGCGGGGTTGATCAAAACGAATAATTTATTTACTGCTGCATCCTTTCTTAGGTCATTGAGGTTCATAATATACCTTATCTATAATATGTCAAATAAGGTAATTGTTATAACTCAAAATGCCGTTCGCATTACGTTATCATATTATTTGTTCATTCTATCCATTTGAATATATGAGGAAGTACCATGTCGGAAAAAAACCTGATAGGCAGTAAGATACGCCAGATTAGAGAAACGCAGGAAATGTCGGTGGAAGATCTGGCGCAGGCCAGCAATACGAGTGCGGAGCTTATCGACAAGCTTGAAAAAGGAGCTCTTGTTCCATCATTGACTCCTCTGATGCAGATAGCAAGAGCACTCGGGGTCCGTCTGGGCACTTTCCTTGATGACGCTCCCCACAACGCACCGGTTGTTGTGAAAGCGGGTAAATCAAAGAATATTGTACGCTTCTCCGGCAACTGCGACAAATGCGAGACCAGCACCCTGGACTTCTTCTCCCTTGCCTCTGATAAGGCAGACCGCCACATGGAGCCTTTTATTATTGATGTCCATCCGCCACAGTCAGCAGAGGTGAAACTATCATCCCACGAAGGTGAAGAGTTCATTTTCGTGACCAAAGGGGAAATTGAGATACTCTACGGAAAAGACAAGTACAATCTCATTGCAGGAGACAGCATCTATTATGATTCCATTGTCCCTCATAATGTCCACGCCGTAGGTTCGGACGCACAGATACTTGCAGTAGTTTATGCACCTCTCTGAACCCGGAAGATGATCATGTTCAATACAATAGTCACTCCCCGATTCGGAGACATCGACGGACTGAGACATGCGAACAACATTTCCATTGCTATCTGGTTCGAACAGGCACGAAACCCAGTTTTCAGGCTTTTCACACCTGACCTTGACCTGAGCTTTGAGAAATGGAAGCTCATCCTGGCCAGGTCTGAATATGATTATGTCGGTGAGATAAGCTATGGCTTTGATGTGGATATCCGCACCTATATCACCAGGATAGGCAATTCTTCCTTCACGATCGGGCATGACGCGTGGCAGAACGGGAAACTGTGCGCCAAAGGACAGGTAGTGATCGTCCATTACGATTTCATTAACAAGAAGTCCGTGCCCATTCCGGACAATATCAGAAGATCACTTGAAGAACACCTTGTGAATGCGGAAAACATAGGAAAACAATGACATTGAAAGGAGCCGGATATCATGGAGATTATAACTGATACCATTGGCGATGTATTCGAAAAACAGGTAAGGGCAGATCCTGACAGGGAGTTTATAGTTTATCCTGACAGAAACCTCAGGTTCACCTATAAGCAATTCGATGAACGCGTTAATTTGATGGCCAAAGGCCTGCTGGAGATAGGTATAGGAAAGAGAGACCATGTAGGCATATGGGCAAAGAATGTGCCTGATTGGTTGACTTTCATGTTTGCGACCGCTAAGATCGGTGCGGTTCTCGTTACAGTCAATACCGCATACAAGATCCATGAAGTAGAGTATGTCATGAATCAGGCTGACCTGAAAGCACTCGCCATCATAGACGGTTTCAGGGATGTGAACTACATTGATATAATATATGAACTGGTTCCGGAATTAAAGACGCACAACCGTGGGAACCTGAAGAGCAGGAAGTTCCCGCATTTGAAAAGTGTTATTTTCATCGGGCAGGAAAAGCACCGTGGAATGTACAATACCCGTGAGCTGATGTTGCTGGGACAACACAGTACCGACGAGAAGCTTGAAAGTATCAAGTCAACGCTTGACTGCAATGATGTCATCAATATGCAGTACACATCAGGCACCACTGGTTTCCCCAAAGGAGTTATGCTGACACACAGCAATATCCTGAACAACGGTCTTTCGATTGGAAACAGGCAGAAGTTTACGTGCGATGACCGCCTGTGCCTCCCTGTTCCGCTATTCCACTGCTTTGGGATCGTGCTAGGGGTAATGGCTATCCTGACCCACAGGGCAACACTGGTGATGCTCGAACTTTATGATCCTCTGATGGTGCTGGCAGCTGTCCAGAAAGAAAAGTGTACGGCTTTATATGGCGTCCCCACAATGTTCATTGCCGAATACACTCACCCAATGTTCAAAATGTTCGATCTTTCTTCTCTGCGCACGGGAATAATGGCTGGTTCTACCTGTCCTATTGATTCCATGAAAAAGGTCATAAACGAAATGAACTGCAACGAAATCACTATTGTATATGGCCTGACAGAAGCCTCTCCGGGGATTACCCAGACCACAACTGATGATCCTATAGAGCTCCGTGTAGAGACAGTCGGGCGAGTCTTCCCTGGCGTGGAAGCCGCAGTGATGGATCCGGAAACCTATATGCCCCTCCCTCCCAACACTATCGGGGAAATATGCTGCCGCGGTTATAATGTCATGAAAGGCTATTACAAGATGCCTGAAGAGACAAAAAAGGCAATCGATGAAAAGGGCTGGCTACACAGTGGAGACCTTGGTACATGTGATGAGAACGGTTACTATCGTATCACAGGGCGCATAAAGGACATGATCATAAGAGGCGGTGAGAACGTCTACCCAAGGGAGATCGAGGAATTCCTTTTCACCATGCCCGGCATAAAGAGTGCCCAGGTGGTCGGCATACCCGATGAGAAATACGGCGAGATAGTCGGAGCCTTTGTAATCCTTGATTCCGGCGCCAGTCTCACTGAAGAGGACGTAAGGGATCATGCGTTGTCCAGGATAGCACGCTACAAGGTTCCCAAGCATGTTTTCTTCGTGGAGGATTTTCCATTGACCGCAAGCGGAAAAGTCCAGAAGTTCAAGCTAAAGGATCTGGCAATTGAGCTGCTCAAGGAAAAAGTCTAAACAAAATATTAGATGATGTGAGTTTCACATCATCCATCCATTATTTATTTTTTCTTTAGGATATATACCGCACCTAGCAGCATACTGATTGCAATCAGAACTGTGAATGCCGGTATTGCCCTGTTTTCTTCTGTTGATGGTGTTATCTGGGAGTATTCCCGGTAGTCTTCGTAGACCACTATTGCAGTACCCATGAAAGCCGTATCCTGTGAATAATAGTCCTGCAATCCTTCAATAAGGCCCTGTACTTGCGTGTCTGTCATATATTCCTCGCCAACAGCAATACCTATCAGGGCATTTTCTCCCGCTCCCCGAATCTCTCCCATCTTTGCTGAGATGGAGTCAATGATTGTTGCAGTGTTGTTTAAATGCTCTCCCTGTTCATCGTAGGTAAGGAGAATGAAGAATTCAACCTCATCCGAAACTTCCTGCAATGCAGACCTGTCGTAAGAAACAGGCACATCAACAGCTATCGGCAAGCTTCCGGAGCTTGCACGCAGACTTTCAAGCAAGGCCAGGTTATCTTCGCATGCTTCATTGGGATCTTCACTGCATGGGTTGAGTGCAATGTTTATTCCATCAAAGCGTGCAAGGGACTTGTTGTTATAGTCGGCAATCTGCTGTGCCGTATCTATCATGTTCTCGGAGCTTCCTCCATCCCTGATTATCATTGCATAGACCTGGATGCCGTTTTTGTGAGCTGCCTTTACAAATCTCTCAAGGCTCCATATGTTGTCCGGAGTTGTCCTTACGAGAATCATGTTAAAGCCGCTGGCATTGAGTTCTTCCAGTACGGAAGCATCATATGCTGATGCATCAAAGATGCGGACTGCATTTATCACGCCACCAGGCACAGTAACATTGATTTTAGCAGGTTCCGGCGTATCATTTGTGCTTTCCTGTGCAGCAGCTCCGGTAATTCTACCGACGGTCACAGTTGGCTCTCCTGAAACGAATTTGCGCACATAGGCGTAATCAAAAGCTGCATATCCGGTGTTATCTGAAGCATCCGGATAGGTTCTTGCTGAAAGGTAAGCCTTTACTTTTATAAGGTTCAGGTTGTTGGTTCTCTCGGTGGTGGTAAAGTCCATTCTACTGTCCCTTATACCATTCTTAAAGAATGATACTTTTCCTAATTCATCTTCAAGGTACCATGCAACTGCTGTGGTGTACCATGTATCTTCGGCGACATTAAGGTCTGTCAGGTCAGCTGTTGTGCGACTGACATCAGCAGTGCTGTTCTTCAGTATCCAGTTGACCTTTGTCTCCCTTTCGAGTTCGGTGCTGACAAGCATGTGACTCCTGTCCTCGTTGCGGGAATCCACAAATCCCTGGACTATTACCGGGCCACGAGAGTCGGTTCCTGTAGTGACCTTCTTTCTTTTTACCACAAACATCGAATTGATAGGGAAATCCTTGGCGGACTTGATCCTGGAAATATCTGCGGGATGATAGTTTGGAACTATAAGCCTGGCAGCTTCCGAAGTGACGCTGAGCTGGCCCCCGCCTGTGGTAAACTGTTCCCAGTTACCAAAAGCAAGATTATTGCCGCTGAAGTCATCAAAGAACTCAAAGGTGGAAGCGCCGGAGCTTATATCAGTTGCAAGCGGATTTCCGTAGTGCATAGTGATCCTGATGGTTCCACCGGAAGTCACGTAAGGTATCCGGACCCATATTGTCGCCTTTTTTGATTGTAAGTTCCATTCCTCCAGCCAGTGCTGCAGTTGCCTGTCACCTGAGGTGAAGCGTATGTCCTGACCAGCATCCTGAGCTCTGGAGAAATCAAAATTGGAGCTGTTCAGGACAACAGGGACCTGATAATTAGTAAGGTCCTGTCCGGAAATCTCTTTTATGTTTATCTCGGTTGAGTATTCCCACTCGCCGCCACCGGAGTACGTTAAAGCAGCGCACGTCTGTGTGAATCCAATAATGAATAACAACCCTATCAAGCCATACCACAATATCCTGATCTTCAAGCCACTCACCTTCATAGAGTATTTTCTTAATTAACAGCTCACTTTTAAATGCTTAAAACCTGTCTGAAGCATTAGTACATATAATACATTCATTCTTATGTACATTATTCTTTTCCCACTGGACAGCTTATCTTCTATGGCATGTGTTTTTCAATAAAATAGGATATGAGTCGACCAGAAATGCTGTTGTTGCCGGGAACTGTCGGTATCTCATCACATTTGAACCAGCGGGCATCTTCGATTTCCACTGTGTCCATGCGTATCTCACCGCCTGCATACCTGGCAGTAAAACCTATCATCAGGGAGTCAGGATAAGGCCAGGGCTGGCTTCCGAAATATTCGATGTCCTTTATAGAAAATCCTACCTCCTCCAGCACTTCCCTGACAACCGCCTCTTCAACAGACTCTCCCGGTTCAACAAAACCGGCTATAAGGCCGTACAATCCAGTCGGAAAACCGGGAGACCTCGCAAGGAGAGCCATGTCTTCTTTTTCTATCAGCACAATGATTGCAGGAGATATCTTGGGGAAGAAAAGTGAGCCACATTCAGGACACTCCTTGGCTTTCTCCAGCTGACTCCGGAATGTTTTTGAACCGCAGCGGCCACAGAAACCAGTTTTTATGTCCCACTCAAGTAACTGGATGGCCCTGCCTGCAAGGGACGCCACAGGTTCGCCCAGTATATCATACAGTTTTCTCAGGTCTTCGAACCTGATATCTTCATCATGCCTGAAGCTGTTATCAATCTCAGCCGTAAAACATGATATATCACCGAACTCGCCGATGTACTGCTCTCTTATAATTTCAGTGCCCAGCTCTCTGAGTTCGTTCACTGAAGGCAATTTGCAAACACCGTTATTGCAGAAGAGCAGTATCTTGCGCTCTTTGAAAGCAAAGCAGTAGTCTGATGAAGCGTGCATTTTTTCCGGGGGAGTGAGAAGGGGCTGGAATCCAGGTCCCTGCTGTTTGTGATCGTGTTTCATGGACAAAATGGATACGATATGTTCCCTTATCAAGTTTACCGGTTTTTGAAGTGGTGTGATTTTGACCTATTGCTTGAATATAGTAAATTAATATGGGGTCTAAAAACCCCATTATGTTGAATTGTTCCTGTTATATGTTGCAACCGCCATAGAAGAAACGCCACCAGCAGAAATAGATTTGTAAATAGGTTGGGTAGGTGCAAGCCACACGGCTCCGGTTCCTTCAAATGTTTGCAGGAGGCCTTCTCCAGCGGTTAGTTTGCCTGCAAGGCCTTTACCTGAACTTTCAACACTGAATTTTACGGAATCTGACCTTAAAATAGCAAAATTTCCATCAACCTGAAGTCTTTCATTATCAAGGTTATACTTCAGTATTTCAGAAATTGGAACGGGGCTTTCCAGAATACATGTGCCTGTACCACTGATCTTTGTCTGGAACCACCCTTCATTACCGAACAATCCTGCACTTATGTTCTTTTGGCTTGCAACACTAACCTCCAGGGTTGATTCTGAGCAGTAGAAAATGCCCTTATCGACAATGATAGAACCATTTTTCAGAGTCACTATAAGGAAGTGGCTGAAGCTTGGTTCCATGAATATCTCACCCACTCCTCTGTAGAGAGGGTTAAAAGCAGCTTCATTAGTAAGCTGCTTTTTTATCATCTTTTTTGCAAAGCCGCCCAGACCTCCTATATTAGCATCACACACAATGTTTCCCTTATGAAAATGAAGAGCACCGGGCTCGACTATGACGCCACCATCATTCAATGTGACCTTTACCTGTTTAAGGGACATGCCGGACTTATGAACATAATATAGATTCTTTGCGAGATCTGGGTCCTTACTTCCAGTTAAAGAATTGTACTGGAGTATCTCAGCTTTGAAGTTTCCCTTGTCAACACTGTCAAGAACGGTTATATTGTTATAAAAGTTAGTTTCTGCTATAGTATCACATCCAGATGAAAAACAATACTAAAATATCAATTATATTGTTTTATTAATATATTATTTAATTATATTGTATTATCATATATAACTACATTGTATTAGATAACTATACTTAAGTGCTGTTGTATAGGATAAGGAAATGATTTTGTCTGGATGACTGATGTGACTAAAGTTTAGATCGAATTTCCAGAGACTTATTACTTGCACAAAAGTTTAAAAACTTCTCACTGCATATATAATTCCGGAGTTGTAGATACTTGTGCAAAATGTTATATAATATGCTTAAAGGAATTGATTCCAGCTCTATCATTCGCAGGTCCTTTCTGATCATTGTGGTGCTGATGCTACTTACGTCATGCGTATCTGCAAGGGATTATACACTGGACCATGCAACTGCGAACATAACCGTAGATGCTGATGGCATTACACATGTGGAAGAATCCATCACATACTCTTTTGACGGCATCTATTATGAAGTATTCAGGACGGTATATCCTCCTCCTGGTGGTTCTGTTGAGAACATAACAGGATACTGCATTGGGGGCCAGTGCGACTTCCGGGTCGTGCCTGTTTCCGGTGGTTACGAACTTGTAGGCTCATTGCCACAGCCGACACCTGAACAGATCACCTTTGTCGTGTCCTATGATTATTACCGCGGGGTCAAGGTCTACAATGATGTGTCTGAACTTCATTACCAGCTGTGGGGAGATGAATGGGAGAAGAGCCTGAACGGGTTTACTGTAACAGTTACCCTTCCTGCCGGATCACAAGAAGACAACATCCTTTACTGGATCTATCCTGATCATTACACAAGGTCATCGTATCTCGAAGGTAACACCATAGTTGCAGAATCTGATGAGATACCTTCCGGAAGCTGGTATGAGATCAGAGCAGTGTTCCCAAGATTACAATCTCCAAACCCGACTTTTGTTTCCATCCAGAACCAGGATGGCCTGGAAGAAATACTAGCTGTAGAAAGAGCATATGATAGAAAAGCAGCCATGTCAGTATATCTTTTCTACATGGCTGCTCTTTATGTGCTGCTCGTCCTTTTGTTCCCTTTCTACATATATCATAAATATGGAAGAGAGCCTGATATTGATTATTATGGATTGTATGAAAGGGAACTGCCTACTGATTCAAAGCCAGCTGTGGTCAATGCTATCATGAGAGGCAAGATAGGCATTCCGACTATCGAGGGATTCACTGCTACGGTCATGGATCTTGTGGACAGGGAATATCTGCGTCTGAAAGATACTACGTCCACAAAAAAACACCTTGGTTTGATATCACGTGAGAAAGAGGACGTTTTAATCGAAATCAATATGAGTGCAGATAAGAAAAAACTTCTGAACTATGAAAAGGATGTATTCGATCTGCTAAGTTCATATGCCTCCGAAGGCAAGGTGCTGTGGAGTGATCTGAAAAAAGAGCTTGGAAAAGGCACGGCGTTCTACCATTTCCTGAACAGATGGAATGACAAGGTAACAAACCATGCTAAAGTTGATAAGCTCTTTGAATCCAAAGGTAATAAGTACATGGCCGTTTTCAGCATTGCTGTCATAATCATAGCATTTTTGAGCATATGGTTCGTAGCTTTCCTGTTTCCCACTAATGAGTTCCCTGTGATGAAGAATTTCATTATCCTGGTCATGGCCGCCGGAGTTATTGCAATAGTTATGCTTATCATTGTGGGTGTCAGCGAGCGAACCATGGGCCAGTGGACTCCCGAAGGCAGGCTTTTTCACAAACGGTGGGATAACTTCAGGAAGTACCTGACAGATTTCTCTGCGCTGAAAGAGCACCCTCCCGAATCAATAAAGATATGGGATCACTACATGGTCTATGCGGTGGCACTGGGTGTGGCCGAGAAGGCGCTTGATAATATGTCCCTCATTATCCCGTCGGAACAACTCTCAGGAAGCCGCTTCTATCCGGTACACCACAACATGGTGTTCATTTCAGGATTCAGGAGCGCTTACCAGGCATCCACTCCGGGCAGTTCCCCGGGCGGGAGCTCAGGAGTCGGTGGAGCAGGGGGAGGTTTTGGCGGTGGGGGTGGAGGAGCGAGATAATGCGCCTTCGGGAGTATCGGATGTCAATGAAGATTAATGAGAAGAAGTAGAGATTAATGGGAAGTCAGTGAAGGAGGTAATTTCATGGTATTGGAGATCCTGGCAATAGTAGCGGTAATTATTATAGGTATCATTTTTGTTGCAGTGTACAACAACCTGATCAAACTAAGGAACCGGGTTGAGAACACCTGGGCCCAGATAGAGGTCCAGTTAAAAAGACGCAATGACCTTATTCCCAATCTAGTGGAAACTGTCAAAGGTTACGCACAACACGAGCGGGCAGTGTTTGAGAATGTGACAAAGGCCAGATCTACAGTAATGGAGGCACAGGGGGCAAATGAAACTGCGGATGCATCCAATATGCTTGCTTCGACGCTGAAGTCCCTGTTTGCAGTAGCTGAAGCTTATCCGCAACTACAGGCAAACCAGAATTTCATACAACTGCAAAAAGACCTTGCAGACACCGAGGACCGGATCACATACTCAAGACAGTTCTATAATGATACTGTCATGAAATACAACACAACTATACAGTCGATCCCAACCAACATAATTGCAGGTATCGCCGGATTTGGGAAGAAGGAGCTTTTCCAGATACCGCCTGAAGAATATAAGGTTCCGGCAGTAAAGTTCTAGATTAAGGGAAAAAGATGCAATGAGATTACTCAGGTAGCCCTTTCATTCATAGGGTGAAACTTCGTCCGGCAGGGGTGTGGTGTGCAACGCACACTCATTTCCGTGACCTATCAGATCCTCGATAGATCTCCTCAGGATAGAAGGATAGATCATACCCACTTCCTCTTTTATCGCCTGGCCACCGCAGAAGAATTTGAATGTAGGGACTCCTCTGATCCCGTATCTCATAGCGGTCCTGGAGGCCAGCATTCCGTTCATCATTACAAATGTAGAGGATTTCCTGAACTCTTTGGCATATTCCCTGAAATATGGCTCTATCTCTCTGCAATAAGCGCACTCCGGGAGGTAGAACATAACCACCATTGGTTTTTCCTGATTCTCAAGCATTTCGTTCCAGTCTGCGTCAGTTGCCTCAATAACAGCACTATCAATATCCATTTCTACCGCTCCCATTTTAGATATGTAGCTACGGCTATAAAAAGTTCTGCAAAATGGAAAAAAGGTGGCAGGCATTCTAAACATGCCTGTGAGTGTAATAATCAGACATTCTCCCTTGCCCATGCAACTGCAGCTTCAAGCACGTTCAGGTTCAGCGATATCAGCTTTTGTTTCCCCGAGAAGGTCTCAGCGATGGCTTCCCTGAAGTTCTCCCGTGAAAGACCGGTCACCCCGAGATAGAGCATGACTCCGAGCATTACAGTGTTTGCAGCCTTCTCTGAACCTGTTTCACCTGCGATCTTCATAGCAGGCACAGCTATTCCCCTGACATCTGCAGGGATATCGCATGCACCAATAGTGGAATCATATAATATGATGCCTCCTTCCTTTACATCGCCTGCGAATTTTTCAAGTGATGGGCGGTTCATGGCCACAAGCACATCCGGAGAGTAAACTACAGGGGAGCCGATGGATTCACCTGATATTACAACGGAGCAGTTTGAAGTGCCTCCTCTTTGCTCAGGGCCGTAGGAAGGATACCAGGAAACAAAGCGCTGTGCATTGCAGCCCGCATGTGCAAGGGTAAGTCCCATGCTCAGCACTCCCTGTCCTCCGAAACCTGCGGCTTTTACATGCACTTCCTTAAAAGTGGGATCATGCACAGCATCAGGAGATGATTCAGTCTCAAGGTTGAAGAGCTTGTCAATGGAAGCCCTGGAGAAATCGCTCTCTCCTCTGAGAAGAGGTTGTGTTTCTGCCGAGAGGTCCCTGAAATTGCCCAGAGGGAATTCTTTTTCCATTTCCTCATTGACGAACCTTGTGCTTTGCTCGGAATCCTGCCTCAGGTTTGTAGGGCATGTGGACAGCACTTCCACAAAAGCATAGCCTTTACCATCCCGCTGTATCTCAAGAGCTTTCCTGACCGCCTTGCGTGCTTTCCTGATATGGGAGATATCCGAGATGGAAACCCTTTCAATAAATACCGGAGCCTTGAGATTATTGAGGATCTCACACATGTGTAATGGATATCCTGCGAACCGCGGATCTCTTCCATCAGGACAGGTGATGGTCTTTTCCCCTATAAGGGTGGTGGGCGCCATCTGGCCGCCTGTCATCCCGTAAACGGTATTGTTGACAAAGAATATAGCCATCTTCTCACCCCTGTTAGCAGCCTGGATGGTCTCGTTGAGGCCAATCGAGGCGAGGTCACCGTCTCCCTGATATGCTATGACCACTGCGTTGTCCTCTGCCCTGGAAACTCCTGTGCCCACAGCAGGGGCTCGGCCGTGTGCTACCTGCAGGTTGCCACAGTCAAAGTAGTAATATGCAAATACAGCGCAACCCACAGGACTTATCATGACTGTGCGGTCCTGGATACCAAGATCTGCAAGTGCTTCACCGATGAGTTTGTGAATTATCCCGTGCCCACAGCCTGGACAGTAGTGGGTTGCAGTGGGAGCGGCCCCGCCCTTGCGCGGGAACTCGGCGTATAGTCCGCCCGGCCTTCCTATAATCTTTTCAGCCATTTTCTCAGCCATTAGTATTCCTCCCTTGCGGATATTTC
This sequence comes from Methanolobus psychrophilus R15, assembly GCA_000306725.1. GTDB lineage: Archaea > Halobacteriota > Methanosarcinia > Methanosarcinales > Methanosarcinaceae > Methanolobus > Methanolobus psychrophilus. The sequence continues at coordinate 58,074 of CP003083.1, read as the reverse complement.
CCGGAGCCTGTCCATAACCTGGTCAAGGGTTATCAGGTTCCCACCCATGCGATTTACAAGTTCCACAGGTCTTGTGCATCCAATGGCAAGCCTGACATCTTCCTGCATCTGCCCGTTACTCATCTCCACCGAGACAAAAGTGCATTCTCTTGAGTCTGCTATGGCCCTGAGTTCCTTCTCCGGGAAGGGGGACAGGGTCCTTGGTCTGAACAGGCCTACCTTTATACCTTCTTTCCTTGCCTGGTCAACAGCAGACCTGCATATACGGCTGCTGATGCCATAGGATACGAGGATTATAGAAGCGTCCGAGGTCATGTAATCTTCGTAGTCAACCTCATGTTCTTTTATAGTGGCGTATTTTTCCTGCAGCTTATAGTTGAATTGCTCAAGCAAGTCAAAGTCCAGAAAGATGGAAGTCACCAGATTCTCCCTTGTGGCGGCGGTCCCGCTGACAGCCCATGTAGTATCTATTACAGGCTGCACAGCCTTTTCCGGGAACTGGATGGATTCGACCATCTGTCCCAGCACGCCGTCAGCAAGGATGCACACTGGATTCCTGTACTTGAATGCCAGGTCAAATCCCGTGATGACCATATCGCACATCTCCTGCACGGAGTTGGGAGCAAGTACTATGTTCTTGTAGTTGCCGTGTCCTCCACCCTTGACCACCTGGCTGTAATCGCTCTGTTCAGGGCCAATGTTGCCAAGTCCGGGCCCTGCTCTCATGATGTCGATAATCACGCATGGCAGTTCGGAACCCGCAAGATATGAAATGCCTTCCTGTTTCAGGCTCAGCCCCGGGCCTGAAGATGCTGTCATCACCCTGTGGCCTGCAGATGCCGCACCGTAGACCATATTGATGGCTGCTTCCTCTGATTCGGCCTGTACGAACTTTCTTCCCACCTGGGGGAAATACTTTGACGCCTCCTGCAGTATCTCGCTTGCAGGGGTGATCGGATAACCGAAATAACAGTCACAGCCCGCGTACAGCGCACCGATAACAGCTGCTGTGTTGCCTTTTACTAATTGTGTTGCCATTTTGAAGCACCTCTGTTCACTCACTGCTCTTAAGAGGGATGTGGATTTCTATTGCAAGTGGTTCAGGGCACGTGTAATAGCAGTTTGCACAGCCTGTGCATCCCTCTCCCGTGTACTCTGCGTAATGGTAGCCTCTTTCATTAAGACCTTCACTCATTCGCAGAACACCTTTAGGACAGGCCACGATGCAGCGCCCGCATGCTTTGCATTCCAGAATGTTAAGTACCGGATAAGGCTCTCTCTTTGCCTGATTATCTGACATGATGATATAACCTCATTTGGATGTAAAAATGATATTCACCCGGACTGGAAGTACATAAATCTTATGCACGCATGTGTAATTTCCTGTCCGGATAGTTCAAATGCGGTAGCAGAGATGTTATTACTTTTGTTTGTCGTGGTCGCGTATCTCCACACGTCTGATCTTGCCGCTTATAGTCTTTGGCAGTTCTTTCACAAACTCGACCACACGGGGGTACTTGTACGGAGCAGTGACTCTCTTAACATGGTCCTGGAGTTCTTTTTTCAGTTCCTCGCTTGTCGTATAGTCCCTCGTGAGCACAATGGTTGCCTTGATGACCTGTCCTCTTACCGGGTCAGGGACGCCTGTAATAGCACATTCGAGTACTGCAGGGTGCTCAATAAGGGCACTCTCAACTTCAAAAGGTCCTACCCTGTACCCTGAGGTCTTGATGATGTCGTCAGCCCTTCCCACGAACCAGAAATAGCCGTCCTCATCCTTCCATGCCATGTCCCCTGTGTGGTAATAACCGTCGTGCCAGACATCCTTTGTCTTCTCAGGGTCAGCTCCGTAACCGATGAATATTCCAGGAGGCTTCCCAAAACTGGTGTCGATCACGATTTCTCCTTCCTCACCAACCTCACACGGTTTGCCTTCGGCGTTAAGCAGTTCAATGGAGTACTCAGGGGATGGCTTACCCATGGAACCGGGTTTTGGCTCGACCCAGGGATAAGTTGCGAGGGTGACGATGGTCTCTGTCTGTCCGAACCCTTCCATGAGTTTAAGGCCCGTTATTTCCAGGAACTTCTGGTAAACCTCGGGATTTAGCGGCTCTCCTGCAGTCACGCAGTAATCCAGGCAGCCCAGATCATATTTGCTAAGGTCCTCCCTGATAAGGAAGCGGTAGATGGTAGGCGGTGCACAGAATGTCGTCACACCATACTTTACTGTGTTCTCCAGCATCCTCTCGGCAGTGAACCTGTCATAATCGTATACAAAGACCGCACTTCCTGCTATCCACTGACCATATATCTTACCCCATACGCACTTTGCCCATCCTGAATCTGCTACAGTGTAGTGCAGGCCGCCGTCTGTCACATTCTGCCAGTATCTGGCAGTTATTATATGTGCAAGAGGATATGTGAAATTATGCTGCACCATCTTGGGGAAGCCTGTAGTTCCTGAGGAGAAATAGTTCAGCAATATGTCCTCATTAATAGTAGCCTCTTCACCAGTCGGGCGTGTAAAGTCAGCAGAGGCCGTTTCCAGTTCCTTCTCAAATGAGGTCCAGTCATCTCTTTGCAGGCCAATTGCAATCCTGGTTTTGAGGATATTGCTGATCTCATTGCAGGCATCGTCCACACAATCCAGTATCCCTTTGTCCGGAGCAGCCACTATCATTTTGATCCCGGCGCGCTCCACCCTGTAAACAATATCCTTCTTAGTTAGCATATGGGTCGCAGGAACAGCTATGGCACCGATCCTGTGCAGAGCCAGCAGGAAGAACCAGAACTCATACCTGCTTTTGAGCATGAGCATTACACTGTCGCCTTTTCTGATGCCATATCGTTTGAGAATATTGGCTGTTTTATTGCTGTAGTTGGCGAGGTCCGCGAAAGAGAATCCTTTTTCTTCTCCATTGTCATCGCACCAGATAAGGGCTTTTTTATCTGGCTGTTCCCTTGCGTAAACATCGACCACATCGTATGCGAAATTGAAGTTATCAGGAATTTTGATGCTGAAGTTCTCCTTGAAATCCTCGTATGAATCGAATTCGCTGCGCGAGACGTATTTTTCCAGTAGTGAAGACATGATACCTCCGCTTTATAGAATGACTGCAAGGAACTTTGCGGGCTTTCCTCCCACAGCCTGCATCCCGTGGGCATAGTTGGAATCAAAGAAAATAGAGTCACCTTCTTCAAGGATTATCTCATTGTTATGGATGATCACTTTTAAGGTTCCTTCAAGCACGTAATCGAATTCCTGGCCAGGGTGTGAGTTCATCGATGGTCTTGTCCCTTCAGGCTTTGGGTCGACCTTTACCACTAAAGGTTCTGCTTTCTTGTGCACGAAGTTTGCAGCTATGCTCTGGTATTTGTAATCCTTGCGCCTCTGGACACTCACACCTTTGTCTTTTCGGGTGACTGTGAATACATGCATTTTCGGGTCTTCTCCGGTAAGCAGTATGGTCATATCCACATTGAGGTGCTGAGCGATCTCAAAAAGAATGCTTGCCGGGAAATCCTCCTCAGCATTTTCGTATTTTCTGTAAACGACAGCAGATATACCAAGACATGCAGCCATCTCATCTGCCGAAATGCCGCAAATCTCACGGAGTTCCCTGACACGGGACGCAATTTCCTTTATTTTTTCCTGCATATATCATCACTTCAGAGAAATTGAGAACTGAGAACTTGATCGCATCAGTGTATACAGTTGTCTCACTTAAGATCACTTCCTGTTTCCTGGTGGCGGGCTTAAGGTGAATTCCTGTAGATGCACTATCATTTGATAACGGTTTTCTTAAGTTCTTCTCTTATTTTAATATATTCATTTGACATTGGCGAGTAATCTGTGGTGATTTTATAAGGAACCAATGTTTTTTAATTATTAAAATATATATACAAATAAAATAATGTCCCTATGCTAACATACATAAATAATCATCAATGCTTTATATCTTGGTTAACTATCCGTATCCATACTAGAACCGGAACGATTCCTATGCATACCATTCTTGAACGCCTGGAGAAGATGGAACATGAATACCGACGCCAGATACTCCGCGCTGTTTTTGGTATGCTGGTATTTGCTTTCCCATTTTTTGATGTCCTGACGCTCTTAGTGTTTAATTTCCTGATACTTTTGTCCCTTGCATATTTCCCCGACTATCCGGTCATTGCAAAGTTACTATACCGCAAGCCTGAGCCGGGCTCAAGGAAAATGCTTATTGACATGAACGATGGGATAAGGAGTGCAAGGAACCTGGCTCTGTCTGTCTTTATCATGCTCCTGATAAGTCAGCTGCTGGAGTTCACCCCGCTTGATTTTCCCCTGTACGTCATAGGAGGTGCCATTGCGATAGCAACTTTTGGCAGCAGTGCGGCTTCATTCATCCGACATCGCAAGAAACGACATCTTAATGGAACTATCGCCCGTAACAGGGATAAACGCGAAAAACATTTTCTGCCATCCAGTATTGTCATGCTTGGAGTAGGTATAATCTTTGCGTATCTTGCAGGAACCTGGATCGCCGGCTGGGAGGAACTGAATGTCAGCAGGAATCTGGTATTCTTCCTGGCGGTCATTGGTTCGATCACTGGTGCTCTTTTTGAATCTATCCCTTCGAAGGTGGATGATAACATTTCGGTCCCCCTGGGTGCGGGAATGACGATGTGGCTGTTCCATTCTTTCGGGTATTCGGTACCACTCTACGAGATGTTCATGGCACTTATGTTCTCGCTTGTGCTGGGATATCTGGCCTACAGGGCAAAGATAGCAGATCTTTCAGCACTTTTCAGTGCTTCATTGCTTGGCGTGCTTATCATAGTATTCAGTGATATATCCTGGTTCATCCTGCTCCTGACTTTCTTTATCCTTGGCGGCGGGTTCACCAAATACAAGTACAAGTACAAGGAATCCATCGGTATCGCACAGTCAAAGGATGGTGTACGCAGCTATGAGAATGTTTTCAGCAATAGCATGGCAGCCCTTGTGCTCGCTGTCCTTTACGGGATATATCCGCAGTATTCTGAGTTTCTCATCTTTGCATATCTGGGAACAGTTGCAACAGCCACCGGTGATACTCTTGCCAGTGAGATAGGTACGACTGCCCGCTCCCAGCCAATAATGATCACTACTCTAAAACCGACATGTGCCGGAGTTGATGGCGCTGTGACTGTGCTTGGTGAGGGTGCGGCCATCCTGGGTTCAGCTATCATCGGCATATTGGCCATCATCTTTGGTGTACTTCCGATGGAGAGCTGGTTCATGGTAATATTTATCACAACAGCCGGAGGGTTCCTTGGGACCAATGTGGATAGTATTCTTGGTGCAACTCTTCAGCATAAAGGAATGCTCTCCAATAGTGGTGTCAACTTCGTTGCAACCTTTGCAGGCGCTCTGATCTCAGGTGCTATGTATCTTATTTTGATCTGAGTTCTATTCATTTACTTTTGATTTTGATGCTTTTTTCGGACTTCCTTCGGACTTCTGTGAAAAAGCTTATATAATACAAATCATAATTCAAATGTTAAAATTATATATAATTAAATATTATATTATACCACTTACTTATGAAAGGCATTACGGGAATTTAGAAGATAATTGCCAGTATTTCATGCTGTTTGTCTGCAACCAGGCATAAAAAATGTAAAATCCATTTAGGTGAAAATGTATTGCAAGAACCCTGAAAAAACAGCCGATCATTCTTTCTTTGCAGATCCTTCTTCAGGATCACTTGTCAGGGAGAGTTTTTTTGCTGTTGCAGAACAGTTGCCAATGGGTATCATAGTTCTGGATGCGGACCGGAAAATGGATTATTGCAACCCGGCAGTTCTCGAGATACTTGACTATGGCTCTGAAGACCTTCTCGGAAAGAACATATGTGAAGCACCGTTTTTCAAAGACCTGCAGGCTGGGTCCAATATCAGCTGTGCGGAACTGTTTAATTATGACTGCAGAGCAGCAGGATTTGAGCAAACATGTATTACAGGGAATGGTAAAAGAATACCGACCAGATGGAAGATTATACCCGCAGAAATAAAAGGAAAAGATCATTTCAACATAATATGCTGCATCGATCATGCTTTACAGGATGGGCAGTTAAGGCCAAATCCTGAGGACCACGATAGGAAGTACGTGAGGATCCTTGAAAATGGAAATGATGGGATCGTTATAATCCAGGATTTTGTTATCAAATACATGAATACAAAACTTGCTGACATACTTGGTTACGATAAAAAGGAAGTGATCGGCAGAAATTTCATGGGTTTTGTTTCTGCGGGATCAAAAAACGATGCATATCACATGTATGTGGAAATTGAAGGCGATATAGGGTTCCAGCAGAATCATGAATTGGACATTATATCAAAAACCGGGAACACCATCCCGATGAAAGTTCTTTCATCAAGCATCGAATATGAAGGCACTCCTGCAGATCTGGTCATCCTGCATGATATTTCTGAAAGGAAGAGGTCTGAAAAGGAGTTGCAGGCATACTCACAAAAACTGAAAGCTTCCAACGAACTTATCAGACGGAAATTAAATCTGGAAATGAGTATCTCTTATGTGTCATCTGTCCTGGTGGCTCCGGCAGATATTGACGTTGCCATTGAGGAATGTCTCGGGAATATAGGCACCCTTTGCGGTGCAAGCCGCGTATATCTTTTTATGATAAAAGATGAAGTGATGGATAATACTCATGAATGGTGCAGTGAAGGTGTAGAGCCGCAGAAAGAGAATCTGAGGGATCTGCCGGTAAGCATGTTCCCGTGGTGGATGGATAAACTCTATAAGGGAGAAATAATCCATGTGACCGATGTTTCTTCCATGCCTCCCAAAGCTTATAATGAAAAAGAGATACTTGAGATGCAGGATATAAGCTCGTTGATAGTATTACCCCTTTATGTGAGCGGGACGATGTCAGGCTTTGTGGGGATGGATAATGTAGTGAACACAGGATCATGGAGCGAGGAAGATATAAAGGTCCTGGGAATAATGTCCAATCTCGTTGGCAGTGCTATTGAACGCAGGCAGAACGAAGAAATCCTGAGCATCCATTCCATGCAACTTGAGAAGGCATACGATGAGCTTAAAGTTCTTGACAGGATGAAAAGTGAGTTCCTTGCAAATCTCAGTCATGAGCTCAAAACCCCCCTTCACAGCATATATGGATATAGCAGCCTTCTTGATGAAGAAGTGTTTGGAGAGTTGAACGAAAACCAAAGAAAAAGTGTCGATGCTATTGTGCGCAATTCCGAGCGTCTCGGATCTTTGATCGATTCTCTTCTCTATATGGGGAATGTGCTTGCAGGGACTGCACAGTATACAATTGATACTACACTGCTTGAGATTATTATAGACCGTGCAATTGAAAGCTATTCTGACCAGGCCCGGCAAAAAGGTGTCACGGTTTCAAAGAATGTTACTCTGCTGCATCCTTTCATTGAGGGGGATGTTAATTTCCTGATCCAGTTAATGAATAAGCTCATGGACAACGCAGTGAAATTTATTCTCAAAGGTGGCCAGGTCAATTTGTCTGCCTATGAAGAGGGCAACGATGTGCATATCGAAGTACAGGATACCGGTATAGGGATACCACCGGAAAATGTTAAGGATATTTTCACCAGCTTTTATCAAGTGGACGGCTCTTCCACCCGTAAGTATGGGGGGAACGGACTTGGGCTTTATGTATCCAAACTCATAGTTGAAGCGCATCATGGCAGGATATGGCTTGAGAGTGAAAAGGGAATTGGGACTACTGTTCATGTGCTGTTGCCAAAAGAACAGGTCGGGGCATAAAGATGATTTCTTATTTTGTCTCTGTAGAAATCCTCGATACTCAAGCAATTGTGCAACTTTATAAAAGTTCACTATGTCGCCTTGAATGGTGATTATTTTTGCAGAACTTTGGCTATCGATTGTGATTTCAATAGGTTTTCTACAGAGCCGATTTTCAATAGTTGTTTCTTTATTCTGAAAGTCAATGATGGTGGAATCGCTATTGGTGGCAAAAATGTTGCCGAAGGTGGAGAATGAATAAAGTTCTGATTTTACCTGTTTCCGCCTTTTCTTATTTTTTTGCTAGCGGCATCATAGAATTTCAGCTCCACAACTGAATCAATAATGTTCTCTAGTTTGAATTCATCTTCTCGCATACGAAGTATCTGCTCACGCACTTTAGGGTTAATTTTTGAACTAATTTTCTTTTGTTCTTCTTTCATTTCATCCAACCCTCAAGAATAGATGTTTCGATATTATAAGCAATAATATGATGCTACACATTAATCAATTATAGTTAATAACTTATATTTTCTAACTTATTTTCCATTAACTTTTCGATCCATCTTCTTGCGAAGCTGATCTTTGATGAACAACCATTGAACGTCTCAGCAATCAGATTTTTCATATGGTCAAGATCTTTCACAAAATTACGGTTCAAGTCTGGTAAATATGAAGGTAAATAGACCAATTCGATATCATTTGCCTGTGCAAATTAGGGTATCTTTTGCTCGGTATGATCTGAAATTGTCGGGACTGATCACAGCTCTTTTTCCCATGTTATTGTTTTTGACAGCTGATAGAAATGAACATACATCCTCTTTCGTTGAATGTTCCTTGAAATCAATAACTGAATTACCATTCGTTATACTTAATTAGTAATAAATATTTGGTTAATTACTATAGTTATTCTATTTTACTTTTCAGCCATTTCAAGTTCAGAATTGTTATCTTTTGACATGTCAATGTCCATAAGATCAGAGCTTTGTGGCAAACTGAGGTAGAAATCGTATGTATTATCGATCTCCACGGTCCCCTCGATAATATTATACTCCAGGATGTGACCTCCGGCATCTTTGCTGTCTGTTATGAAATGCAGGTGGTATTCGGGCACATTGACTCCATTCATGTAGGAAGGCAGCCAGAAACCGACAATTGTTCCTTCTACATCAGTAAGCTCGAAAGTAGGCTGGTTCTTTGTAACCTCTGTCAGCCGGGGATACGGTTGTGTCTGCTTTGGAACACTGCGTGTTTTCATATAATCGAATGTCCCTGTGATCTTCACAGCGTACATTATATTCCTGTTGGGCATCAGTTCTTCGAGATATTTTTCCACCTGCTCCTTGCCCATAGGTTCACTGATGAACCCTGTCTCATCGGCTTCGAAGAAAGTGACAGCAGCAAAAGGGGTTGTCATAGAATCATTGGTCATGTATGCAATCCCGTCATCTTTAACCTGGTATATCTCTCCATCCAGAACTATCATTTCCCCGTCAAGACCCGTAAAGGTTCCGATTCCAAAATCTCCTCTGCTTTTAAGGGTTTCCAGACTGGTATCGCCATCATAGAAGCCCTCAAGAAGGGCGTTGATAGTGGATACCTGATAAAGGATGTCATTGTTTGCAAGGCCTGTCCTGTTGTCTCCTGACTCTTTGAAGGAGCTGTCAGCAACAATATTGTCCGGGCCTTCATTACCCGGGTCTTCTGTATTCATACAACCCGGCATCATCACGCCTATGAGTATTAGGAATGCTATGATCATCAATTTCGAAACTCTCATTATATCACCTTTAAAAACAAATCTGCTTGAGTATAAAAAATCCCGGTGCACAGTTTTTGAGAGGGCCGGGTACGACATGTTCGATTTACACGAGCTCTCAGCACTGTTAATTAGTTGATACTAGTGTATCATCTGTTAGGCATGATCTTAGGGTTCTAAAATGGAAAACTCTGCAGGGCTGGCCTTTAGGCGGCAGTTTCACTGATTATGTTTTCCAGGTTAAGCAGGATTAACAGCCTGTCATCCAGTTTGCCCACGCCTTTAAGATATTCGGCGTTAATGCTGTGGGTTATTATATCGGGGGTTGGGTCTACGCTTGAGGCAAGCAGCCGGATGACCTCGCTTACAGAATCGACAACCATTCCAACAATAGTTCCTTCTACATCTGCAACTATGATCCTGGATTCTTCAGTAATCTCTTTTGAAGGGAGCCCGAACCGTTTGTCAAGGTCCATTACCACGATTATCTTTCCACGAAGATTAATAACGCCTTTTATGTAGTCGGGAGATTTGGGAATGCGAGTGATCTCAGGCAGCCTGATTATTTCCTGCACTTTCATGATATCAACGCTGAACTCCTCTGTACCCAGACTAAAGACGACAAGCTGAAGCACATCATTTGTGCTCTTTTCCTGATATTGTTGTAAGCCGTTTGCCATTTTGACCCTCGGTTAATTATTATGTACTTTTGTATAAAACTTGAAGTTATATATGCATACTGAATATATAATATTATCTAATATATAAATAAGTCTGTAATATTTGCCAACCGGTTTTTCACTCTGGCACTATAATGATTCCCTGTTCATTGTATTCCTTTGGAGCTGTGTTTAGTGGCTGTGTTTAAAAATGAGAGATGTATGGCAGATGCGTAATTAGCGCTAAAAATAAGATGAAAGAAGATGATATTGGCAAATCAAAAAATGAGAAACTGAGGTCTGAAGTGATCTTATGTTAATTCTCTCTTCAGAATCTTATGTGCAATATTGAGCTGCTTGAATTTTTCAGTGTCTCCGGTTGGCATGTCCGGGTGCAGTTCTTTTGACATCAGCTTGTACTTTTTATCAATGATCCCAAAATCAGTCTCATCATGGTCACAGTCAAAAAACTCTCGTGCTTCTTTGCGTTTATCATAAACATCTGAGTCCTCTTTAAATTCCGAAATAAAATCTGACAGCGTGATTTCCTCTGAAATGACCCGATTTGCCTCTATCTCAATTACCTTGGATAGAACATACAGGTTTTCTACATATTTACTCTGCATGTTATGGCTGTAATGCATTCGATGATTTGATATCCACCAGGTTGCAGAAGCTTTGGATTTTTTTATCGCCATGCGTTCAAGAGGAATATCAATATCGTTTTCGTTAACACCGATCTTTCTCAAAATAGTAATAATATTATTCTTAAATTGCACAGCTCTTCTATTGCTGGCATCCTTAATAACTATTAAACCGATCTCATGCCCTTTTAATTTTATCATTGGATCCACTCATTTTCGCTTTTGAAGACTTCATAAGGTTATGCTCCTTTATATAACTATATACATAGGCAAGAACCTTATTGATGAGTCAAATCATCCCTAGCTAAAAAAAAAACATCCGGGAAGGCTGCAATAGTAAAACCGATTCTTATTTATGTATTCAAGCCATACCACGCTACAAAATTAAGGTCACTTCTAATATTATATTTAGGCTAACTGAGGATTTACATGAGCAATATTTTACGCAGGGGACGTCTGTCCTCCAGTCCTGATGAAGATATTTTGAATTTTACTTCCTCCATGTCTGCTGATAAATGGATATTCGAAGCAGATATACTGGTTGACCTGGCTCATACGGTTATGCTGAAAGAGCAGGGCATAATCAAGGCAGATGATTGCAGTAAGATCCTTAAGGGACTCTTGGCGGTAAAGGAGGATGGTATTGAGAAGCTGGACCACTCTTATGAGGACATCCATATCTCACTTGAATCCCGGCTCATCGATATGGTGGGCGAGGAAACCGGAGGCAGGATGCATTCGGGTCGCTCCCGCAACGATGAGGTTGCAACATGTATCCGTATAAGGCTAAGGGATGAATTGCTCTCTCTAATGGAGGAGCTTGCGGGGCTTCGCCTGGCCCTTCTTAACAGGGCATCGGTACACACAGAGACACTGATGCCTGGTTTTACTCACCTGCAGCATGCCCAGCCAACAACATTCGCCCATCACCTGCTTGCCCATGCAGGTGCGATAGCAAGGGACAGTGATCGTGTGACAGAGGCTTTCACACGGGTCAACAAAAGTCCTCTCGGTGCGGCTGCCTTTGCTTCCACAGGCTTTGAACTTGACCGTGAGAGAACAGCTTCGCTTCTTGGGTTTGGGAGCCTCCTGGAAAACTCCATGGACGCCGTAAGCAGCCGTGATTTCCTCATCGAAACGGCATCTGCGTGTGCAAACATAATGGTAAACCTCAGCAGGATGGCTGAAGAACTTGTGATATGGTCAACCCCGGAGTTTGGGTTCGTTGAGCTGCACGATAGTTATTCTTCCACTTCATCAATAATGCCCCAGAAGAAGAACCCGGACACCGCCGAACTCATCCGCGGGAAGGCCGGCACGGTCATAGGCTCGCTCATGGCATTACTGACCATCTGCAAGGCCCTTCCTTTAAGTTATAATCGCGACCTGCAGGAAGCTACACCTAATATGTGGCGCTCGGTGGAAGCCACAAGAAGTGCTGTAAGGATAATGACAGGCATTATCGGCTCAATGAAAGTGAACACCGATGCCATGGCCGCACAATCTACGGCAGGATTCACCACGGCTACCGAGCTTGCCGACACAATGGTCAGAGCAACCGGTATTCCATTCCGGACCGCACACCAGATCGTGGGCGTGCTTGCACGCGATACAGGTATTCCGACTCTAAAAGATGTCAACGCAGTAGCAGGCAACATCCTGGGTACAGGATTAAGTGAGCGCGGCCTGACCGAAGAGATGGTAAAGGACGCCCTTGACCCTGTATCTAATATAAGGAGGCGCAGGATCATAGGCGGCCCCTCTCCGGATGAGACTGAGAGAGCTATAAGCCTGCGCATCGGGGAGCTTGAAGAAGTACGTTGCAGGATAAAGGAATTGAACGACGGCATCGAGAACTCCCTGAAAGGGCTTTTCGACACAGTCGAGAAATGTATGGAAGGCAGCGGGAGATAATATCTTAGAACTTTGCATCAGGGGATAACCATGGAATTCGAAGAAGGCGATAAGATAAAGGTAAAAAAGGACGACGTGGAGTACGAGGGCATAGTCATGCCAGGCACAACTCAGCATATCGTCCTTAAAATGAAGAGCGGTTATAATGCAGGCATAGACCCCAAAAATGCAGTAATCACCCTCCTGGAAAAAAAGGTGCTGAAGGAAACTCCCTCTACGGTAACTGCCGGGAAACCTCCGGCAGAAGGTCCGGCTTTGCCAAAGGTCTCCATCCTGTCAACGGGCGGCACCATTGCAAGTAAGATAGATTACAGGACCGGCGCTGTAACAGCCAGTTTCTCTGCAGACGATATACTCAGGGCCATGCCGGAACTCAGGACAATAGCCGACTTCAGCGGCAAGGCCATATACAATATCCTGTCCGAGAACATGAGGGCGGAATACTGGCAGGAACTCGCACGGGAAATTGCAAGGGAGATAGAGAAAGGTGCTGACGGAGTAATTGTGGCCCATGGTACTGACACTATGATGTATACTGCTGCAGCGATCTCATTTATGATCGAGACGCCTGTTCCGATAGTCTTTGTAGGCTCACAGCGCAGCGCAGACAGGCCAAGCAGTGACAATGCAATGAACGCAATATGCGCGGCACTTGTTGCTGTTAGCGACATCGCCGAAGTCACTGTTGTGATGCACAGCGAAGAATCAGACAGCAGCTGTGCTATTCACCGCGGCACGAAGGTACGGAAGATGCACACCTCAAGAAGGGACGCCTTCCGGTCAATTAATGGAAAGCCTATCGGCTATGTGGACTACAAGGCCATGCAGCTGACAACATCCGGGGAACATGCAAAAAGAGGAGCTCGGGTATTGAAGCTTAGAGAGGCCATTGATCCCAAATGCGCGCTTGTTAAGTTCACTCCCGGTGCAAGTCCGGATATACTCTTCTACTATGTGGATGCGGGTTACCATGGGATCGTTATCGAGGGAACAGGCCTTGGACACGTTTCAACCGAGTGGATCCCGCAGATAGGGAAGGCTGTCAGTTCCGGCGTACCTGTAGTTATCACATCTCAGTGCCTTCATGGCAGGGTGTGCGACAGGGTCTATGATACAGGACGGGACATGCTCAGGGCCGGTGCCATAGAGGGTGAGGATATGCTTGCGGAAGTTGCGCTTGTCAAGCTGATGTGGGCCCTGGGACAGTCTGACGACCCGGCTGTGATTGCCGATATTATGACAAAGAGCATCGCAGGAGAGATATCCGGAAGGAGCATAGTGGAATCCTGCTAGTTTCAGATGACAGGCCGGACACGGGTAAGTACGGTAATAATTAGGTTTATAGCGAAGTAATAACTATTGGTGCCAGAGTATTTGATGCAGCTTATATTCACATGTGCAGATAGCTTACAGTGAATTGCTTATAGGTATTTATATTTCAGATCAGGTGAAGGTATGTTACTAAAAGATCTCAGAACACATTATACATCTAAGATCGACCCGGCGGAGATGGCTGATAAGAAAGTCTCTATCGCTGGCTGGGTTCACGAGGTCCGCGACCTCGGAGGTATTTGTTTTGTTGTGGTAAGGGACCGTGAAGGACGGGGCCAGATCACACTTGTAAAGAAGAAGACCGATCCGGGATTGCTGGATACGGCAAGGAGTCTTATGCGAGAGTCCATTGTTTCTGTGACGGGTACCGTCAAGCCGGAAGCAAAGGCACCGAATGGCTACGAGATCATCCCTGAAAAGATAACCCTGCTCAACGAGGCGGATTCCCCTCTGCCAATGGACACTACAGGAAAGGTTGATGCTGACCTGGATACCCGTCTGGACTCAAGGTTCATGGACCTGAGAAGAGAAAGGACCACCGCGGTCTTCACTATACGGCACGAGGTCCTGAAGGCTGTCAGGGGCTTCCTCTCTGAAGACGGTTTTGTGGAAACATCTACTCCCAAGGTAGTGGCAACGGCAACAGAAGGCGGGACATCACTCTTCCCGATCACTTACTTTGACAGGGAGGCCTTCCTTAACCAGAGCCCGCAACTCTTCAAGCAGATGCTGATGTCCGGCGGACTGGACAGGGTGTTTGAGATAGGCCCCATCTTCAGGGCTGAGGAGCATGATACGCGCAGGCACCTCAACGAAGCAACATCCATTGATATCGAGGCAAGCTTCTGCGATCATTTTGACGTTATGGAGATATTGGAAAACATGGTCGCTTACGTTTATGAGCAGGTCGTCAGCAACTGCTCAAAACAACTGGAGATTCTGGGGGTTGAACTGAACGTTCCGCAGACTCCTTTCATGAAGATAACATATGATGAGGCTCTCACCATTGTCAACTCTTACGGCGAAGAGACCCTGAAATGGGGCGACGACCTCAGCACTCTGTCTGAACATACAATTGGTAACCATGTATTCACAGAGACAGGCCAGTCACACTATTTCATCATAGACTGGCCCACCGAGGTAAAACCCTTCTACGCAAAGCCTTACGAAGACAAGCCTGAGATCTCCAAGTCCTTCGATATGATGCACAGGACAATGGAACTGTCTTCAGGTGCACAGCGTATCCATGACCCGCAGCAGCTCAGGGAGCGTATCGAATCCCAGGGACTTAATCCGGAAGGTTTTGACTTCTACCTGAGGGCTTTCAGGTATGGTATGCCTCCTCATGGCGGATGGGGTATCGGATGTGACCGGCTGGTCATGACGATGCTGGGCGTTGAGAACATCCGTGATGTTGTGCTCTTCCCCAGAGACAGGCGAAGATTATCTCCGTGATCCCGGGCTGATATCCATGAAGGAAAGGAACACTGGTGGGGAAAACCCCGGAAAGAAGGCTGCAGGCATCGCAGCCGCAGATCTGGTAAAGGATGGGATGGTCGTGGGCCTGGGCACAGGCTCCACCACAGCTTACACAATAGCAGAACTCGGAAGGAGGGTCAGTGAAGGACTGGACATCATTGCGGTGGTTACATCCTACCAGTCCGAGATGCTTGCGATAGAGGCAGGCATCACTCTTACAACTCTTGCCGAGCATCCTGTGCTGGATATTGCCATCGATGGCGCTGACCAGGTGGATGCAGCGCTTTTCACAATAAAAGGCGGTGGAGCCGCTCATACTCGTGAGAAGGTCGTTTCAAGGTCTGCAAAACGCTTCGTGATAGTTGCCGACGAATCCAAGGTAAGTGAAAAACTGGAACACTACGTACCTATTGAAGTTCTCCCCTATGCAAGGAGACTGGTAGCAAAGCAGATAAAGGAGCTGGGTGGCAAGCCTGAGCTTCGCATGGCTGCAAGAAAGGATGGTCCGGTGATAACGGACAACGGGAACTTCGTCATTGACGCAAGTTTTGGCACCATCAGTGACCCGAAACAACTGTCAGCGACGCTGTCCCAGCTCACTGGTGTTGTTGAGCACGGGATATTCATCAATGTGGATGAAGTCTACATTGGTAAGAAAGACGGCTCTGTAGAAGTAATAAGGCCTTAAGGAGAACAAGGTCCTGATCCGGGATCAGGACACTTTCTCATTTTCAAAAGGACAGGCGCACAGTTCAAATAATGCGTCTTCTCCTGTGCGGGAGCCCCGTGTAATAAGTATGTCGCCTCCCTGTATAAGAGTTCGCTTATTGGGACGGTAGACCCATTTGTCTCCTCTTTTGATGGCCATTATGTACATGCCTGTTTCGGTTTCAAGCTTGAGCTGGCCAAACGTCTTCCCGACTATGGGTGAACAGCTCTGGACAACGAGTTTTGTAATTACCTCGTCAGACTGCCTGATCGCAAGAGTGATCACCGGATGCAGGTCAATGTCCCTCAGGACTGTATCCGCAATCATATATGCGGCATCGGATATTGATTCAGTTGCATGGGCCAGATGCAGAAGGCCTCTTAGCTGATTAACGTCGGGGACATGTTTAGCTGTTTCCAGTACCCAGTGCTGGAGCTCATTCTTCATGGCATCAAGTTCCCCCTCAAGTGCTTTAACCTCAAGAGCTATGTCCTTGTTGTCGAACAGGAGTGCAGAGTAGGCAAGTCCCACCGAGAGCTCGCTCATGTTCTTCATCTCAACGATTATATCCACTGCTCTCTCCAGGTCTATGAGGAACCTTTCATGCTGCACTTCCCTTGGCAGATATTTGCGGTTTGCAGCCAGCTCCATGAAGATGGGTACGCCTTCGTCATGTCCGCGTGCAAAGAGTACGTCATCCTCTCGTACCCTGGTGGCATGGTTGGGATCGTATATCCACTTGTCCTGGCGACGGATGGCAATTATCCACATGCCAGTTTCTGTGTCGAGTTCTATGTCCTCAAGGGTCCTGCCTGCAATGGGTGAATCCTCGCTGACAGTCGCTCTTGCAATAGTCTCCTCTGCTTCCCGAAGTGCCAGTTTCAGTTCCATGGGTATTCCCATTTCCAGCAGGACTATCTTTGCAATGTCGCCTGCAGCATTGGAGATATTCCCGGATGCACGTGCAACTTGGAGCACACCTGACATCTCCTCTGCCTCATCCACCCGCCTTGCGCTTAACATGGCAGCGATCTTCATGTGATAGTCGAGTGTGTCCAGCTTCTCTTCAAGGTTGATGACCTCTTCCGCGATATCCTCATCGTCATACACCATTGCAGAATAAGCAAGGTCCACCATCAGTTCAGACGTGTTTTTCATCTCTATAAGAAGATCCTTGAGATTGCGTGGGATATACTTTATTACCTTAGGGCTCATAATTTTTCTACCGGTTCAATTGTTCATATTTGTCATGTCTTTTTAATTTATTGCTAGATAAAACCTAGTAGATGCATTGTCATGAATATGCCAATGACTCCTATCAGGTCTCCAAGCGTGGCTATCAGGGGGATGACAGTATCGTCAGGATCAGCACCTAAACGATGTGATGCGAAGGCTATTGTAACAGTTGACGAGAACACAATCAGGAGTTCAAAGGTGCCTGATATAAGGCACAGTTTGATCAGGTTTCCAAGCCCCATTCCTATTCCAAGTACCGATCCGGTCATCCATACCACCACTGCCAGGAAGGCAAAAGCGCACTCACCTACTATGAAGGCTGCAATAACGCTATTGCGTACAACCGGACTATGGCGCAGGTTACCTCCAAGACCCATGTGCAGGGCTGATGAAAGGCGTGCTCCCAGCATGCTTCCGGTATCGCCGCCTATTTTAATAAGTGCAGGTATGAGAAGCAGTATTATCGGCATTGATATAAGGTTCTCTATCCGCAGGTTGAGCAGCTGTCCGGTGAGTATGCCTATGATCGAAGTGAAGAGGATTATGGGAAAGCTCCTCCCTACTATCCCTCTCACAGTATAGTATGTCACAGGGCAAGCACCACCCTTGCGGCTATGAATATCATCAGCATGGAAACGATGTCCCCTATAGTGGCAATGGCAGGCGTGACCACATTATCCGGGTCGAAACCAAACCTGAACATGCCCAGTGCAAGAAGGACTGCTACAAAGGACAGGATAATTCCCGAGGAAACACCCGCAATTACAGCTATGAGTGTGAGTGTCAGCGCGCCGGCGCTCTGTAGCCCGAATGCGATGGTGATGTAGTGTCCCATTATGCCAAGTATGAAGGACATTATGGCACTGAGGAGCAGCGAGCCTGAAACGTTGTTGATAAGTTCGGGATTCCTTTCTATTTTAGTGATAAGGCCCATATGGATGGCACTGCCAAGCCTGGACCCCAGGGTGGAGGAGATATTTCCTCTCATTCCAAGCACTGCCGGAGCTATCACTATAAGTCCCGGTATCATCTGCAGTTCATCGGTCATGCCTGAAAGGATAATGCCTGAGGTGACTCCCCCGAATGTCGCTATGAGCTGAAAGGGCAGAGCTTCGCGTACTATTGACCTGACACTTGCAAAATCGCCAAGATATTCTTCGACAAATTCATTATCATCATTTTCCTCATGACCTGCATGGGAAGACATAGATGCCTAATACGTTTCGCTCTTATATATAGATACGTCGATTAATATTTTTAACCTAATAATAGCGCATAGCCTGCCCTACACATATTCCATGTAGCTTCAGGGATAGTGCGGATGAAGTTTCTATTTTAAAGAATGACACCCCAGCTGAAGCCTGATTAATTTTTGGTACGTACCCAAAATAAAACCAAATAATTGGTAATATTAAAAATAGCATCAATAACCTTCTATATTAGTAATTATATATTATTTTATAAAGTTGCACTGACTCCAAACAGTTTGCATTACTTTCCAAAGACTATATATTCTACATAGACGTATTGTTTCATGCCTACCTTTAGTATCTGTATTTATTATATGTTCTCCTGATCTTAGGAACAGATAGTAAATATCTGAATATTGGTGGTATACGCAAAGAAGTTGGATTATATACAAAGTGGTACATATGAAATTCAGAAAACTATTCGATAACGAACATGCGGTCTCACCCATCGTTGCAACCCTCGTGCTCATAATCGTTGCAATCGCCGGTGCTGCAGCAGTAGGAACAATCTTAGGCTCATTCTCAAGCGACGTCTCCAGTGAAACAAGCGCAGAAGATGCAGCTGCAGGAGCCTCAAACAGGATCCTGGTCGGAGGAAGCACCTCAGTAGCCCCCTTAGCCGAATCCCTTAAATCCGGCTTTGAGAAAAGCCACCCCGGCACCCAGATAGCTGTCCAGAAAGGAGGCGACTCTGCTGGTATCGCCGCAGTAGGCATGGATGTCCTTGATATAGGCCTGCTTTCCAGAGAACTGACCCATGATGAAAAGGAAAAGTACCCTGACCTGCACACACAATGGGTAGGAGGCAGCGCCGTAATGCTGATTGCTGGAGAGAAAATAACAACTTTCGATCCTGGTAATGTTGGTCAGAACACAACTCAGCTCACTCCTTCTCAGATAAAGGCGATTTATAACTCAGTATCATCAACAACTGCAGGAGAAGTTACAAACATTGGAAGTGCTCACCTGAACATTTCTGGAACTATTACAACAACTGCTCTTCCTTCTGGCACAGTTATCACCGTTTACAAGAGAGCTGAGTCCAGATCAGGTCCTGAGTACATATTCTCTAAATTCATCGCAGATGGCAACGGTGATTTCATTGCAGGTAAGAATGCAGTTTCAGTAACCGGTGATGCCGGAATGCTTGAGGCTATCACAAATGATCCTTATGGAATCGGCTTTGTAGATTACAGGTATGCTCTTGAAGGCAAGAAATCAGGCAAGATTCACATCTTGGCTATAAAGGATGATGTAGGTGGTTCATGCAATATGAAACAGCACTGTGTTGACGACATCCCTCACATGCAAAAGCATGTGAAAGCTGCTCTTAATGGGAAGGCTGCAGCTTACCCAGCAGGACTTCTCAACGATATGTACATGGTGACCAATGGATGGCCAAGCTCTACTGAAGCACGCTTTATAAACTTTGCACAGCAGCCTTCTTCAATGGAACTGTACTCTAATGCCGGATACTACAGCCTTCTGGAAATTAATAAGGTGGATGTAGACGATCCTCACTACCATTAAGCAAGAATGGATAATATATGAGCCGGCATCTCCGGCTCATTTTTTATTTTTTTAAGCTTAAGGATTAAGGAATCATTTCAATACTTATTGAGGAGAAAATATGAAGAATACTACTCCATCCTGTGCCGGCCTCTTTCGTAAAGGGGGTGTCACGGACATGCGCAAGGTACAGGTCACGGGGAAATCCACGTTCATAGTTACGCTTCCTAAAAAATGGGTTACGAGTTCCAGGCTGACTGCGGGCACACAGGTAGGATTCTCTTACCAGGAGGATGGGTCGGTGTTGCTTGTGCCGCCGGATGTCGAGGAAGAACATCTGGTCAGGAAGATCCGTGCTGACCGGAACATCGAGGACCTTGAACGTGATATTACTGCCCTGTACGTGCTTGGCAACTGCCACATCATAGAGGTGCATGGCACGGAGATTACAGCAGGGACCAGAGATATGATCAAGAACCTTTGCAAACGGCTTATAGGATTTGAGATTGTGGAGTCATCAGGCAGCAGGATACTCATCCAGAACCTCCTGAACACGGAGGATTTCACCATTGAGAAGGCTGCAAAACGCATGTTCTCTCTTGTGTTCCTGATGTTCGATGACCTTGCCAGGGTACTGGAAGAGAATGAAACTTTGCTGTGCAGGGAGCTGGCATCAAGGAGCATTGAGATCGACCGCACCTATTTCCTGGTATCGCGGATGTACATCGGGAAGATGAATGTGAAGAATGTCTCGGTAAAGGATGATCTTAATCTTACCCAGGCATTTTACTACAGGCTTGCTACGGAGGATATCGACCGCATAGGCAACCATATCACAAAGATAGTCTCTCATTTTGAGAATGGTAACATCACACCGGAGTTTTCTTCACAGATGACTGAATTGTGCCAGATACTCCGGGATATGTTCAGGGATGCGTTCGAATCGTTCAAACTCGCTGACAGCGAACTTGCAAACAATATAATCTACAGGGGCATGGAGTTGGAATCCGTGATAGGAGCCTTCAGGGAAGGTGCTGACATGGTGACAATTTCCCGCACGGAGCTGATGCTTGACAGTTATTGCAGTATAAGGAACCATATATCAAAGATTGCGAGGCTATCCATCGAGCTATCACATTTGTGATCAATCCCTTCTATCTATTTGTCTCCCCTACTTGTTTGTCTCCCTTGCCTGCCTGTCTCCTCTACTTATTTGTCTCTCTTATCCTCTCGGAGTTTCGCTCATCGGTGTGGATGCATATCTTTTTTTACATATACTGCACTTACAGTTCAAAGATGAATGCCGGGATGCCAAAACAAACCTGCGGTACTAAAGCACTGTCCCGGAAAAGGAAGATATCATGCTAAAACATATCGTTATGTGGAAACTCAAAGATCATGCAGAAGGAAAGACCCGGGACGAGAATGCAATTATAATGAAAGGGATGCTTGAAGCCCTGAAGGATAAGATCCCCGAGATACAGTTCCTGGAAGTTGCTTCCAACGTAGCTCCTACGGATGCTGCATACGATATTGCGCTCTACTCCGAGTTCAGGGACGAAGCGGCATTGTCCGTTTACCAGGACCATCCGGACCATCTCAAAGTTGCTGAATTTGTGGCAAAAATCCGGGAAGAGCGGGCTGTTATGGATTATCTGGTGTAAGAGGACAGTTCACA
Source organism: Methanolobus psychrophilus R15 (assembly GCA_000306725.1). GTDB lineage: Archaea > Halobacteriota > Methanosarcinia > Methanosarcinales > Methanosarcinaceae > Methanolobus > Methanolobus psychrophilus. The sequence goes on along the minus strand of CP003083.1, from coordinate 36,125 downwards.
CATGACATTCATATGTAAGCGCCCGGGCTGTTTGTGGTTTTGCAGGGTGGTCCTGTCATGAAGATCTCTGTTATACTGGGTCATCCCTATGATAAAAGCCTCAATCACGCTATTGCATCTGCGGTAGTTGATACTCTAAATGAGAACGGGCATGATGTCCGTTTCCATGATCTGTACATGGAGGATTTTGATCCTGTTATCCGGGGTGAGGAACTTATCACAGACAGGTCGGAGGATGTACTCGTCCGGACCCACTGCTCAGAGATCAGGGACGCCGATGGCATAATCATCATCCATCCGAACTGGTGGGGACAGCCTCCGGCTATCCTTAAGGGCTGGGTGGACCGGGTACTCCGGGAAAAGGTGGCATACAGGTTCGATGAAAATGATGATGGCTCCGGCCTTCCGATAGGTCTGTTAAAGGCAAAAGCAGCTATCGTGTTCAATACCTCCAACACTCTCGAGGAAAGGGAGAACACTGTCTTCGGGGACCCGCTCGAGAAGATATGGAGGGACTGCATCTTTGATTTCTGCGGCGTGAGGAACTACAGCCGCAGGATGTTCAGGACGATAGCCGGGAGCACTCAGGAGCAAAGAGAGGCATGGCTCCGGGAAGTCCGTGATACGGTAGATATGTGTTTCCCGCAAAATAGTTACTATAGTCCCTAACTCAACAAATCACACTTTTTATTTGTGCATTAAATGTTTCTATCCATTTTTTTGCAAACGATAATGAGCTCTCTACCCTCATAAATTCCATTTTGATAATATCCCTCAAATGTTCTTTTGATCTGACAAATTTGACTGACACTTCTCTTTTGATTGTTTTCCAGACAAATTCTACTGGATTTAGATCAGGTGAATAAGGTGGTAGGAACACAAGTGTTATTTTTAAATCTCTCGCTTTACTTATCGTTTTCTTTGCATGATGCGATCTTGCATTATCGAGAACAAGAATTATTCTTTTCCCTGGGTTTTGCTCTACAATTTTTTCCAGGAATTCACACACATCTTCTGTTTTTGAGCTTTTCATAAAATCAATGATACTGTTCCCGTTGATCGAATAAAACGCAAATGCATTTGCTTTAACGTAATCCGTATTTTTTATTATCAACGGTTTTTTAAATGACCATAATCTTTGCGTGTTTGCTTTTGTTTGTGGTGAAGATTCATCCAGAAAACCTATGATATACTGCTCATCTTGACCAATATGTTTTGGAATTGCTTCGGTTAGTTTTTTTTAAGATCTCTTCAGCGTTTTTAGGTCTTCTGTAGTCAAGGGGATATGGCTTTGAGTGATACATGTTAAAACTGTGAAGTATAACTCCTACTTGTTTCTCTGAATATTCTACGCCATATTTTTCCTTTATTAACTTCCAGACTTCTCTTGTAGTCCAGTAATCCTTATTTTCCAACAAAGCTCTTAATTCCTTTTTTTGTTCATCAGTAAGTTTGGATTTCCTACCTCCGCCAAAATTTGGCATTAAGGCTATAAACGCCTTCAATCCGTTGGAGACAAGCTTGCAGAAATAGAATCACTTATTGATTGGAAACCGTTTCGTCCAATTCTGGAATCAATGTACAAGAACAGAACAGCTTCAGGCGGCAGGCCTGAAGCTGATGTTATTGTGATGTTTAAAATGCTTGTTCTACAACAGTGGCATGGTCTTTCTGATGCTGAACTTGAAAGACAGTGTATTGACAGAATATCCTTTAGGAAATTTCTGGGGTTTCCTGGATATGTTCCAGACAGTGCAACTGTCTGGTCATTTAGAAAGAGAATTAGCGATAATGGAAAAGAGAAAGAAATATGGGACGAGATGCAAAAACAGCTTAATGCTCTTGGATTGAAGATCAAAAAAGGGATGATCCAGGATGCCACATTCATCCACTCCAACCCTGGACATGCTAAAGCTGATGAACCTCGTGGAAAGGATGCTAAAACAGCTAGAAGCAAAGATGGAACCTGGGCAAAAAAAGGTGGCAAATCTCATTTTGGCTACAAGCTTCATACAATTATTGATAAGGAATATGAACTGATCAGAAGATTTGAAACAACAACTGCATCAGTACATGATTCACAGGTAGATCTATCTGAAGTGGGTGAAGTAGTCTACCGTGACAAAGGATACTTTGGAGCAGTTGCAAAGGGTTTTGCAGCAACAATGCAAAGAGCGGTAAGAGGACATCCATTAGGAATAAACGATGTTCTCAGAAATGAAAGGATAAGTGTACAGCGAGTTCCATGTGAAAGAGTCTATGCAGTAGCAAAGGAAGTGTTCAAAGCAGGAAAAGTGCTTGTCACAAATGTGGAAAGGGTGAATGTAAAAATGCTGATTACAGCTTTTTCTTTTAATCTTCATCAATTGAGAACACTGAAAAGGAAGGGAACTATCTAAGATAGCGTAAGCTATCCTAAAATTAAGGTGAAAAGGAACAAAAACATAAAAATCTTGGATGAAGTGGGACGAGTAACAACTTAGATTTATCCGATACTTAAAAAAGAGAGGTTAATCTGAATCCTCCTTGTTTTAAAAAGAGCTGAAGGACTCAGAGCCCTTCATCATCTTCTTGTTTCTTTAGATGTATTATTCCCATAAACAGAATGATACCTATACCAAAAACCCCAAAAATATAGCTATAGCCAAAACTACTTTCATTATTTGTTGGCTCTTCTGTCGGACTACCATCATACTGCATACCAGAAGTTTCTATATTCTCTAAGCTTTGGGATGCTTCCTCCACCATGACATGATCTGTTTCATCCGTCAGGGTTGCAAACAGAGCATATAGTGAAAAATGACTTATCATTGCAGTTGCCCTGCCATTTTCCCAGTCCACAGTCGTCTCCAGCGCCACCCATCCATCATCGGATGTATAGGTGTAGATGACCGGGGATCTGCCTTCAAGGTCATGTTGGTCAAAATCAATAGTTACCATGATATCCTGACTAAACCTTGTCCCAGATGGGCCAAACCTTAAGTAAATACCGGACCATACAAGCTCCGCAGGGGCGTCTTCAGGCAAGGATGCTGGTGTTGTGACGATTATCCTATCCACAGGATCTCCTAAAGGATCTGTGGCCTTTGTTCCTTTATAGAGAGTAATTGTGGTGGATCCCGATGATGAGCTAACAATAAAGTCATCTTTTATCTCTCCTTCATTACCTACCGGCAAATAGCTTATGGTCCCGTCCCTTCTTTCTTTGGCCATAGCAGAACTGCCAGAGTTAACGGCGAAAGAATCAGATAAAGAATTTTCCAAATCCTTGAAAAGGGAAAAGGTAGCTTCATAAGTTTCAAAGACAGCATCATTTATCACCGGATTTGCGTCAACTGCACTAATAGCTGCAGAAACATAATTGTCATTGATATTAAGCACGGTATTTGCAACTTTCACCCACTCGCTTTCATTTAGCCTGTAAAGGCTAACAGATGATTCGCCTACACTGCTCATGCCGCAATCGTCATAGGAAAATGTAACAGGCATGTTATCCAGATGTGCCGGGACACTGCGGAACAAGTCTATATAACCATTTACATTGGTTTTTCCTAACAGGGATGTGTCGTGTGAATCATTGCCTGTCAGGCGGAGGGTATACGCATCAGTTAAGAAGCTAAGAGATGCATTGTCACAGCTAAATATCAGATCGTTCACTGTAACGTTCTCAGATCCCATAGCAGCAAATTCATATGTGTTATTCAGCACCTGATTTGCCGTCAAGCTATTATCCGGACTGGAAATTAAAGAAATACCCGATCCGGGTGATATATCTATACCGTTGATCGAAATGCTGTTTAAAGTCACATCATTTTTAACCGGATCATGTTTTTTAATAATTTTTATCTCTGCCGGGTCTTTCTCAAAAGAGCTCCTGTCAAGAGTTACCCCCGCCGGGACAATACTACTGAAAATATTCTCATTAGCGATATTTTCTGTCAATATGTTGTTAGCTGACCCATAAAGGTATATCCCCATCAAGGAATTAGAATTAACAGTATTTTGGATCAAAGTGTTATTATCAGACCCTCTAAGATGAATTCCGGATTCAGAGTTGAAGTTAGCAATGTTTCTGATCAAACTGTTATTGTCAGATGCTTCAAGATAAATACCTGAGCATGTCCAAAATATCGGATCTATACAATTGTTATTAGCAGTATTGCCGGTAAAATTGTTATAATTAGATCCATAGACAAAAATACCATCGTAATTACTGTTACTAATAACATTATGAATAAAAGTGTTATGTTCAGAATGTTCGACATATATTCCATGGTAATTGTCATCAGTTCTGATGCCATCGACAATATTGGAACTGGAATTTATAAGAGAGATAGCATAGTCATTATAAATTGCTGTAACATTTTTTATCATAGAGTTGTCCGTATATACAAATGCTATACCGTCAAAACCATGTGATACTTCAATGTCTTTCACAGTGACGTTGCTAGAGTTCACAACATATACTTGCCCGGCATCATAGGGAATTTCAGCATCTGATACGTTAATCCAATAATAGAGTGTTTTCCCATTGACAGTGTTACTATCATCGATATAATGAATGAAATGATCTAATTCAGGTCCATAAACACCAAAGTTGAAATCAGATGATATCAGCGTATTATTGGTAAAAATATTTTTTGTTGAATCGCCAAAATAAACATTCATTAAATTAGAGCTCAGTCTGTTGTTCATTATAACATTGTCACAAGAGTCATAAAAGAGCAGACCTATATAGAATCCGGATATCAGGTTGTTTGAAATATTACAGCTTGAAACCGAGCTGACGTAGATACCATAATTTACATCTGCACTACCACTTGTAATGTTAAAACCACTTATACTGATGTTATCTGCCGTGAGATTGAATACAGGCTCAGCAGTTGTGGCAGGCTCTATAATAGTTTTTGCGGATCCATTTTCAGAACGGATCACGATCTCCTTGTCAATCAACAGGTTTTCAGTATAGATCCCATCACTGACAATGATCGTATCGCCATTGTTTGCAACGTCCATTGCAGCGCTTATATTTCCGTATTCTTTATCTTCTCCCACATAAACTTCACGCGGACCATCCACAGTAAATGCTTTGATACAAACATTCCCAAGGGAACTTCCTATATCCTCCCACACAGTTCCGTTCTGACTAATGAAACTTTCACCAGGACCAGAAGTAGCCTGACTTGAATAATTAGCTATTGGAGACTCAACTGGGATCAGATATTGATATGAATCATGTTCAAACTCTATAACTATGGAAAAATTCATATTCTCCAGAATAACGATCGGATCTGGTAGTTCAACAGTATGATATCCGGCAAACTCTTTAGATCCCGTTAGCCCATCCAGACATATGTTGTTGCTTATCGGTGATACAGCAGGATCTTCAGGATCAAGATATATAGATATATTATAGTTAGTGTTAGACGTAGTTGTATAAAAGCCAATAGCTTTAATAGCTTCATCTGTATCGGATCTGAAAATATTAGATGCCCATGCATGTGTTTGATTATATCCTATATTTTGTGTGTTGCCTAACATATCATATTGATAAATGTTCTTATATACATCCCCGGAATTCCCTTCCAGGAATAAGACATTTGATCTGTTTCCCAGAGAATAAGCGTAATATGAAATATAGAAATAACCTTCATTTGCACCCCAGTTTGTTCCCCAGCTATTTTTTGCTAAAAATGCTCCATCACCAGGAGGTCTTGATGATTCGGGAAAATTATCCATGGAAAAAGAGTCATCCCAGCCGACTAATAAAACAGCATGCCCCCCATCATAATCTGATGTGGGATTGTAATATGTGGTATACGGACTTTCTTCATTGCTAGCATTAACCAGCCAGGCAATACTGGTATAAAGTGCACCGTGTTCATAAATTGTTTGCTTTAGAACATTATTGTCAAGTGGGCCTGATCTAAGAGGAAGAAAATATATGTTGTTGACAGTTATTTGTTTTTCAATGTCATTGGGCGATAGATGATAAGAATGATTGTAGGGATCATCACTTTCCAAAACAGGTCCATCTCCTCTGGTATAATAAGCAGCTGCCATATAGGCATTACCGCCTTCTTCAGCATCAAAATGATGTTCATATGAACTTCCTGCCCAGCTATTTAAAAGGTTTTTCATATGATTTTCAGAGAAATTCCATTCAATACCAGTTGCCCTAAGTTGGTTTGATTCGAGAGAACCCTGCGAAGCGAATGCCCAACATGATCCCACAGGACCCTGGTCTTTGACAGGTGTAACATAATTTAAGTCTCGTAGATCAAATGCCACAGGTAAACATGGATCTATATCTAATAAACTGATCTCTAAATTTTTGGGCGGTGTTAGGTGAATATGATCAATAGGAGCGGGAATCTCTCCCAATGCATTTACCCGGTTTAATTCAGAATACATGTTCAGATCAACATTAAACCCTTCTGTACTATACTCTTTAAGGGTTGACATATATGCACTGAATTCAGGATTAAATTCTTCCACATAATATGTACCAGAGGCAGCAAAAGATATTGTACTAAACATGCAAAAAATAATCAAGCCTATGGAAATTAGTTTCCAAAAAGAATATGTTTTCAATAGATCCACCATTTTATTTAAATAAATGTTAGATGTGCATTATCACAATAGTAGAGTACGCTTTATTATAATAATTATCTATATACTATAAATAATATGATGGCATCGGATCAAAACCTTCTTTGTGACTACTCAGCTTGCTATTATCAGCTGATTGATGTTGATTTCGTCGAAAATGATATGTTTGGTTACCAATGAATGCAAGAAGAGAATCGAAATACAGAAAACGGCTCTGTAGAAATCCTCAAAATTCTGGGTAAAATGGCAGCATAGGTTTATTTGAAAAGTAGATCCCCTCGTTGATTGATTTGATCGAAAATAACCAGATGATATTGATTTCAATAGGTTTTCTACAGAGCCCCTTTTGGATATCTTTACCAATTCTCCATCTATGTCAAGGGTGAATCCCTTGCAAAGGTTTTCGTTGAGATTTGAATATATCAACTATCATTAAGTGCACCACCTAAATATATAACCGCTACATGTAGAGCGTGACAAAAAACATTACCTGAAACGTTAATTTCAAAGGTCTTTTATTGCACCACATTGGAAAGGCGAGAACGACTGTGAGGAGTACCAGTACAGGGAGAGAGTTGACGAACGCGGAGAGAAGGTAAAGTGGAACATGGCAGACATACAGCGCTGCCTGAGGAAGTACTAGATCAATGTTAATCCAGGGTAATGTGAATATAGGACTCAATGTGAATCAAAAGTTCATCATAATTACCTGAACCAACTCTGTGATTTGACAATCTCAACATAGAAAAACCAAAGCATGAATTTTTATATAATTTAATGCCATAGATTTATAGTATCGGTTACTTGTAACATACTTCTGCATCATGCTCAAAATAGTCCATCGATTGTATAAATAGGAGAATAAATAGGATGGGTAATAAAAAGTATCTTAATGCTTTTGAAAATGTTCTTATTGATATGGCAATCCATAGAGTTATCCGGGATGAACAGGGAAAAGCTGTAGACTCTGTCTTCCTAGAGGTAAACGAAGCCTTTGCAAAACACATAGGATTAAAAGTTGTCGATATTGTAGGACGTAAAATCACTGAAGTTATCCCGTCCATTACAGATACTTCTGTATTAGAAAATTTAGTAAATGTCGCACATACCGGTAAACCTGACCGCATTGAACAATATATAGAACTCTCAAAGAAACATTTTATCATTGATGTATACAGGATAGATAAGGATACCGTCGTCACCATTTTACAGGATAGAACAGAGCAAAAGCAGGCAGAAGAGCAAACAAAAATTTCAGAACTGCGATATAGAACCCTATTTGAAAATGCCAATGATACTATTTTCTTAATGCGTGGAGATAAAATTATAGATTGCAACACAAAAACAGAAGAAATGTTTGGCTATACACGCGAAATGATCTTACAAAAAAAACCATATGATCTTTCACCACCATTACAACCGGATGGATGCAATTCAAAAGAAAAAGCTTTTCAAAAAATCAAAGCAGCCTGCTCAAAAGAGCCACAATTTTTCGAATGGCAACATTTAAAAAGTGATGGCAGCCCTTTCGATGTAGAGGTAAGCTTTAACTCTCTCGATATCGAGGGCGAAACTATTCTTCAAGCTATAGTTCGTGATATCACAGAACACAAAAAAACAGTGGACACACTGAGGATAAGTGGTGAAAGACTCTCCAGGATTAACGATTGCCTGATCAATCTCAGTACCGATTATGAAAAAAATATGAATGCTCTGGCAGCTCTTAGTGGTGAACTCCTGGGCGGTACTTGTGCAATATACAACCGACTTAATGGGAATATGCTATTTTCAGTTGGTCAATGGCATACACCTCCAGACTACGTATCTGAGGATAGCCCTGAAGGACATGTCTGCTATGACGTAATCAAATTAGGAATCCTGGAACCTTTTGTGGTGTATCACCTGGATGAAACATCTTATGCTAAAACAGATCCAAACGTGATATCATATGGCTTGAAGACCTATATTGGCCATCCGGTCATATGTTGCAATGAGACTGTTGGTTCGTTATGTGTGGTCTATCAGGATGATGTAGATCTCAGTGAGGATGATCAAAGAATCCTAGGGCTCATAGCTTCGGCAATTGGCAGGGAAGAAGAGCGTAAGATCATAGAAGAAGAATTAAAGGAATCTTTCCAAAAGTATGAGGAATTGAGTTTTATCTTCAATCGTTCGCCAGCTTGTGCCTTTGTATGGGAAATAAAAGATAACTGGCCTGTCAGGTATGTGTCAGAAAATGTCTTTAATCTTTTGGGTTACGAAGCAAATGAATTTACATCCGGATGTATCCTATTTGCTGATATTATTCATCCTGATGATCTAATAAGGGTGACCCAAGAGGTTCAGGATAATCTGGCTGCAGGTATAGCGGAATACAGACAGGATTATAGGCTTATCGATAAAAAAGGCAGTATACATTGGGTCGATGATAGAACATGGGTCAGAAGTGATGAAAATGGTGATCCATTCCTTCTTCAGGGTATCTTATGGGACATAACAGACCGAAAGAAAGCAGAGAAAGACCTTAGCGAAACTTCCAATATCCTGGAATCGATGCTTGACCAATTACAGGATGCTGTAGCTTTTCAGAACCCTGATCTAACAATAATACGCTACAATAAAGCTGGTTATGAATTACTGAACATCTCGCCAGAGGAAGTGGCGGGTAAGAAATGTTATGAGCTAATTGGGCGTGAAGAGGAATGCAAAAATTGTCAAACAAAGAAAGCCCTGAAGAGCAAAAGGATTGAAACTGCAGATAGATACGTACCTGAGTTTGATAAGTACATAAGGGCAACAAGCAATCCAATACTGGATGAAGATGGAGAGATTCTCTTTATAGTAGAACAGCTACAGGACATCACTGAACGTAAGAAGGCAGAAGATGAATTAAAGCAACGTGAAAAACTGCTAAACAAGATATTCGATATTCTACCAATTGGACTGTGGCTTGCCGATAATAAGGGAAAATTGCTGCGCGGGAATCCTGCGGGAAAGCGTATATGGGGAGCTGAACCCCTTGTCTCTCCTGGAGAATATGGAGTATTTAAGGCATGGAGACTGCCCTCGGGAGAAGAGATACTTCCAGAAGGCTGGGCACTGGCTCACACTATCAAAGAAGGTATAACAGTAAAGGATGAACTCATAGAAATTGAAGCATTTGATCAAAAGAGAAGAATCATACTGAATTATACGGCTCCAGTTCTAAATGATAACGGTGAAATGTTGGGAGCTATAATAGTCAATAATGATATCACTGAACTCAAGAAGAAGGAGTGGGAGCTATTAGAGGCAAAAGAATCTGCAGAAGCTGCCAACATAGCCAAGTCTGAATTCCTTGCCACCATGAGCCATGAGATTCGCACACCTATGAATGCGATAATCGGTTTTACGGATTTGTTGCTGGAAACCGAGATAAATGATGTGCAACGACACTATGCCGAAATTGTACAAAGAAGTGGAGGAATACTTCTTAACCTTATAGAGGACGTGCTTGACCTGTCTAAGATAGATGCGGGTAAACTTGAGCTGGAAAAACTGGACTTTGACCTGCAGGTTCTGCTAGAAGGATTAGTAAAGACCATGAGCCTGCGTGCACATAGCAAGGGGTTGGAACTGTCCTGCAACATAGAAGAAGATGTCCCATTATTGCTTCAAGGAGACCCGGGGCGTTTGACCCAGATTCTGACCAACCTTACAGGGAATGCAATCAAATTCACTATGGAAGGAGAGGTGACAATCCACGTTTCAATAGAATACCTGGAAGTAGATACCGTAATGCTGCGCTTTGCAGTAACGGATACAGGTATTGGCATTCCTGAAGAGAAGATTGACCTGATATTTGAGAAGTTCACTCAGGCTGACGCCTCTAATACCCGTAGATTCGGTGGCAGTGGTCTGGGCCTGGCAATATCCAAACAATTGGCTGAAATGATGGGCGGCGAGATCGGCGTGACCAGTGAAGTTGGAAAGGGTTCTGAGTTTTGGTTCACCGTACGGCTTGACAAACAGTCCCAAACAGGGTGGATAGAAAAATCAGAACAGGCTGATTTGCTTCAAAGTGGCAATCATATGTTAAACATCTTGCTGGTCGAGGACGATATATACAGCCAAAAAGTAGCTCAAGAGATGCTGATGAGAGATGGCTTCAATGTCAATGCTGTTAACAATGGCATCGAAGCAATTAAAGCTCTGGAGATTATGCCTTATGATCTGGTGTTCATGGATGTACAAATGCCTGAGATGGATGGTCTGGAAGCTACAAAGCATATCAGGAGTCCAGATTCCAAGGTACTAAATAAGAACATACCAATAATTGCATTGACCGCACATGCAATGCAAGGTGATAGGGAGCTATTCATTGAAGCTGGAATGGATGATTATATGTCCAAACCCATCACATTGAAAACACTTGGGGAATTGCTAGGCAAATGGAATGATATCATCCTTGCTGGCAAGGGTTCACATCATTAATTGAACTGCCGCAATTTCGTGAATCTACAGCCATGGAATGAAGATAACGATGGACCTGCGGAAATTCAAACTCCGGACCTCTTTCATATGAGTTGGGCACCTGACGACATGATTGAACGAACAAATAATACTTGAATGAGGGGCTGCTGCACACCGCCAAATATTGTATGCTTTATAATATATTACATGTAAGTATTATCCACCACAATCACATCATTCCCTGTCCACGGATTTAGTTCTTTCATATTTGCTGAACAACCATGAAAATAACAGCATCTGTGTGGTGATTTCAGGAACTCCTACCCTTAGTTCACGCAGTAATTCACCAAGTTCTTCTCCTGTAATTATTGATTCCAGCAACTCTGGCGTAAAGAACACTGATCCTATGCCAGTGATGAACCATAATAGTCCAAATAATAGCAGCCAGCCATGCTTTTGTTCTCTAAAGGTTAAGTAGAAAGGATATATCAGCAGTGCAAGGATAATACCGCGCACTATCTGTCCAAAGAATACTACCGCAACCATAAAGAAACTTTCCAAAGGACGATATAGTTCAAATGCATCCATGGTAGCTAAGGCTTCCTCATATCCTTGTAGTTGGTAGAAGGTCATCCCAATAATCCAATAAGTGATAATATGGATTAGAGTGAAACGTTTTATGTAATTCCATTTTAGTACATCTTTTAGGTGAAAGCCCTGCATATATACACATTCTCTACCGTTGCCACTTCTTTCCCAATAAAGGAACAATATACAAAATATCAGTGATTGGATTGCCACTGCAATAAGTACGATTAAATGTTCGATGACGCTGGTCTGTGTATAAATCATTCCTTCTATGGACCCTGGTGTAGGCTCCACTGAAGCTAGTAATCCAAGTCCCCACAAAGTTCCAAAGAGAATAAGCAGGCCATATTTACCTTTCACAATGCTTTCATAAAAGGGATAGATTATGATGGCTAGCAACATTCCTCGAATTAATTGGGATACTATTACCAAGATGTCAGGGTATCTATAAGGTTCGAAAAAATAGAGAGATGTTTTCCCGGATTCAGGGAATGTGTTTAGCAAGCTTAGAAAAATGTAGGCAGCTAAACTGTAAATTATCACGTGAAGCAGTGAGAAACGTCCGATACAGATCAATAATCTCGGTATACCTGGCATAATGTAAGTTTAGGACTAATTATATTTATATATTGTTTTCAGAAGCATCTTTCTTGAAAGAAGGTAGAGCTCAGGAAGAAATCAAGTCCAGGAAATACTGGAATCAGATAAAAGAGATTAAAATTAAGCTAATAGTGCACAACCTTGGCAGGTATGCCAAGGTTGTCTATGTTATTCAAATGAGGATTTTTACAGAGCCAAATACTCAACTATAGCTGCAAATAATGGCTTATGGAACAACAAGCACTCTTTTTTTAGAATATCGAACTACGCTTTCTGCAACACTTCCAAGTAATACGCGGCTGAATCCTGTCCTTCCTAGAGTTCCCATAACTATGAGATCTATGTTGTTTTCTTTGGCAAAATCAATGATTCCATCACGAGTGGTCTTTGCACTAACCACCAAAGGCTCCACGTGCACTCCATGACTTTTACCTACCGCTACTACATATTCGGTGGCTTTAATACCCTCTTTTTTCAACTGTTCATCCAATGCCTTTAACCATATATCGCCAAGCATAACTGGAGTATTCCTAGGAGAAATGACATGAACGGCTTTAACTTCGGCACCGTTTGCCTTTGCTAGTCCAATACCACAATCTATGGCATTCATAGAGTTTTCCGAACCATCTGTAGCTATCATTATCTTTCTGATTACCGTGCACATGTTATACCTCCAGATCATACTTTAAACAATCAGATTTTGTTTCTTAAATTTTGCATTAGATCATTCTTATGAATCATCTTCGTCTTCCAGTACATGGAGTTCACAATTTTGATGCAAATCACAGATCACATGGGCTGTACCGAACACTTTTTCAAGAGAAATAACGAAACCTAGTCCAGTTCCCGGTTTATTAAGACTCACGTCTTCATTGATCTTTTCTATAATGGCATCTGTATTTGCAGACTCAGCCAATGTAAGTACAACTTCTTTTTCCGGTTCAATCAGCATTCCAAGAAGACTCTTGTTCTCATGGACTCCTGTACCGCGACCAAAGATAATCGTTCCTCCCTTGGCACCTGCTTTCCTAGATGCTTTCACAACCTTGTCACCCCATCCTTTTTTTACTATTGTTACTATAAGGACCAGATCATTTTCATCAGACATTATTTTTACCTCCAATATATCTCATATATACGCCTAAGAGCATCACAAAGATAATGGGTGCCAGCGCTATGAGTGCTATCATACCAAAACCATCAATTACGGGATCTCTGCCCTCTTGGGCTGATGCCACACCAACGGCCATCGACATGAGGAAAGTGACGGCCATGGGACCTGTAGCCACTCCTCCCGCGTCAAAGGCAATAGCTATGAAATCCTTATCCGAAAGCCACATCAACACTATAGCAAGAAGATAGCCGGGTACAATAATGTAAAGGAAGGGAATCCCATACACCAGTTTGGCCATTCCTATGGCAACAAATACCGCAACGCTGAAAGAAAGCGTATAAAGCATCAGTTTTGACCTTATGTAACCACTGGATGATTTCTCTATCTGGTAGCATAGTACCCTTACAGCAGGCTCTGCAAAGGTGGCAAGGAAGCCAAGGAAGAAGCCAACTGGTATCATAAGCCATTGATGCTCCATCTTTCCGAAAAAGCTGCCTATCTCTGTTCCTATCGGAAGGAAGCCATTGTAAACACCATATAGGAATAATATCATTCCAAGAGCTGTCATCGCTATGCCCAGAAAGAGCTTTACAAGCTGGGAAGAGGGAAACTTAAGGTAGAGTAACTGGAATATTATGAAAAATACTATCAGAGGCAGCAAAGCCTGCAGAACTTCAACAGATATAGATAGCAAGCTTTGGCTATGACTCAAGCGAGCACCCCCATGAGCATCACGCTTAGTATTGGGCCAATTGAAGCAAGGCCTATCAGGCCGAAGCCTTCGGACAGCTCAGACTTTTCCCCCAGTACTGATACCACACCTATACCCAGTGCCAGGATCACAGGCACGGTCATAGGACCTGTGGTCACACCCCCTGCATCATAGGCTATCGCAAGATATTCAGGTTTTGTGAAAAAGGATAGCATAATAACGATCAGATAACCCACTGTCAGCAGGTACTTTATCGGTACACCATAGACTATCCTGAGCATGGAAACAGATACAAAGAAACCTACCCCAAGAGCAATGGACAGGATCAGTACGTTACGGGAAATACCATTCTCGGACACCGAATCGATCATCGTGCTCAGCACCCTTACATCAGGTTCTGCAAGTGTCGCCATGAAAGATAGCAAAAAGGCGACTCCCACAATGAAGATCAAAGAATTGTGCTTTGGAAGTTCGGAGCCGATAGATTCTCCGATAGGCAACATTCCCAGCTTGACGCCCATGAGGAAAAAAACCATGCCTGCTATAACCATTATAGCCCCTGTAAAGAAAGAGAGGAACATACCGGAATTAAGGCCAATGACCACCATGATCAGGAGCACAGCTGCTGTCAAGGGCAATACAGCCTGGACTACCTCCTTGAATGTTTCTTTAAAATCCTGCAGCATTAAACGGGGTCTCCTTGATGGGGGCAGCCTCTTTGCTTTCACTACTTGGAATGACAAGCACTGGTTTTTTTGCGTATCGTACAACATTTTCTGCAACACTGCCAAGTAAGGCACGTTCGACCCCTGTTTTTCCTTGTGTTCCCATTATAATAAGGTCGATATCGTTCTCTGCTGCGAAATCGATAATTGCATCTACAGGTTTTTTATCTTTGATAATTATGGCGTCCACTTTTACCTCTTCATGGAGACCAATATCAACTACATAATCAATAGCTTTTTTTCCTTCTTCCCTCAAATAGTTATAATAACCATTCTCGGACACCGAATCGATCATTGTGCTCAGCACCCTTACATCAGGTTCTGCAAGTGTCGCCATGAAAGATAGTAAAAAGGCGACTCCCACAATGAAGATCAAAGAATTGTGCTTTGGAAGTTCGGAGCCGATAGATTCTCCGATAGGCAACATTCCCAGCTTGACGCCCATGAGGAAAAAAACCATGCCTGCTATAACCATTATAGCCCCTGTAAAGAAAGAGAGGAACATACCGGAATTAAGGCCAATGACCACCATGATCAGGAGCACAGCTGCTGTCAAGGGCAATACAGCCTGGACTACCTCCTTGAATGTTTCTTTAAAATCCTGCAGCATTAAACGGGGTCTCCTTGATGGGGGCAGCCTCTTTGCTTTCACTACTTGGAATGACAAGCACTGGTTTTTTTGCGTATCGTACAACATTTTCTGCAACACTGCCAAGTAAGGCACGTTCGACCCCTGTTTTTCCTTGTGTTCCCATTATAATAAGGTCGATATCGTTCTCTGCTGCGAAATCGATAATTGCATCTACAGGTTTTTTATCTTTGATAATTATGGCGTCCACTTTTACCTCTTCATGGAGACCAATATCAACTACATAATCAATAGCTTTTTTTCCTTCTTCCCTCAAATAGTTATAATATTCTTTAACCCACATATCACCGCGCATTGAATGACGGAATCCTGTGGGTGTTAGAGCATAAAGAGCAGTGACATTAGCTCCGTTCGCTTTTCCCAGTCCTATGCCCCAGTGAACTGCATTCTTTACGTTCTCAGAGCCATCCGTAGCTATCAGTATTTTCTTTATTTTTGCGGTCATCTCTCTGCCTCACAAGATGATTCGGACTTAAGGTTCATATAATTAAGTGATAATTTTTAAATTATGGGGAATCTTTCTGTGTTATTCAAATGATGATTTAGACAGCCTATTATGGATATGAGCGTATCCATCCGAGCTGGGAGGGATGAAAGCAGAAATCCTTGTCAGCTTGAGATGTGAGATGCATTAAGTGTTGGCACCTCACATGGCTTTATAGAAGATGATCTCAATAGAATAAGCAATTGAGTGAAGAAATTATTAAGAAAATAATGGGGGAAATTATACGAAACCAACCGATGATTTAAAAGAAGAACATCATGCAGTAAAACTGATGCTTAAAATAATGGATGGGATGTGTACGAAAATAGAATCCCGAAAGGAAATTGAACATGAGCATCTTGAGAACGTGGTTGAATTCTTGAAAGTTTTTGTCGACAAATGCCACCACACAAAAGAAGAAGAACATCTTTTTCCTATAATGAGAAGGGCAAATGTTCCCGGCTCAACAGAAATCATAGATTCTCTTCTGGAAGAGCATGAACATGGAAGAAGAGATGTTGATACGATAGCTAAAGCAGTCTCGGCAAATATGGATTCTGAAGCTCTATCTACGGTAGTCAAGAGCTCAAGAGACTATATTGAACTTTTGACTCAGCATATCAACAAAGAAGACAATATCCTTTTTCCATTGGCAGATAAACATCTTGCCGGGAAAGTTCAAGAGGAGATGCAAAAATCGTTTCAGATTGTAGAGATCGAGAAAATCGGCGAAGGCAAACATGAGGAATTCCACAAGATGCTTCATAATCTGAAAGATATCCATGTAATAAACTAGCTGCTGTAACAGGGGCTCGAGTTTTTAAAATAAGTTTGCATTTGATTCTAATCTTCTACACCAACTTTTTCATCTTTAGTTTCTCGATCACAAGCTCTGCGGTTTCTCCCACCTGCTTCTCCCTGAGACTATTCTGCGTCTTAAAATAATATTCCACTTGAAGCCTGTCTAAGTTAATGCATGTTTCCTGAAAAAGATACTAAGCAACTCTTATTCTGTCTGAAGGGAAATAGGATTTTCTAAGAGTATATTGCGTTATATAAAAAAAATGCAAAGGCTGATAGATCATTTGCTCTAAATGCTCGCAGTAGGGAAAGGTTCCCTGTGGATTCGATTACCCACACGATGTTGAAGGGAACCTTATGATCAAATGATCTCAGCCATTATATGGGAGGGAGTCGATGTTACGATCAGGCGATATCGAAGCGGTCAAGGTTCATTACCTTATTCCACACCGCTACAAAATCGCTCAAAAACTTCTCCTGGGAGTCCTCACATCCGTAGACTTCCGCCAAGGCTCGCAGCTGGGAGTTCGAACCGAAGACCAAGTCGACACGGGTGCCGGTCCACTTGAGTTCGCCTGTTGCTCGATCACGACCCTCGAACACGTCTTTGTCTTCCGGGGTTGCTTTCCACTCCGTGCTCATGTCAAGTAGATTCACGAAAAAGTCATTGGTGAGCGTCTTGGGCCGCTTGGTGAAAACGCCGTGTTGGTACTGTCCGAAGTTGGTATCCAGGACGCGCATACCGCCTATGAGAACCGTCATCTCAGGAGCGGTCAGGGTCAGCAGTTGTGCCCGGTCCACCAGCAGTTCCTCTGACGATACAGCGTATTTGGCTTTCTGGTAGTTGCGGAATCCATCTGCTTTCGGTTCGAGTACACTGAATGCCACAACGTCGGTTTGTTCGTCTGATGCATCCGTACGTCCCGGAGTGAATGGAACGGTCACATCGTGGCCGGCATTCTTTGCCGCTTGTTCGACACCTGCACATCCACCCAGGACGATCAGGTCGGCAAGTGAAACCTTCTTCCCACCTGGCTGAGCGTTGTTAAACTCCTTTTGGATTCCCTCAAGGGTCTCAAGCACATTGGCAAGTTGTTCAGGCTGGTTGACTTCCCAATCTTTCTGTGGTGCAAGACGAATGCGTGCCCCGTTCGCCCCTCCGCGCTTGTCGGAGCCGCGGAACGTGGATGCAGATGCCCAGGCTGTCGAGACTAGTTGAGAGACAGACATTCCCGAGGCAAGTAGCTTGCTCTTGAGGTATGCGATATCCTGTGCGTCGATCAGATCATGATCCACTGCGGGAACCGGGTCCTGCCAGATCAGCTCCTCTTGCGGGACCTCCGGGCCGAGATAGCGCGAGCGGGGGCCCATGTCACGGTGGGTCAGCTTGAACCAGGCGCGGGAGTAAGCGTCTGCGAATTCCTCGGGGTTTTCCAGGTAGTGTCGTGCAATTGGCTCGTAGATCGGATCGAACTTTAACGAAAGGTCCGCAGTGGTCATCATGGGTCGGTGCTTTTTGGACGGGTCGTGGGCATCGATGATCATGTCCTCTTCCTCAACATCCTTGGCCAGCCACTGTTTCGCGCCGGCAGGACTTTTGACCAGCTCATAATCGTATTTGAACAGGACCTTCAGATAGCCCATATCCCATCGGGTTGGGTTTGGCTTCCATGCTCCTTCAATGCCGCTGGTGATCGTATCTCCGGCTTTTCCACTGCCTAAGCTGCTCTTCCAGCCAAGACCCTGTTGCTCGATGGGAGCAGCTTCAGGTTCTGGACCAACCAGCGCCGCATCACCAGCACCATGGCATTTGCCGAAGGTATGCCCGCCGGCGACAAGCGCTACGGTCTCTTCATCGTTCATGGCCATGCGTGCAAAGGTCTCCCGAACATCCTTGCCAGAGGCGAGCGGATCCGGATTACCGTCTGGACCTTCCGGGTTCACGTAGATCAGGCCCATCTGCACTGCAGCCAAGGGATTTTCGAGATCCCTGTCACCAGAGTAACGGCTATGAGGCTTGTCACTCGTAGCCAGCCATTCCTCTTCTAAACCCCAGTAGACATCTTCTTCCGGCTCCCAGATGTCCTCGCGCCCGCCGCCAAAACCGAAGGTCTTGAATCCCATTGATTCTAAAGCACAGTTGCCAGCCAGGATCATGAGGTCCGCCCAAGAGATCTTTCTGCCGTATTTTTGCTTGATCGGCCAGAGCAGCCGGCGGGCCTTGTCAAGGTTCACGTTATCCGGCCAGCTGTTTAGGGGCGCAAAGCGCTGGTTCCCAGAACCTCCTCCACCGCGGCCGTCGCCCATACGGTAGGTGCCTGCGCTGTGCCACGCCATCCGGATGAACAGTCCCCCGTAGTGACCATAATCGGCCGGCCACCAGTCCTGGGAGTCGGTCATCAGTTCGTAGAGGTCTTTCTTCACAGCCTGCAGATCGAGTTTCTTGAATTCCTCAGCGTAGTTGAACTCTTCACCCATCGGATTGGACTTGGAAGAATGCTGGTGCAGAATGTTAAGATTCAACTGATTCGGCCACCAGTCTCGGATTGGCTTGCCACCGCGGGAAGTTGATTCGATTGTCGGGTTCTTGCTATCTTTATTCATAATGTTTTCTCCTTTCGTTGTTTGAATTTATATCGATTGATCTTGTTGACAATGGGGGACTTGAAGGATTGCTAGAAGAACGTCGCATCACTTTTCATGTCCGCGTGCCTGAGCTCATCAGCAGCATGCTGTATAAGTTCGGCTGCAGCCTCCTCCTTCATAGGGCTCTTGATGACCTGCGCTCCTACCCAGTACTGGTAATATGCAAGCCATTCATCTGCAAGAACTTTGTTGAGTGATTCTATCAGATCATTGACGTCTACTCCGAGATTTTCGAGTAATTGGATTCCTTTAGTTCCCATTTTTGCCACCTGTTTTTTCAATGATACGGTATTTAGGATTGTTTCCTGAAGCACATGAACCAGTCAAGGCAGTATGTGTTTGCATCCTTGGCCTCCACTCTCTCCTTTGCGACTCCGTATGATCCGGGTGGCGGGATGATGACATCTTCCCCTGGCTGCCAGTTAGCCGGTGTTGCAACACCCTCTGCGTCAGACTTCTGCATGGCTGTAAGCAGTCTCATGACCTCGTCCATGTTCCTTCCGTTTGAGAGCGGGTAGTAGAGTATGGCCCGGATCTTGGCTTTCGGATCAATGAAGAACACTGCCCTTACAGCCTGGGTGTCGGAAGCGCCTGGCTGGAGCATGCCGAATTTCTTTGCAACGGTCATCTTGAGGTCTTCGATAACAGGGAAAGTCACCTCTACATTTTTCATCCCCTTATACTCTATCTTTTCCTTGATGGTACGAAGCCATGCAATGTGGGCGTAGATGCTATCGATGGACAGGCCGATGAGCTCACAATTTAGTGCTTTGAAATCCCCCTGCATGCTTGCAAATGTCATGAACTCCGTAGTACACACAGGCGTGAAGTCTGCCGGGTGGCTGAAAAGGATGACCCATTTGCCTTTGTAGTCCTTGGGGAAATTGATCTCTCCCATGGTCGTCTTTGCTGTAAACGTCGGTGCATCATCGCCTATGAGCGGCATTTTTACTATTTCGTCCATATTATTCCTCCATACATTCTTTACAGAATCCGTAAAAGTTCGTATCTGTGGTCTCTACTTCAAAGTCTTCTATATCACTTGCTATCTTCAGCGAGTAATCTGTCAGTTCTTCTGATTCGTAATCAGATATCTTACCACATCCAATACAGATGATGTGGTGGTGCGGTACAAGATTTGCCTCAAACCTGGAAACTCCCTTGATGTTCACTTCTTTTATAAGGCCCTTTTCAGCTAGGAACCTCAGATTGCTGTATACAGTGGCTTTGCTGATCGTGGTCAGTTTTTTCCTCACGCCTTCGTACACATCATCAACTGTAGGATGCCCGTCGAATTCCTTGAGGAACTGCAGGATCTCTATCCGCTGATTAGTGTATTTGATGCCTTCCGTATCCGTCTGTGATCCTTCCTTCTCTGTTTGTCTTTGCCGGTTGTGCTTATTTTTAACAAATCCTTTTTAGTAATTAATATTAGTTAATACTTTTTATTATTTAAAGTTATTTACTGATAAACAGCTCATACTTGTCCGGATAAAAACAAAGCAAAAATGTGCCACGAGTACTCTCAGTGATGTTCAAAAAGAAAAGATGAAGGCTAGTGGCAGATCAAAGCCATTCGATCCTACTGTCAAGCAGATGCAGCATCCGGACTGTTTTTGCGCATGTGGTGTATACGTAAAAGGGAAGGGCTCATGCGGAGTTTTGATGCCCTTGGGAGGCCCCTGTCTCCAATTCCACATTATTCCCATCTTGATTTATCAGCGTGAAGCAAGAAGACCCCCGGTTTTAACCTCGCATTAAATCTTCGATTTGATGGGAGTTCCATTTCTATGAAATGGAACAGGTGGATGAATTGCATCCCAAACAAAAAAAGCATATATCCCATGCAAACATGTACATAATTAACTAATTCTCAATTAAGTGGTTTGAATGAAAAAGGGTAATGTATATCGAATCTATCCAAACAGAGAACAAAGAGCTTTGTTAGAGCAACATTTTGGAGCTGCTCGATTCGTATGCAATCATTCTCTTTCGATCAAGAATCTGATGTATGGAAAGTTCAGAGTAAACGTTACGGAGATAGATCTTAATAACCATCTTATTTCCCTCAAGGAAACGTTTCCCTGGTTAAAAGATATTAATTCTCAATCATTGCAACAAGCCAACCGGAATTTGTTGACGGGATTCAAGAACTTCTTTGAAGGAAATGGTTCCTATCCAACCTGGAAAAGTAAGAAAGACAAACATTTCTCATTTCAGATTCCTCAAAACTATCAGATCAACCTAACTTCCTCTCAAATATATCTCCCAAAAATAGGTTGGATGAAGATCATTCTTCATCGGGATTTTCTGAGCAAGGAATTCATTGAGAATAACCTTGTAACCAAGGAGGTTAATGGTGAAATTATCCTTGACCAGAAATTGAACAAAGAATTCAAGGTTCTCAAAACATTGACTGTTTCCAGGACATCAGCTGGAAGATATCACGTAAGTATTCTTATTGAAGACCATGCACCTTATCCTGAACCTGAATTATTTACTGAGGAAACAACAGTTGGAATTGATGTCGGGATCAAGACCTTTGCTGTTCTCTCAACAGGAGAAGAAATTGAAAATCCCAAGTTCCTGAAAAGGTCATTAAAAAAACTCGTCAAATTACAGAGGAGTGTATCCAGAAAACCAAAAGGTTCAAAGAATAGGAAAAAAGCAATTGTCAAATTAGCAAAACATCATCATTTGATAGCTAACCAGAGAAACGATTTCCAGCATAAGGTCTCAGCAATGATAATTCGCGAAAGTCAAGCCATTGTGCTAGAAGACCTGAATGTGAAAGGAATGGTTAGAAATCATTGTTTAGCTCAAAGCATCAGTGATGTTGGTTGGTCTGGATTTGTTGACAAGTTGATCTACAAGGCAGAGTGGTTGGGTAAGACTATCCTGAAGATAGGTAGGTTCGATGCATCCTCTAAATTGTGTAATGTCTGTGGATACAAGTTCAAGGAATTAACTCTTGATATCAGGGAATGGAAATGTCCAGCATGTAAAACATTGCATGACAGAGACATCAATGCATCTATCAACATCAAGAAAATAGCATTGAGTAACTTAAACACCGCAGGAACTGCGGGAAGAGCCTATGGACTCACTGGCACAAGTCAGGGGAACGAAGTAGGAAGCCACCGGTTTTAACCGGTAGTAGTTCACAGTATGATCGCAAACTTCTATATAGTCAATTGTTAAGGGGATTATTGTGTCTATAACTATAGAAGAATTATTGAGTCGTGGGTTAGTAGCATGGAGTAAGAATTTGAAGATATCGCTGCCTTTCATTCTTTCTGTTCTTATTGTGGGAATTATCTGGATATCTTATATATTCCTATTCATAACAGCAGTAGTACCATCGATAGATCCAATAATAGCTGAGCCCGTCATGAGTGATATAGTTGCAGCGCTTGCTCCCTATATTATGCTTTTTGGAGTGGGCCTTGTGATAATGCTTATCATCAGTCTTTTGATACAGGCGTTTTTTACAGCCGGTGCGATCGGAATGGCAAAAGATGTGGCAGCTAATGGCAGAACCAGCTATGAGGAGATGTTTAATTCCGGTAAGACACATTTTTTAAACTATTTCCTATTACAGGTACTGGTCTATCTGATCATACTGGCTGGCATTATTTTCCTTATACCTGGCATTCTGCAGATAGGTGATCTTACAAACCTTGATGCTATCATGCAAAGCCTGTTAGCACTTGGTGTCGGATTTGCGCTCTGGATCGTTTACAGCATTATAATAAGTATCATACTGGCAGTAACATATTATGCACTTGTCGTTGACAATCTCGGGCCGATCCAGGCTATTAAAGCCGGGTATAGGTTCTTTTTGAACAACAAAGCCGCTGTAGCGATACTGTGGCTCATTACCATTGTGGTGGCTGTCACACCCAATGTTATCGGTATGTTGTTCACACCATTTGAATACCTGTCAATCATATGGAGCGTAGTAAGCGCTGTGCTAAGTATTGTTGTACTGCCCGCAGTATTCACGCTATGGTGGACTTTCCTGTACATGGGAAAAACAGGTCGGGATGTACGTGACCCCAAAAGACCTGATTACCTTGAATTGGGACCGGTGGAGTAAAAGGATATAGTAACCTATAGACCTCCTTCCAGTCCGCAAGGCCGGAAGGAGGACACTATCTTAAGAGTCTGGTGTTGACAAATATTCTTCGTGGGAGCAATCTGGTAGTCCTGTACTAGTGTTACGCAACTTACTACACGTATTAATGTTTATCTTATCTTATGGCGGGGAAAGAACAAATTCTGATTGACCGAAGGGTAACTCTCGACGAGATTAACGATTTGATCACACGAGAACGATACAAAGCTGTAAGTTGCCAAGACTTTCACTGCAGATGTCGCCACCAACACAACTGTGTATCGGTATCGTCAGCGTGGAGCGGAATATGTTGAGTTCGATGCAGAGCTTGATGACAGGACTACAGATCAGTTCAGGGCCTTACATGGGACTATTTTTGATCTGTCAAATGGAGATGTTGACTTATATCGTCCTCCACTTCATCACCATTGCCGCAGTGGTCTGATGCCAATCCCCATCACCAAAGAGATAGAAGAAAGCCTGTGAACCCAAATGATAATCGATGATCTTTCCCTGGAGGAGGTTATCATCAGCCTAACTTGTGGCAAATGTATTCATCTACGGATAAGTATCCGAGTTTCAGGGGTCAACACACGTGATGCTTTCCCCGATGGTATCCCTGCAGAGATCTGGCACGGTGACAATGACCACAGAAGGCCTTACCCTGGAGATCATGGTATTCGGTTTAACCCTGCAAAGTTAAATAATAAAATGCATTCCTCCTTATGAGGAATAACACTTTTCAAGGCAATTGTTCTCATAATTCAGGCCGTTCTCGAGAATTTCGATTATTCTCATGCCAATGGTCTTTCCTCTAAACACATATTAATTCTCCACTCTTCTTTATATTCCACCTACAACTCCCTACAAGTCAACTTTTTCCTATGACATATGCAGTTGCAATGACGAACATAGTCGTAAACTTGCCAAATCCAGGTGCTTGGAACGGTTCGGATTCTTCGGGAGGCGGAGCGAGGCGGTAAACTCTGCCCGTTTCTCCGGTCGGTCCGCGATTCTGTGTGGTCAGGACATAGAGTTCACGGTCCGCGTCCTGTCCAATTGCCAGGATGTAGGAGCCAATCGTCTGGTTGGGGGCCACCCCTAGTTCCGTAAACTCCCACATCTCTTCTGTGACGTTATCCTCTGGCGGCGTCGCGATGAAGATTATACCGTCGCCTTGAGAATCCGCCCGGTTCCATTCGGCGAAGATGTAGCGCCCCTCGAATTCCGGAATGGCACTGCCGCGGTAGACATATCCGCCGACAACAACCTGCCCGAGACCATCGGACTGTTTCGCGTTCGGATACTCGATGATCGGGTCGATCAAGGGCTCGCCGCGGAGACCGACTTCGGGCACCTCTTCAGGAGTATCGAGCGGGTTCTCGGGGTCGAAGGCATGGCTTCCCTCTTTAAGGTTCCAGCCATAGTTGCCGCCAGCTTCGATGATGTTCACCGACTCCCAGAATTCCTGTCCGGCATCGGCAGCAAACAGATGGTTCTCCCCTCCCGCATCAAACGTCATGCGCCATGGATTGCGCAATCCGTAGGCGTAGATCTCGTCCAGCACCTCGTCATCATCGACAAATGGGTTGTCCTCCGGGATACCGTAGGGCTCCTCGCCGTCGATATCGATCCGCAGAATGCTTCCAAGTAGCGTGGTTGTGTTCTGCCCGTTGCCTTCCGGCGGATGTCCTACACCGACGTCGTTGCCACCGCCGCCGTCACCGAGCGGTATGTAGAGGTAGCCGTCAGGGCCGAAGGCGATCGAACCGGCGTCATGGTTGAACTGGGGCTGGTCGACCTCCAAGATCACCCGCTCGGAGTCGGGATTCGCCCGGTTCTCATCGTCTTCCGACACATTGAACTCTGATATCCGGCTGGTGTGGTTCCAATCCTCCGGCGCCCCTTCTCTGAGCGGGGCGCTGTAGTAGACAAAGAACCTGCCGTTCTCGGTGAAGTTCGGGTGGAAGGCAAGACCAAGCAGCCCGCGCTCATCGAAATCCTCTCGCAGCTCGATGATCTGATTCGTGAGATTCAGGAAGGGCTCCTCAAGCAGGGTGCCATTTGCATCAATGATCCTGATCTCGCCGGCCTGATCGACCACAAAGAGCCTCCCGCTTCCATCATCGGGTGAAGTGAGCCCAACCGGTGCAGTGAATCCCTCGGCAACGAGATCAAGGCCCACCTGCTCCTGTTCCTCCATCGGAATCTCGGTGACGTTGAATGGCACGTTCACCACTTCCCCATCGACTTCCGCCGGGATGTCAGGGCCCGGAAACTCATAGACACCAATCTCGTCCGCATCGATATGCAGCATGGCATGGAGGATCTCGGTCGCGTTCTCGATCTCGACAGTGATGTTCTCATTCACTCCGTCATCTACAGGGCTGTAGCCGATGACCAGACCTGGAGCATCTTCCTCGTCGGCATGGATGACGATCCAGCCGGGGCCGTCGCTGACCACTTCATCGACTGTTACCGTATCGTTAACTATCGGCTGATCCGTCACCACAACGCCCGGTTCAACCTGTCCGGGCTCTTCTTCCGAAACGACTACTTCACCCTCCATGAACGGATGGACTGTGCAGAAGTATTCGTAAGTGCCCGGTTCCGTAAAGGTATGCTCGAATGTTTCATCCTCTCCAAAGAGACCGGAGTCAAAGATATCCTCGGTACTGGTGGCCGTATGCTGGACAGTGTCATAATTCGTCCAGACAACGGTTGTTCCGGGTTCAATCGTGATCGCTTCGGGCTGGAAGGCAAAATCTCTTATCTCAATGTCTTCTGTCTGAGGCTGTGCCTGGACAGGGGTGATTGCGAGGGTGATACAGAAAAGAAGTACCACTCCTACCTTGAGCAGTTCCAATCTCATGACCTCATCACCTCTTTACCAGATATACTTGAATAACCATCGCCGATTCCGGTTCCCAGCCCTTCCGCCTCGGTCCCAGGTAAGTGGACGGTTGTCTGACTCGTCGCTTCGAGCTTCAGACCAATTTCGAAAGGCTCGACAATCCTCATGCTAATGGCCTTTCCTTGAAATTCGTTAATCACTTCTTCATACATTGCCCATACCTTCTGTTTATTTCATACTCTCTTGTCTTGGGGCAGTGTTGTCTACAATGCAAAATAAGAGGCACCATCTTTTTTAGTTCAGGCAATCTCTATCCTTTCCACTCTTCTGGGTCATTCGCCTTACTACCAGACCTTTCAATATAGGAACCTTTATTATCAATGTCTCTCGCGTACTCCACTTCCCGCTGTAGCGCATTTCCTTGCTCCACATTTATAAAGTGGGTTTTATTCTTATTTAACTTAAACGCATTTAGGCTCTGTAGAAAACCTATCTCCTCCTGAAAATTACTTGGTGATTTAAAAAGGATAAAACTCCATTAAGCTTCCAGGTGCTCAAAGCACAGTAAAAGTTGAAGCTGAGCAGAGAGAAAATACAATTATATTTTCTGTTCACAACAATGGTATTGGTATTGCTAAAGAGAATATCGATAAGATATTTGACCCTTTCATCCAGATAGACGGTTCAATAACAAGAAAATATGGCGGCATAGGATTGGATTATCTTTGGCCAAGCGGTTTGTCGAGCTGCACGGTGGTAACATTTGGGTGGAAAATAACCTTGGGAAAGGTAACACTTTCCTATTTGATATCCACTCGGATTGAAATGAGACCCTTTCAGATATCGGTAATCAACGCAGATTGCTGACGGCAATATTCAAAGAGTTCTTTTCCCCAATCAACTGCATCTGCGGTGCAGCCACTCTGCCTGCGGCAAAGTTCACAACCGGAAGTCTCTGCAGTTAAGCAGTTTCCACTACCAGCTCAATGGGAGCTTCTATCTCGCGTGCTGCAAGGATTAGTTCCTCATGTGTCATTCTGGCAAGTGACCGTATATAGCCCTTTATCTCCTTCATGTGTTTTACAGCCTTACTGACATCACCAGTCCCTTCTTCCCCTTTAGTGCGTATCATTGCAGCGCCTTCGTTGATCATGCGAAGTGTTTCACCTGTCGGGGCGCGATGTGGACGATGCAATCCTCAAGGCCAACGGGATGTTTGCTATGCAGCAGCCGGTTGCAACCAAAGACAACTTGGATACCTTGGTAAAGGAAAAGTTCAAGAAGATGATGCTGAAACTTTTGTCTTGAGGGGGGTGAGGGCAAATTATGCAGACCTCCTTGTCCCATTTTATAGCTTCATTATCTCAACAAGGTGCAGCAATCAAGGGAAGCTTACAGGAAGTTGGTGAGTGACGTTGACAACATATTGAAAGGAACTTCAAGTTGCAAAGCAACTTCTTATGCATAGTATTTAATCTTTACATTGGAGTTCCCATCGAAAAGGTGACTTGGAGACATAAAATAAATTAAATTTAGTTTTGTTAAAACTGTGCATTAATTATTCACTTTGAAATAAAATTAGTATAAATAGCAATATCTATCAAATGGATGCTGTAGATTGGATTAAACAATTTTGTATTTATTTAGAAGGAAGTGCGTTAAATGAAAAAAATGTTAATTGATATTCTCTTTATGTCCGAAAAGAGAAAGGAAACTCTCCTGTTATTACAGGATGAAGCCAAAGAAATGGAAGATCTACTTCGACTCTTAAAGACAAATAGACAATCATTGCTTCCACAGATAAGGATGCTTGAAGAACATTATCTTGTTAACCATAGTAAAGATACCTATGAGCTGACAACTATTGGAAAATTAATTGTCAATGAAATGGCCCCGCTTGTGAGCACTACTGAAGTTTTGGATATGGATATTGATTATTGGGGGGCTCATAACCTTGGTTTCATTCCATCTCATCTCCTTGAAAGAATTAACGAACTTCAGAAATGTAAGGTTTTAAAACCTAATGTCATTGAGATGTTTGAAATCAATAAAGATTTTGTTGAAAGTGCAATGAAATCTAATTCCATCTATTTATAGTGTTCAACGCAACTTACTACACGTATTAATGTTTATCTTATCTTATGGCGGGGAAAGAACAAATTCTGATTGACCGAAAGGTAATTCTCGACGAGATTAACGATTTGATCACACACGAGAACAATTCAAGAGTGTTGAAAAGGCTCTATTTTGTTAAATTTAGATATTTAGGGGATTCTGTAGAAGAAGCTGCTACTAAAGTAGGAGTGACTAAGAAAACAGGATATTGCTGGCAAGAAAGTTGGAATAAAGGCGGCTATGCCGCCTTAATGCCAAATTTTGGCGGAGGTAGGAAATCCAAACTTACTGATGAACAAAAAAAGGAATTAAGAGCTTTGTTGGAAAATAAGGATTACTGGACTACAAGAGAAGTCTGGAAGTTAATAAAGGAAAAATATGGCGTAGAATATTCAGAGAAACAAGTAGGAGTTATACTTCACAGTTTTAACATGTATCACTCAAAGCCATATCCCCTTGACTACAGAAGACCTAAAAACGCTGAAGAGATCTTAAAAAAAACTAACCGAAGCAATTCCAAAAAATATTGGTCAAGATGAGCAGTATATCATAGGTTTTCTGGATGAATCTTCACCACAAACAAAAGCAAACACGCAAAGATTATGGTCATTTAAAAAACCGTTGATAATAAAAAATACGGATTACGTTAAAGCAAATGCATTTGCGTTTTATTCGATCAACGGGAACAGTATCATTGATTTTATGAAAAGCTCAAAAACAGAAGATGTGTGTGAATTCCTGGAAAAAATTGTAGAGCAAAACCCAGGGAAAAGAATAATTCTTGTTCTCGATAATGCAAGATCGCATCATGCAAAGAAAACGATAAGTAAAGCGAGAGATTTAAAAATAACACTTGTGTTCCTACCACCTTATTCACCTGATCTAAATCCAGTAGAATTTGTCTGGAAAACAATCAAAAGAGAAGTGTCAGTCAAATTTGTCAAATCAAAAGAACATTTGAGGAATATTATCAAAATGGAATTTATGAGGATAGAGAGCTCATTATCGTTTGCAAAAAAATGGATAGAAACATTTAATGCACAAATAAAAAGTGTGATTTGTTGAGTTAGGGACTATAGTTGTTGCTTATTGTATGAATAGTTCTTTTCAATTTCCTTTTCTGGCTCTGTCATTTTATCACCTACATTTAACCTGTTCTCATATACTATATACTTTTTTGATATTCATGAAAGTATTTTAATGAGTTCTGATTAAAAGGATTTCTACGAGCTAAATATCCTGCTGACTAACAGTAGAAAATCTTGAGGTTTACCTTAAATATCACTACTCACATAATTAATAAAGGGGCTGTGGAAGTATGAAGAAACCATTACTTCATGTGATGTTTGCATCAGAGAAGAGAAAGGAAGTTCTCCTATTGCTGCAGAATGGACCAAAAGATATGGAATATCTCCTTAAATCTTTAGATACATCAAGACAAGCTCTCCTGCCACAAATAAGGATACTTGAAGATCATTACTTGATAACGAACGAAAGGGATACTTGCATCCTGACACACCTTGGGAAACTTATTGTTGATGATATTGCACTGGCTCTAAAGAATATTGATGTTTTTAGCAACAATATAGAGTACTGGGGATCCCACGATCTTCATTTTATTCCACCTCATTTACTAAAAAGAATTAATGAATTAGAATCATGTACTTCAGTCACTGTTCAAATAAGTGAAATCTTTGATGAAGATGAAACCTTTGTTGAGGAAGCTAAAAGGACAAAGTTTATATGCACAGTAACTTCATTTATGTTTCCTCACTTTGAGAAATTATTCACTGAGATGACGGAATTAAATGTGAACGCATCGTTCATCGTATCAGATGATTTATACCAAAAACTTTTGCATGAAAAAAGTGAGGACTTACAATATATTTCACAAAACCCAAATATAGAACTATATAGATACCCTTCTAATTTCCCTTTTACGTCATTCACACTTACAGACCACGCAGTTATGCTAAGAACATTTACACTGGAGGGTGGCTATGACACTAAGAGAATCATATGTTCAAGTGAGGATGCGCTCAAATGGGGAAAAGAACTTTATGAGTATTATCTAAAGGATTCCATTCTTATTACTGAAATTGAACATCAATGATGATTTTTATCTGTACTACAATTTCAATCTACTTTTCATTGTGAGTTAGTATTTGTAGGAGCAGGTCCATACGTAATATTATTGGGGACAATATGGGCAATGAAGGACTCTTTATTTGATATTATACTTGCATCAGAACAAAGAAAAAGTGTACTTTTGCTATTAAAGGATGGTCCCAAAGAAAGAGAAACCATTCTTAACTCATTCAAAACCAGTAGACATGACTTACTTTTGCAGATTAAAGCATTGGAAGACAATCAACTTATCAGCCAACTAGGTAGTGTCTACAAATTAACAATTATAGGAAAACTTATAGTTGATACAATAGGTTCTTTATTAGAGACCGTTGACTATGATCTAGAGAATGATCATATTTTAAATCAAATCCCACCTCACTTTTTTGATTTGATGAGCAAGGTCGCGAAATGTGAAATGACAAATCCTCCTATTATTGAAATGTTTGAAGACTTTAAAATATTCTGTGAGGCATCGAAAACATCTAAATCCCTGTTTATAGTTACCTCATATTTTCATCCGTCTTTTAATGCCGTGTTCTCCGAACTGATCAAAAACAATGTAAACGTCTATGTCATAATCTCCAGAGATATTAGTAGTGAATCAAAGAATCAATTTCAAGAGATTATAAAAAGTGACATCTTTCATTTATTTGTTTACTCAAAAGAGATGAACTTCATGTCCTTTGCAATTAATGATCACTACCTGAGGATGAGCCCTTTAACAAATAGTGGAGATTACGACAATAAACATATTCTCTGTTCTGACCTTGATTCCCTTGAATGGGGAAAGCAAATATTTGAATATTACCTTGAAGATTCAACTGCATTAAGGGATTTTTAATTTAGAGCAAGTAAATTTTGAGATTATACCATTAAACTAATGTTATATTGGTAATCTATAAATACAAAAGAACCTTTATTTTCATTGAATGGGGAAACGACATTTGTAAAACTTATTTCTACTGGAAAATATTCTAGTCAATATGTTCTTTACTAAACCGTTCATAAAAAGGAGGCAAGCTAAATGGGAGATAGATCACTTCAAATAGTGATTGCATCGGAAAACTCTAGCCGTTTACTTTTGCTTTTAGATAACGGTCCAAAAGACTGTGATGAACTTAGAAAATCCCTAGAGACCACAAAAGACGAACTTCTTTTTAACATAGAATTGCTAGAAAAATACTATTTAGTAACCAAGGAAAATAATGTTTATAGGTTAACTCTTCTAGGAAATCTGGTTATTGAGAAATTGAAGCCTCTTTTGTGCATGGAAAAGTTTGTGAATTTCGCTGATGGTTACTGGTGCAAACGGAGATTAGATTTTGCTCCTCCACATTTACTAAAAAAACTGTATGAAATTGATTCTTGCACTTTATTTCAACCCAGTCCTGTGGACATCTTCGAGTGCAATAGAGAGATCCATCAAATTTCAAGAAACTCAGAATCATTTAGGATGATAGCAGCTGGCCTCCAACCAACCTTTTTTAATTTATTTGAAGATTTGATTGATGAAGGAGTTCATCTATCACTCATCTTTGATTCATGCTTTTATAGCAAAGTTACAAGAGACAATTTTGATAAATTGAGAAAACTCGTGAATAATAAGCAAGTTACACTATACCTATATCCCCACAAGATGCATTTATTTTCACTAAAAGTAAATGATTCATGCCTTGCGTTGAGACTGTTAACTGCTGAAGGCACATATGATTACAAGCAATTGATATGCATAAGTCCTGCAGCAGTAGAATGGGGAAGAGAACTATTTGAGTACTACCTGGAAAATTCAACACAGATTACAGTAATTTGAAATAAGTTATTCAGAATTCATTTCCTTTTAATGATTCTGCTATATATATTATATTTTATATTTAACATGGTGACCTCTCATGGTGATGAATATAATAGACTTGGCGCAGGCTTTCATTCTCGGATTCACTATAGGTGTCTCTGCCGCACTTGTGCCGGGTCCCATGATGCTTGCAACGGTTAGCATATCTCTGAAAAAAGGATGGAAGACCGGATTTTATGTCTTTGGCGGTCACTCTATTGTAGAAACTACTCTCATCCTGCTTATCATCATGGGTGCATCCACCCTCATTGTAAAGGATATGCTATCGAACATAGCTATAATAGGCGGTTTAGCCATGGCGCTTTTCGGGATGATCATTATCCGCAAAGCAAAAGAGGCACTGACAATGGACATTAATGCCGCCGCCGGTAAGCTCGATATTTCCAGCGGTCCCGTCTCAGCAGGCATCCTCACATCAGCACTGAATCCCACCTTTCTCTTCTGGTGGTTAACAGCAGGCACCGCAATCATCATGCAGCAGTATCTCGCAGGCGTTCTTGCAGTATTTGCCTTTATCCTCGGGCACTGGCTGGCAGACCTTGGGTTCCTCGTATCTGTATCTTCAACATTCGCCAGAGGTAAGCAGCTTGTGTCACGCCGTACTCACCAGAGACTGCTTTACATCTGCGGCAGCTTTCTAATAACCATAGGATTCTTTTTTATTCTAAGCCACAATGAAGTTGCCGCTCTGATTGATTTAATAGATTAAGTCAATATATTAAAGACAAGGAGAGGCGCCTGTCAAACCATCACGCTTTAAAGCGCCTTTTTCCTTACGAGACCTAAATATTTCCCAATATCATTTAAGTCTCAACTCAACCATCCCGATTGTCTCTATTTTTTGATCAGAGATTAACTGTTGCTGTCGGATGATTTCGAATTGATTATTTCCATTCCCATTGTTTAGCATGTGAATTTCCATTTTCATCAGCTTCATACTCAAAGATGACAGCAATGCCATTGAGGCGAGAAAATTTAGGAGATGATGTCCGATAATATAAAGCTCCACGAAAACTGACTGCAGGACCTTTATCTTTGAACCCTCCTACTCCTGAAATTGTGTATGTAAGCGCATCTCCTTCCTTTGTCAGAGTGACTCCTTGTCCTTTGCCATACATTATCCCTCCTTCCTTAATGACATACTTGTATGTTGTCATATCCGAAATTTCAATACCCAAGAGATTACCCTTAAACTCTTCTGTAACTTCATATGTGGGTTCATTTCCCTTGGATGGAAGTATTCTGATGCTTGTTGTTTTACCTTCAGATTCACCTATCATTTCACCTAACACATTTATCCTTCCCTTCTACAATCTCTCACGAGAATAACAGTTAAAGCAT
Source organism: Methanolobus psychrophilus R15 (assembly GCA_000306725.1). Taxonomy (GTDB): domain Archaea; phylum Halobacteriota; class Methanosarcinia; order Methanosarcinales; family Methanosarcinaceae; genus Methanolobus; species Methanolobus psychrophilus. The sequence goes on along the minus strand of CP003083.1, from coordinate 2,333 downwards.
TAGGAAACAATAATCGGTTATTGAAGTAGAATAAACCAAAAAATACCCGTCAGTTTGCGATGTAAGTTACGTAAATTTTGCATGACCAATAATAGTTCATCATGGAGAGCATGCAAGGTGTCTGCTTAGGAAATATGGGACTTCCTTTTTAAATGATATTTTATGAAATTGCTGTTTATGAATTGCTTGTCCAAATCAATTGTAACAGATTAGTTAACACTGTTAACAATTTAGGGAATGACATAAATACCCTGAAGTTGATATGTAGTAATGTCCAAACATATTGGGGAGATAGGGTGTGTCTTCATGAAGAAACCTCTACTTGATGTCATATTTGCCTCTGAGAAAAGAAAGAATACTCTTTTATTATTGAAAGACGAACCTCAGGAAATGGATTATCTTCTCAAGTCACTCGATACGAACAGGCAGGCATTACTTCCTCAAATAAGAGTAGTGGAAGAGCATTATCTTGTAACCCACGATAAAGATACATATGAATTAACAACTCTTGGAAAGCTCATAACGACGGAAATGATTCCTCTTATTGATATAACCCATGTTCTTGATATCGACATTTCTTATTGGGGGACACATAAGCTTGATTTCATCCCTTCACATTTATTCAACAGAATAAGCGAGTTGGGTCCATGCAACTTAATTAAGATTGGTTTACACGAGATATTCGAGGAGGACAAACAGTTGAGGATTCAGATTAACCCCTCTTTTTTTAAGTATCGGATAAATCCAAGTTGTTACTCGTCCCACTTCATCCAAGATTTTTATGTTTTTGTTCCTTTTCACCTTAATTTTAGGATAGCTTACGCTATCCTAGACAGTTCCCTTCCTTTTCAGTGTTCTCAATTGATGAAGATTAAAAGAAAAAGCTGTCATCAACATCTTCACATTTACTCTTTTTACTGTTGTAAGAAGCACTTTTCCTGCTTTGAACACTTCCTTTGCTACTGCATAGACTCTTTCACATGTAACTCGCTGCACACTTATCCGCTCATTTCTGAGAATCTCCGCTATTCCTAATGGATGTCCTCTTACAGCTCTTTGCATTGTTGCTGCAAAACCCTTTGCAACTGCTCCAAAGTATCCTTTGTCACGGTAGACTACTTCACCCACTTCAGATAGATCTACCTGTGAATCATGTACTGATGCAGTTGTTGTTTCAAATCTTCTGATCAGTTCATATTCCTTATCAATAATTGTATGAAGCTTGTAGCCAAAATGAGATTTGCCACCTTTTTTTGCCCAGGTTCCATCTTTGCTTCTAGCTGTTTTAGCATCCTTTCCACGAGGTTCATCAGCTTTAGCATGTCCAGGGTTGGAGTGGATGAATGTGGCATCCTGGATCATCCCTTTTTTGATCTTCAATCCAAGAGCATTAAGCTGTTTTTGCATCTCGTCCCATATTTCTTTCTCTTTTCCATTATCGCTAATTCTCTTTCTAAATGACCAGACAGTTGTACTGTCTGGAACATATCCAGGAAACCCCAGAAATTTCCTAAAGGATATTCTGTCAATACACTGTCTTTCAAGTTCAGCATCAGAAAGACCATGCCACTGTTGTAGAACAAGCATTTTAAACATCACAATAACATCAGCTTCAGGCCTGCCGCCTGAAGCTGTTCTGTTCTTGTACATTGATTCCAGAATTGGACGAAACGGTTTCCAATCAATAAGTGATTCTATTTCTGCAAGCTTGTCTCCAACGGATTGAAGGCGTTTATATTCTTCATTAAGAGCAAAATCAGTCAAATCATCCATGATACTTAATTTATTTATCTAATATTTATATTTTAGTCTAATGTGGGTCTAGTTTATCGAAATCCTCAGTTTACTGAAGAAGCTGAAATGTCAGAATCTGTATTCACGATGAGTTCATTTGTATTTCCTCATTTTGAACAAACATTTTCCGAGTTAATAGCAAATAAAGTGAATATATCCATAATCATCTCGAAAGAGCTTTCTGAAAAACTCATGCAGGACAATCCCGAAAAATTCAAGGTCCTCAGCCAAAATTCAAACATTAACTTAAGTATATATCCAAATCGTTTTGACTTCTTATCTATTTCAATCAATGACTATAGCATAATGTTGAAATTATTGACACATCAAGGTGTTTCGGATAATAAACGAGTTATTTGTTCGAGTGAAAGTGCGCTTCAATGGGGAAAAGAACTTTTTGAGTACTACTTGAAGGATTCAACACCAATAACCGAACTGTAATCAAAATATTCCTCGTGTGAAAACATTTTCAATTACGAGAACGTTTTATACAGGAAAAACCTTTTCTGACTTGCTTGAAAATTAGGATGAGGTGCTTG